>RPSH01000107.1 GCA_003946805.1 Bacillus sp. 2B10 | reverse complement strand
GGAGCCATAAGGGATGACTTCAACTGGGAGTGGGAACTTCCCGAGTTTATGGACTAATTTAGAAGAATCAACGATCCAAATCGTTTCTTTTGAGTACGTAGCAACTATTTTCTCGAAAAGCAAAGCAGCACCGCCGCCTTTTATTCCTTGAAAATCAGCACTGATTTCATCAGCACCATCTATCGTCAGATCGACTACTGGGACTTCGTCGATACTCTTTAGCGGTATTCCTAATTTTTCCGCTTGTTCTTTTGTCGCATTTGAAGTAGTGACTCCTGTGATACGTAATCCTTCTTCACGCATGCGGCGACCAATCTCTTCTACCATATAATAGGCGGTTGAACCGGTCCCGAGACCAACGATCATCCCGTCCTTTACGAATTTCGCGGCTTCAATGCCAGCTAATTGTTTTAAATTCATCTTTGCATCCACCTTTTTTTAGTTTGAGCTTCGTGCTTTCC
>RPSH01000106.1 GCA_003946805.1 Bacillus sp. 2B10 | reverse complement strand
CTCCCCATTCTTTCATACCTCTCTGTGTCACAAAAAGTTCTTTTATTTCTGCATTAGACGACGCAGCTTCTTCGATCAGATGGAACCCTTCCAAAAGATATTCTGCCTTTTCTTCTCTGTATTTCTTTTTATGTAGTTTTTTTAATTCTTTGATTCTTGGATTTTTTGCTGATTGGATCTCTTTCACATTCCTCACCTCACCTGATTATATCATGGAATAGGTGCTTGAGCTTGTTTCATCCTAAAAAAATCGGTATCATTGATGTATAAAACAGGAAAGAAAGGTGACGAACATGCGCAAAGTTAAAATGAATGTCCAAGGACGTGTCCAGGGCGTGGGATTTCGCTATATGACCAAGATGGTTGCTGATCAGTTAGGCGTGACCGGAACGGTAAAAAACGAAGACGACGGCTCAGTCACAATCGAAGCAATCGGAAATGACGACATCATCCAAAAATTTAT
>RPSH01000105.1 GCA_003946805.1 Bacillus sp. 2B10 | reverse complement strand
GTCCGTAACAACAATTGGCTTTTCCAGTACTTTAGCTTCATCTAATACAATAGATTTTCCTTCATAAATAGATGTCTGGACAAAAACATCACATTGAGCTATATAACAATAAGGATTTTCTTTAATTCCAGGAAGTAAGACTTGATTCTCTAATTTATATTTTTTTATAATCCCTTCTAATTTTGCACGGTCTTCACCTTCTCCTATTATCAACCACACAAAATCAATTCCCCTACGTTTCAATTCTGCAGCTGCATCTATAGCTAGATGAAATGCCTTCTGTTTTGTCACTCTTCCAACAGACAATATCTTTAGACCATCTTTTTTTATTTCAAATTCTTGAGCTCTGCCATTACGCGCTTTGTTCTTCACATCTTCAACAAGCGTACTATTCTGTAAAACATATATCTTGTTATGCAGCTCTGGAAAACTCTTCAAAAAACTATTTTTACATTCTTCCGAAGTCG
>RPSH01000104.1 GCA_003946805.1 Bacillus sp. 2B10 | reverse complement strand
TTCTCCACCTGTGTTGATCAATACGCCATGTGAATTGAGTAATAACATATGGGGCAACTCTAAATCATGTGTTTTTACATAATCGCTTGTCAATTCAGCAAGTTCTTCAGAGCAATTAGGCTCAAAGTCCATGACAGGAATCTCTTTTACTTTAGCTGTGGCTTCTGTCAAATTAGGCATAGGCAACCCAGTAGTCGCCCAGAACATTGCATTAGGCGCATGTGCATGCAAGACAGCTTTGATTGCTGGATTAGTCTCGTACATCGCTTCATGCATATTGATTTCACGAGTTAAATGACCGACTCCATCAACGATTCTACGCGTTCTTGGTTCTACTACTAGAACTTGTGCAGGAGAAATCTCTCCAAGATAGGCTTCTGACATCATGGTCGGTGTCATGATAATGTAGTCTTTTCCTTGATCATCAGTGGTTTTAAAGGAAAAATTCCCTCCTGCGACATTTGTAT
>RPSH01000103.1 GCA_003946805.1 Bacillus sp. 2B10 | reverse complement strand
CTTGCATACTGAATCCTCCTAGAATATAATTCATTAACAACAACTGCTTGACTTCTACGACTTCCAATTATGTGCCCTCAGTTTGATGAGATGTTCCTCGCCCCACGCTTGGATTTTTTATTTCTTGTGTTTCTCTAAAAACTCGTCAGCATCTCGCTGATCAATTTTTTCATAGCCATCCATCAATATGACCTTTAATCCTTGTTTCTCAATGAAATTGTATTTCAGTGTATTGTAGCTTGTATTCATATACTTAGCTGCTTGCTTATAATTCATAAAGCGAGGAAGCAGTAGCTTTTTCTTGTATTCTTCGATAAACTGAAAAGCTTGTTGCTTACCCTCTTTTGCAGCCGTTTCACGTATAACCTCACGCAACGTAACAGATAAATCTAATTCATCTATACTTAATTTAGCCATTTAAATCACCTCCCCAAAATCTCCCTAATGAGCCATTTCAGGCATTTTAAG
>RPSH01000102.1 GCA_003946805.1 Bacillus sp. 2B10 | reverse complement strand
CATTTGGTGAATATTTTTCCATATAATCTATCAACTCTAAAACACCGCCAATTGAACGCATCCCATAAGCAATTCCGCCAGGTCCACAAGTTTCCTGACCAACTACCCCATACTTCAACGGAATTTTTTCGTCTTTTTCCCGCATCGCATATAAGCCAACACGAATATGTGCCATAACAAAATCAACATCAGTGAATGCTGTTTCTGGATCAGTAGTGGCTGTAAATAAAATATCTGGTGCTCTTTCCTTCAATAAAATCTCACACGCAGAAGCAATACGTGTTTGTCTTTCCTCCAGATTGTCATAAAATTTGATTTGCCGGATAGGAAATCTATCCAGATGTTTCAAAAGCATCAAAACAATTCCAGGAGTAAATGTACTCCCTCCGCCGGCAATCGTGATTGAAAATTTTTTCATATTAACATTCCCCTTTCTGTTTGTCTGTTAAGATTTTTGTGAAACTATTG
>RPSH01000101.1 GCA_003946805.1 Bacillus sp. 2B10 | reverse complement strand
GAAGGACGATCAGCAGGGCACTACTCAAAAAAGGAATGAAAGGCAGCTTTTCCAACTTTTTTTTATGACAGATAAAGTAAACAGAAAAAAAAGATATTCCAAACAGGCTAGCCAGAAACAAGACCCGAAGCAACTCTTCCAGAGGCAAGCCCCCACTCCAAGAAAGCACCAACAGAGTATCGCCAGCACCGAGATAGGATTGACCATAGCGAAGGCATGCAGCGCCTACGATGAACGTTAACGACATACTGTGCCATTGGAAAACGCCGGCCTGCAACCAAAAAATCCATAAGACAGCCCAGGAGCAGAATAGCGTGTGAGAATGGACCATGAAGTAAAACAAGTCCATCAACGAAAATAGCAAAGCCGAAAGCACCCAAATGAACGTCGAAAAATTTCTTGCGGAAGAAAAAGTAAAGAACCAGATAAAAAGACCACCACATAAGACTTCTGCCAACAAATAGTAGAAGGG
>RPSH01000100.1 GCA_003946805.1 Bacillus sp. 2B10 | reverse complement strand
ATGTTTGGGAGGTGGATTTAGATGACATCCCAGGAAGCGGAGCAGCAGGCGGTATTGGCGGAGCCCTTTTTTTGTTAGGAGCGCAGATGGTCTCTGGTTTTGAGTTGGTCAGCCAAATCACTGGATTAGAAAAACAGATCGAACAAGCGGATGTCATCATTACAGGAGAAGGGCGAATTGATCAGCAAACAATCCACGGAAAAGTTCCATATGGCGTAGCAGTGCTTGCAAAAAAATATCGAAAACCAATAATCGCTATTTGCGGAAGTAGAGACCAAAAGCTGGAAGGACTCTCTGATTTTCTCCCCATTGTCTTAAGCATTCAATTAGGACCAATCGATTTAGAGGAAGCAATGGAACACAGGCAAACATTAGAAAAAACAGAAATCTTAGGACAGACACTCAGCAGATTTTTCAACATTCTCCCGAAGTAATTGACAAAAACAATTTCTTTATGCGATCGTAATTTCAAATAT
>RPSH01000099.1 GCA_003946805.1 Bacillus sp. 2B10 | reverse complement strand
ATATATGGATTGCCAGACACAACAAAACGCAACGGCTTTTCTGTCCATTCTCCTTTGTTCGGGATACCGATCCTAGGCAAAGCATCGATTTTTTTTGGTATCTTCTTTTTCTCAAAAACTAAACGTAATGAACTATCTGCTATAGATTGTCCGTAGAGTTCTTGAGGAATTGCTAATGCTTCCACTAATTTTCCAGGACCGTTGCTGATATCTGGACCAGTTTTTCCACCACGATTTTTACTCATTTGTTCAATCATTGTAGCTGGTTCAATTGCACGTATCATTACTCCTTGAGGAATCCCTTCTGGCTGAGTGATGATGTTCAAAATCCGATGAGTATGCATCGTGTAAAGGTAGATTGTACCTGGTTTTTCATACATTGCCCGCACACGTGGTGTTCTTCTTACACCATAGCTATGGGCGGCCTCGTCTTCTGGACCTAAGTATGCTTCCGCGTCTACAATATATCCAGCTAATC
>RPSH01000010.1 GCA_003946805.1 Bacillus sp. 2B10 | reverse complement strand
GAGGAGAAGCGGGGGTTGGTGGGGATCGGTCCAGATACTCCCGTTCGTGCTGAGTAGGGATTGAGCTTGTCGAAAGCCCGTATCGAAGCATCCGTGGCGGTCCTTCGATACGCCGCTTCGACAGGCTCAGGGGCTACTCAGGACGAACGGCTTCGGGGACGGGCGGCGCTTCGCACGCCAGCGTCATGCGGTCGAACCGGCCGCCGGCGTCGAGGCAGCGTTTCCCCTTCAGGAACGGCAGCGCGAAGGTGAAGGCGAGCAGGGCTGCGCCGAAGGCGGCGGCGATGATGCGGAGGCGCGGTCTCACGGGGGCCGGGCTAGCGCGGCGACAAGCAGGAGACAAGGCATGGGCGACACGGGGCTGCTGGCGCAGCTGATGGGGCAGGCGGCGGACGATGGCGCCGACCTGCAGACGCTGCGGGCGATCGCGGAGGAGGCGGGCGAACTGGGCGCGGCGCGGGCGATGGCGCGGATCGGGCTGTCGGATGCGGCGGCGGCGGGAGACGTGCAGGAACTGCGCGAGCTGCTGAAGGCGTGGCGCGATGCCAAGCGGTCGGCGATGCGCGCGGCGCTGGCGTGGGTGATGCGGATGGCGTTCGCGCTGCTGCTGGTGGGGATCGCGGTCAGGACCGGGTGGCCCGAATGGGCGCGGTGAGGTTCGCCGGCTACGCCGCGATCTTCGGGCGGGCGGACCGGGGCGGCGATGTCGTGCTGCCGGGTGCGCTGGTGGCGGGGCGCGCGGTGCCGCTGTTGTGGCAGCATCGCGGCGACCCGATCGGGACGGTCGAGTGGCTGGGCGAGGATGCGCGCGGGCTGGGCGTGATCGGGCGGATCGAGGCGCCGCACGTGGCACGGCTGGTGCGCAGCGGGGCGCTGGGCGGGCTGTCGTTCGGCTATCGTGCGACCAGCGTGCGGCAGGGGGCGTGGCGGACGATCGCCGCCGCCGAGCTGATCGAGGTGAGCGTGGTCGCGCAGCCGATGCAGCCGCTGGCCAGGATCCATGCGGTCGAGGACGGTTAGGCCGTCGCGCGACCGGACAAACTTTCCACAACGGGGGTGTCGCGAGCGTGCGGCGCCCCCTTTTTCATGGGGACGACGAGGATGACGATCGAGACGCTGGCGGGAGTTTTTCGGGTGTGGCGGCAGGCGGGGGCCGGCCGATGCTGAGTGCGGCGGGGCTGGCGAGCGGTTTCGGCGCGTTCGTGCGCAGCGGGGCGACCGTGGAGACCAAGGCGGTCGCGGGAACCAGCGATGCGGGCGGTGGCTATGCCGTGCCGCGCGAGATCGATGCGATGATCGGCGCGACGCTGAAGAACGCCAGCCCGATCCGCGGCATCGCGCAGGTGGTGAGCGTGGGATCGGCGGGGTATCGCAAGCTGGTGACGAGCGGGGCGACGCCGTCGGGCTGGGCGAGCGAGGCGGGCGCGCGGCCGGAGACGGCGACGCCGACCTTCAACGAGATCGCGCCGCCGATGGGCGAGCTGTACGCCAATCCGGCGGCGAGCCAAGCGATGCTCGACGATGCCGCGTTCGATGTCGAGGCGTGGCTGGCTGACGAGATCGCGAGCGAGTTTGCCCGGGCCGAGGGGCAGGCGTTCGTGAGCGGCAACGGCGCGGGGCGGCCGCGCGGGTTCCTGAGCTATCCCAATGCTGTGACCGGCGACGCGACGCGGGCCTTCGGGACGTTGCAATATCTGCCGAGCGGGGCGGCGGGGGACTTCGGGAGCGATCCCGAGAACCGGCTGATCGACCTGGTCCATGCGTTGCGCGGGAGCTACCGGCAGGGTGCGTGCTGGGTGATGAACGCGCAGACCGCGGGCCGCATCCGCAAGTTCAAGACGGCGGACGGCGCGTTCCTGTGGATGCCGGGGCTGACCGGCGGGCAGCCCGACACGCTGCTGGGCTATCCGGTGGTCGAGGCGGACGACATGCCCGACATCGCCGCCGGCACGTTGCCGATCGCGTTCGGCAACTTCCGGGCCGGCTACCTGATCGCCGAGCGGGCGGAGACGCAGATCCTGCGCGATCCGTATTCGAACAAGCCGTTCGTCCATTTTTACGCCACCAAGCGTGTCGGCGGGGCGGTGATGAATTCGGAGGCGATCAAGCTGCTGAAGATCGCGGCGGCTTGATTTGACGGGCGGGGGAAGCCCCGCCCGTGACGGCTCCAGCCCGCTCCCCCTCCCGACCACCCAATCAGGATACGCTGTGGGTGGTCGGGAGGGGGAGCGGGCCGGAGCCGCCCCATCCGCGTGAGCGGATCAAACAGGAGAGATTTATGAACGCAGCGCCCTTTCCGGCGGCGGCGATCGCGGGGGTGTGTGCGGCGGCGCGCGATCACCTGCGGATCACGGGCCATGCCGAGGATGCGGTGATCGAGCGGCTGGCGGAAAGCGCGCTTGCGCTGGCCGAGGCTTATACCGGCACCGCGCTGATCGCGCGGCCGCACACGGCGATGATGGCGGGGGCTAACGCGTGGCGGGCGCTGCCGGTGGTGCCGGTCACCGCGATCACCGCGACAGCGCCGGTCGAGGCGATCGATATCGACGGTGACGGCATCGGATGGGTGCGGATGGCGTCGGCCGCGCCGGTGCAGTTCGTCGCCGGGCTGGCGGCGGAGTGGGAGGCGGTGCCGGCGCCGGTCGCGCAGGGGATCGTGCTGCTGGTCGCGCACCTGTTCGACGCGCGGACGGCGAGCGCCGCGCCGCCGGCGGCGGTGGGAGCGCTGTGGCGGCCGTGGCGACGGATGCGGCTGGCGGGGGCACGGCGATGAGGGCGGCGGTGGAGCGGGCGGAGGCGATCGGCGAACGGCGCGCGGGCGTCGTGCGGGACAGGGTCGCTGCGGCGGCGCGCGAGGTGCCAGGGGTGGCAGCGGAGGTCGTCGGCGACGGCGTGATGCTGTCGGGGCGCGGGCTCACGCGGCGGACGATCACCGATCCGCGACTGCACGATATCGCGGGGTGGGGGCGATGATCGCGGGGACGGTGTTGCAGGCGATGCTGGTCGCGCGGCTGCGGGCGGTACTGACGACGGCAAGCGTGTTCGATGCGCCGCCGGTGCGCAGCAGTCGCCCCTATGTGGTGGTCGATACGCCGGTGCTGACCGACTGGGGCACGAAGGATGCCGCCGGGCGCGAGGGGCGGGTGGTCGTGCAGCTGTTTGACGGCGGGGAGGTGCCGGAACGGCTGCGGGGGCTGGCGGCGGCGGCGGAAGTGGCGGTGCTGTCTGCGCCCGGCGTGCTGCCGGGGTGGCGGGTGGTAAGCCTGACCTTCGTGCGCAGCCGGGTGTTGCGGGAGGGCGACGGCTGGGTCGGGGCGGTCGAGTTCCGGGTGCGGATGCTGGCGGGGTGATCGGTGGTCGCCCCCGTCATTCCGCGGAGGCGGGGATCCACAGGCGCGGCGGTTGCGGTGCTTTCCCGCACGTCGGCGTCAATGGATTCCCGCCTTCGCGGGAATGACGGGGGGGGGGCAGCTGATGCCTGCTTTTCAAGTCGTACCCCGGCGCAGGCCGGGGTCCAGTTGGGAGTGGTTTCGATCTTTCATCAGCGGCTTCCGACTGGGCCCCGGCCTCCGCCGGGGTGCGGTTCGGTGGGTTTGGCGGGCGTCGTGGGATGCGGCGGGAGACCCCAGCCTTCGCTGGGGTGACGATTTTCGCACAGGAATCAGGAGAACATCGATGGCGGCGGAGAAGGGTAGTGCGTTCCTGTTGAAGGTCGGGAACGGGGCGGTGCCGGTGGCCTATGCGACGGTCGCGGGGCTGCGGACGACGCAGTTGAGCGTCAATGGCGAGGCGGTGGCGATCACCAGCAAGGATTCGGGCGGGTGGCGCGAATTGCTGTCGGGGGCAGGCGTGCGGTCGGTCAGCGTCAGCGGGGCCGGCGTGTTCACCGGATCGGCGGCGGAGGTGCGGCTGCGGAACAATGCGCTGGGCGGCGTCATCGACGATTATCGGCTGAGCTTCGAGAGCGGCGAGACGATGACCGGGCGGTTCCTGGTCACGCGGCTGGACTATGCCGGCGACTACAATGGCGAGCGCAACTACACGCTGGCGCTGGAATCGTCCGGCCCGGTGGTGTCGGCATGAGCGCGAGCGCCAACCCCGTGCGCGGGGAAGCGACGATCCGGGTGCATGGCGAGGCGCTGGTGCTGCGGCCGAGCTTTGCGGCGCTGGTCGCGGCGGAGGGGGAGGTGGGATCGCTGTTCGCGCTGGTCGAGCGGGCGGCGGCGGGGCGGTTGCTGTTGGGCGAGCTGGTCGCGTTGCTGTGGCATTGCCTGCGCGATCCGGCGCCGATGTCGCGGGACGATTTCGCCGATGCGGTGACGGCGGGCGGGATCGCCGCGGCCACCCCGGCGCTGAAAATTTTGATCGCGCAGATATTGGCGGGGCGATGAGTTTTGCCGGGGCGGCCGCCCGGATGGGTGGCCTGGCGGGGGTGGCGTTCGGCTGGGCGCCGGAGGCGTTCTGGCGCGCCACGCCCGCCGAGCTGGGCGCTCTGGTGCAGGCGATGCGGGGCGATGTGCCCGACCCCTGCGACCGGATCACCATCGACCGATTGAAGGAGCGTTTTCCCGATGGATGAGGAAATCGAACGGCTGGTCGTGCGCGTGCGCGCCGACACCGCCGGGTTCGCGCAGGATGTGGCGACGATGCAGGCGAGCCTCGACGGGCCGTTCGCCGGCGGGATCGAGCGTGCCGGGCGGGCGGTGGAAACGACGCTGGCGCGGGCGATCCGCACTGGCAAGCTGAGCTTCGACGATCTGCGCGACACCGCGCTCAAGGTGCTGGGCGAGATCGCGGCGGCGGCGGTGCTGGGCGCAGTGCGGCCCGGCGGGGGCGCGACCGGGCTGGCGGGGTTGCTGGGGCAGATCGTCGGCGGCGCGCCGGGACGGGCGACCGGCGGGCCGGTCAGCCCGGCGCGGCCCTATTGGGTCGGCGAGCGGGGGCCGGAGCTGTTCGTGCCGACCAGCAGCGGACAGGTGGTGGCGGCGCAGGCGGCAAGCGCGCGTGAGGTGCGGGTGGCGATCACGATTAACGCATCCGGCGGCGATGGCCCACGCGCACTGCAACAGTCGGGCCGGCAGGTCGCGCGCGCGGTTCGGGCCGCGCTGATGGAGGCTTAGGCCATGGGACATTGGCTGGCGGAGGGGCGAACGGTGCAGGAGGCGGGCGTGCTGTCGCGCTTCGATCCGGTGTACTGGACGGTCGATTTCCCGCGACCGATGATGGCGTCGGTGGTGACGACCGCGCCGGACGCGCTGCGGGTAACCTGCGTCTTCTATCGGCGCGACGATCTGGCCGGGCTGATCTGGGCATCGGAGGACCGGCACGATCATGTGCTGCTGCGCTACGACACGGTGCGCGACTATCGCGATTGCCGCTTGCGGTTCCGGTGGCGGTCGCAGGGCATCCGGCCGCTGGATGCCACCCACGGGCCGGTGCTGACGATCGAGGGGCGCGATGCGGCGGGGGTGGCGCGGGCATGGTATGTGCGGCTGTGGAACTATGCCACCGGCAGTCCCGAGGATGCCGAGATCGCGATCGATTTCGCGACCGTGGTCGGCGGATACCGGCTGCCCGGGGAGGCGGTGCCGGTCTGGGCGGGCGATGTCGACCGGATGTTCGTGTCGCTGGTGCCGCCCGACTATGATGCGGGCGACGGGTTTCTGGACGCGCCGGTCGAGGGGTGGGCCGAACTGTCGGCGATCCGGTGCGACGGGCCGGGATCGGTGCTGGGGATCGGCGACGTGGTGGTGCCCGAACATGGGCTGCGGATCGCGAGCGGCTATGACGACAGCTATCACCTGACGCCCGCACGGCTGCTGCACAATGCGCTGCGGCTGGGGTATCGTGGTGCCCTCGTCCACTATGTCGGCATGAGCCATTATTTCCGGCTCGAACGGTCGGGCGACGGGCTGTTCGTGTCGCTGGCCGGGAGCGTGCTGAACGGGCCATGCGCCGCGTGGCATCGCGACTTCGCGGTGCGGGCCGGGGCGTTGGGGTATGATCCGGTCTGGTCGCTCAGCTACGAACTGTTCGACGCGCATTGCTGGGGCGACTGGAAGCAGCGCGCGGCGGACGGGTCGCCCGCGTTGACCGGATGGGTGCCGCCGTCGACGCTGTTGTCGCCGGCGCATGCGGGGGCGATGGCGTATTTGCAGGCGGTGGCGCGGGCGTTCGTGGGGATCGGGCGGGCGGCGGGCGGGCGAGGGCGGTTCCAGGTCGGCGAGCCATGGTGGTGGGTGACGACCGATCATCGCATCTGCCTGTACGACGATGCGGCGCGTGTCGTCCTGGGCGGCGACCTGCCGGTGATCGACGATGTGCGCGGGGTGCTGGACGGGCCGAGGCGGGCATTGCTCGACCGGGCGGGGGCGATGCTGGCCGCGTCGACCGCCGCGCTGGTGGCGGCGGCACGGGAGGCGGGGGCGGGGGAGGCGCTGCTGCTCGCCTATCTGCCGACGATCCTGAATGCGGAAAGTCCCGAGGTGAAGCGCGCGAACCTGCCGCTCGGCTGGGCCCGGCCGGCGTTCGATGTGTTGCAGCTGGAGGATTATGACTGGGCGGCGACCGGCAATGCCGGGGCGACCGCGCGGGGCGTCGCGGCGGCGGGAGCGCGGCTCGGCTACCGGCAAGCGGAACAGCATTATTTCTCGGGCTTCGTGCTCAGGCCCGAGGATCGCGGGCAATGGGCGGCGATCGCGGCCGCGGCGGAGGTCGCGCGCGGGCGCGGCGTGGCGGAGACGTTCGTGTGGGCGCTGCCGCAGGTGCTGCGCGACGGGTTCACCTATTGGGAGGAGGAGCGCGACATGGATGCGTTCGACGATGTGCGCTTTCCGCTGGCGCTGGGCGCGGAGGCCGAGGTTTGTCCCGAGACGTCGACCGCGATCGCGGTGGCGGCGGGCGGCGCGGAGATGCGCAATGTCGACTGGGCCGAACCACGCACCCGCTATGATGTCGGGCCGGGCGTGCGGTCGGAGCGCGACGTGGGCGTCCTGCTCGATTTCTTTCGGGCAAGGCTGGGGCCGGCGCGGGCGTTCCGGTTGCGGGACCCGTTCGACCACGCGACCGGTGACCCGCCGGGGTTCGGCGACGTCGCGATCGGGACCGGCGACGGGGTGACGACGCGGTTCCCGCTGGTGAAACGCTACGGCGCGATGGCGCGGCGGATCACCCGCCCGGTGGCGGGGAGCGTTCGGGTAGGCGTCGGCGGCGTGGAGACGCAGGGCTTTGCGGTCGGTGCGGGCGGCGTGGTGCTGCTCGACGTCGCGCCGGCGGCTGGCGTGGCGGTGACGGCGGGGTTCGCGTTCGATGTGCCGGTGCGCTTCGCCGAGGACCGGTTGCAGGTGGCGCGCGCGACGCATGGCGCGGGGATCGCCGCCAGCGTGCCGCTGATCGAGGTGCGCGAGGCATGAGCGTGGTGACGACGCTGACGTGGTGCTGGCGGATCGAGCGGCGTGACGGGGTGACGATCGGGCTGACCGCGCACGACCGCGACGTGGTGGTGGGTGGGCTGCCGTATCGCGCGGCGCCGGGAATGGTGCCCTCGGCGATCGTGCGCGACGATACGCTCGACGCCCCGGTGATGGCGGTCGAGGGGGCGCTGTCGCATGAAGCGGTGTCGGCGGGCGACCTGCTGGCGGGGCGCTAT
Organism: Bacillus sp. 2B10; assembly: GCA_003946805.1. Classification (GTDB taxonomy): domain Bacteria; phylum Pseudomonadota; class Alphaproteobacteria; order Sphingomonadales; family Sphingomonadaceae; genus Sphingomonas. Next base: position 97,661 of record RPSH01000010.1, on the reverse strand, counting down.
GACGGGGCGCGGGTGGTGGTGTTCGCGGTGGACTGGGACGTGGGGCGTGCGCCGGTGCCGATTGCCAGCGGGCGGATCGGGGCGGTGGAGCTGCGGCGCGGGCGGTTCGCCGCCGAGCTGCTGGGGGCGGAGGAGCGGCTGGAGGCGCCGGTGGTCGAGGCGACCTCGCCCGGATGCCGCGCGCTGCTGGGCGACCGGCGGTGCCGCGTGCCGATGGCGGCGCGGCGGCGGGTGGCGAGGGTGACGGGGCAGGATGGCGCGCGGGTGCTGCTGGCGGCGGGCGCGGGGTTCGCGCGCGGGCGGCTCCGCTGGATCGGCGGCGCGAACAGCGGGCTGGCGGCGATGATCGTGGCGGCGGACGGGACAAGCGTGACGCTGGAACAGCCGCCGCGCTTCGATGGCACGGGCGCGCTGGTCGAGATCAGCGAGGGGTGCGACGCGACGCTGGCGACGTGCCGCGACCGGTTCGGGAATGTCGCGAACTTTCGGGGCGAGCCGCATCTGCCGGGCATCGACCTGCTGACGCGCTATCCCGGCGAATGAGCGCGGTCGCGCGGGCGCGGAGCGTGGTCGGGTGCCGGTTCCGGCGGCAGGGGCGCTGTCCCGACACCGGGTTCGACTGTGTCGGGCTGGTGGCGTGGGCGCATGGGCTCACGGTGCCGGGCGATTATCCGGCGCGGGGCGGCGATCCGGCGCGGATCGCGGTGGTGCTGAAGGGTTATGGGTTCGAGGACGCGGTAACAGCGGCGGCGGGCGACGTGCTGCTGCTGGCGAGCGGGCCGGGGCAGCTGCACCTCGCGCTGTCGACCGGCGGGGGCATGATCCACGCCGATGCGGTCGCGCGGGCGGTGGTCGAGCGGCCGGGGCCGCCGCGATGGCCGGTGCTGGCGGTGTGGCGACGATCGGGAGGATAGACATGGCGACGATGGTGTTGACCACGCTGGGCGGCGCGGTGGCGGGGCCGGTGGGCGCGGCGCTGGGCGGGCTGGCCGGACGGGCGATCGACGGCGCGGTGTTCGGGACGCCCGCGCGGCAGGGGCCAAGGCTCAACGAGTTGCAGGTGCAGTTGTCGAGCTATGGCGCGCAGATCCCGAAGCTGTTCGGGACGATGCGGGTGGCGGGCACGGTGATCTGGGCCACCGACCTGCGCGAGGCGGCGAGCACGACCGGCGGCAAGGGAACTGGGCGGACGACGCGCTACAGCTATTCGGCGTCGTTCGCGGTCGCGCTGTCGGGGCGGCCGATCCGCGGCATCCGCCGGATCTGGGCCGAGGGCAAGCTGTTGCGCGGTGCGGCGGGCGACTGGAAGACGCGGACCGGGTTCCGCTGGTATCCCGGCGACGAGGCGCAGACGGCCGATCCGCTGATCTGCAGCATCGTCGGGGCGGCCGATGCGCCGGCGTATCGCGGTGTCGCCTATGCGGTGTTCGAGGATTTGGCGCTGGCCGATTTCGGGAACCGCATCCCGTCGCTGACCTTCGAGGTGGAGGCCGATGCCGCCCCGGTCGCCGCCGGGGCGATCGTCGCGGCTCTCGGGAATGGCGCGATCGTGGCGGAGGCGGGCGGGCCGCTGCTGGGCGGCTATGCGGCGAGCGGGGCGCGGTGCCGCGACGCGATCGAGGCGTTGGTCGAGCCGCTGGGTGGCTGGTATGCCGTGGATGGGGATCACGTCACCTTGCGCAGCGGGAGCGGGCCGGCGCGGCGGCTGTCGGACGCGGTGTTGCCGGGCGATGCGCCCGACTGGCAGCGCCCGCCGGCCACGCCCGCCGACTTCGCGCTCGCCTATCACGACGTCGCGCGCGATTATCAGGCGGGGGTGCAGCAGGTGCTGCGCGGGAGCGCAACGCGGCGGATGCTGCGGATCGAGCTGCCGGCCGCGATGACCGCCGGGGTCGCAGCGGGGATCGCGGGCGACATCGCCGCGCGTGCCGCACTGGCCGGCGAGGTGCGGACGGTCGCGCTCGACTGGCGTGCGATCGACGTGGCGCCCGGCGACCGGGTGACGCTGTCCGATGGCGAGGGCCTGTGGCGCGTGCGCCGGACCCGGATCGAGGCGATGCGGATCACGCTGGAACTGGTGCGGATCGCCGCGGCCACGCTGGCCGCGCCGCCCGCCATCGGGGTGCCGCAGCTGGCGGCGGATGTCGCGACGGGCGCGACGCGGCTGATGCTGGTCGAACTGCCGTCGGACACCGTCGAGGGCGCGCCGTGGATCGGCGCGATCGCGGCCGGGACGGCGCCGGGCTGGCGGCGGGCGACGCTGCTGGTCGGCAGCGATGCGGGCGGATGGACCGAAATCGGCGAGACGGCGGCGGCGGGGGTGATCGGGCGCGTGACGCTGCCCCCCGCGCCCGCCAGCGCGATGATCGAGGACCGGGCGGGAACGATCGAGGTCGAGCTGCTGCACGACGCGATGACGCTGGAGACGATCGACGACGCCGCGCTCGACCGCGGCGGCAATGCGGCGCTGGTCGGCGGGGAGATATTGCAGTTCGGCACGGCACAGCGGATCGGGCCGGCGCGCTGGCGGCTGTCGCGGCTGTGGCGCGGGCGGCGGGGCAGCGAGGCGGCGATCGCCGGCCACCGGATGGGCGAGGGCTTCGCGTTGCTCGACCCGGCGACGGTGCGGCGGATCGAGCTGCCGGGGGCGGTGGGCCTGGAACTGGCGGTGATGGCGGCCGGGATCGTCGAAGGCGACACGCCGACCGCCACCCTGCGCCCGGGCGGCCGGGCGCTGGTGCCGCCCGCGCCGGTGCATCTGTCGGTCGGACGGGAGGGCGACCGCCCGGTGCTGCGCTGGGTCCGCCGGACCCGGCTGGTGGCACCGTGGCGCGATGCGATCGACACGCCGCTGGGCGAGGAGCGCGAGGCGTATCGCCTGACCCTGACCGATGCGACCGGGGCGGTGCGGACGATCGAGGTGGCGGAGCCGACCTGGACGATCGATCCGGTCGCGCCGCTGACCGTCGAGCTGCGCCAGATCGGCACGCAGGGTGCGTCGCCACCAGCGCTGTTCCATTACCGACCGGAGACGACGCGATGACCGACCAGACCAGCCGCCTGTCGCTGCCCCTGTTGCACATTGCGCAGGCGCAAAAGGAAATGACGCACAACGAGGCGCTTACCCTGATCGACCTGCTGTTGCATGGTTGCGTCGAGGGCGTTGCGCAGGACACGCCGCCCGCCACCGCCGAGCCCGGTCGCTGCTGGATCGTCGGCCCCGCGCCGGGCGGAGCGTGGGCCGGCCGGGCCGGTCAGATCGCGGGCATGACCGGTGGCGGCTGGCGTTTCATGATGCCGCGCGAAGGGATGACCCTCTGGTGGATCGGCGGCGAAACGACACTGGTGTTCCGCGGGGGTGCGTGGCGGCAGGGCGAGGTGCGCGCGGCGCGGATCATGGTCGACGGCGTCGCCGTGGTGGGGCCGCAGCGCGCGGCGATCGCTGTTCCGGACGGCGGAACGGTGCGCGACGAAGAGGCCCGAACGGCGCTCGCCGCGATCCTCGGCGCGCTGCGCGACCACGGGCTGATCGCACGCTAAATCCGTGTCTTTCCTGCAACACCGCAGAATTTGTGCGCTTGCGTGGAAACTAACGCTTCGGTACTTGGTTTGCGCTGTCCGTAGGACAACTGTGAAAGGGGACTAGAATGCGGAAGCTTGCCGTCACATTGGCGCTCGCGACCACTGCGCTCGCAACTCCCGCCCTCGCCCGCGACAACGCGTGGTATGTGGGTGTGGAAGGCGGCGCGATGATCGTCGAGGATATCGATTACGATCTGACCACGCCGGCCGGTGGCGTCACTACCGTCGATAGCAACTATGGCTACGACGTCGGTGGCACCGTGGGTTACGATTTCGGTGCCCTGCGCATCGAAACCGAAGTCGCTTACAAGAGCGCGACCGTCGACGAACTCCGGACCACCGGTTCGATCGCAACCGGCCCGACGACCGCAGTGGGTGCCGGCACCTACAGCGGCGGTGGCCGTACCTCGGCGCTGTCGTTCATGGCGAACGCCCTGCTCGACTTCGGCGATGACGATGCCATCAGCGGCTTCGTCGGCGGCGGTGCGGGTGTCGCGCGCGTCAAGGCGCACGACTATCGCGTCGTCAACAACTTCGCGGCGCTCGACGATTCGGACACCGTGTTCGCATGGCAGGCTCTGGCGGGTATCCGCGCGCCGCTGAGCGAAAACGTCGACGTTTCGCTGAAGTATCGTTTCTTCAACGCCGATGACGTTCGCCTCGTGAACGTTCGTGGCGTTGGCTATGACGGTCGTTTCCGGTCGCACAGCCTGCTGGGTGGCCTGACCTTCAACTTCGGCGCGCCGACCCCGCCGCCGCCGCCGCCGCCGCCGGTCGAAACGCCGCCGCCGCCGCCGCCGCCGGTCGAAACGCCGCCGCCGCCGCCGGTCGTCTGCACGCCGGGACCGTACATCGTGTTCTTCGAATGGGATAAGTCGGACGTCACGCCAGAAGCGGCTGGCATTCTCGACAACGCCATTTCGAACTACCAGTCGTGCGGCAACGCGCAGGTCATGCTGGCCGGTCACGCCGACCGTTCGGGTTCGGCTTCGTACAACGTCGGTCTGTCGCAGCGTCGCGCTGATGCAGTCCGTGCGTACATGGAAGGCCGTGGCATCGGCGGGTCGAACATCTCGACCGAAGCGTTCGGTGAAGGCCGTCCGCGCGTCGAAACCGCCGACGGTGTTCGCGAACTGCAGAACCGTCGCGTGGAAATCACTTACGGTCCGGGTTCGGGCATGTAATTCAGCTTCTCACGAAGCAGAATTTCGGAAGGGAGGTCGGGCAACCGGCCTCCCTTTTCGTTTGTTTGGCGGGGGGACGATCGACAGTCGGAGCAGGCAGTGGCGGAACGGGAAGTGGCGTGCGCGCCGGTCACGATGCCGGCCGGGATCGCCGAGGCGGTGCGCGGCTATCATTGGGCGCGCGACCATGTCGGCGAATCGGGCGGGGCGGTCTATCGCCTTTCCGGTCGTGCGGATGCGCCCGACCTGTTCCTGAAGCACGGGACGGGCGTAGTCGCCGACGAGATCGTCGCGGAGATGGTGCGGCTGCGCTGGCTGGCGGCATATGTGCCGGTGCCAGACCTGGTCGCGTTCGTAGCGCTGCCGGATGCGGCATGGCTGCTGACGACGGCGCTGGCCGGGGAAACCGCGTGGCAGTTGCTCGACCGGGCGCCCGAACAACGCGGGGCGGTGGTCGACGCGCTGGCAGGGTTCCTGCGGCGACTGCATGCGATTCCCGTGGCGCATTGTCCGTTCGATGCGGGGCACCGGCTGCATCTGGCGCAGGTGCGGATCGATGCCGAGCTGGTCGATGAAGCGGATTTCGACGATGCGCGGGCCGGATGGAGCGCGCAGCAGGTGTGGGACGCGCTGCAAGGGCATCTGCCTCTGCCGGCCGACCCGGTGGTGACCCATGGCGACTTCTCGCTCGACAATCTGCTGCTGCAGGACGGTGAGGTGACCGGCTGCATCGATCTGGGGCGGGTCGGGATCGCCGACCGCTATCAGGATCTCGCGATCCTCGCGAACTGTCTGGGCGCGTTCGACGACGCGTTGGTGGCGCGGATGTTCGTGACCTATGGGGTGGCGGAGCCCGATGGGGCGCGAATGGCGTTCCATCTGCTGCTGGACGAGTTGTTCTAGGGCCGATCGACATTCAGCGAATTGGAGCGCCATCCAGCAGGATCAGGAGCCTTTCTGGTTCACGTACCCCCGCGCAGGCGGGGGTCCAGAGCCACGAATGTCGCCCTGCCGTTACTCTGGACCCCCGCCTGCGCGGGGGTACGGCCTGAATGTCGATCTGCGTGGGGCGAGCACAATGCAGGCTGGACGTTCGTTTCGTGCCGCGTGCGCTGTTGCGCGAACCCGACGGTGAACTGCCGGAACGGGTCCAGACCGGCCCCGATAAGCTGCTCCCCATTCTTGGACCAATTGGCTGGTCGTCATCCAGCATCTGCCGGCAGCAGCGGGCCATGTGCCGCTGACCGGTTCACCAGCGATATCGGCGTCTTGTGGCCGATGGCGCTATGCGGTCGCACCTCGTTGTAGTCTCCGCGCCAAGCCTCGCATTTTCGGACCGCGTCGTCGAGGCTCATGAACCGATGCTGGTTCAGACACTCCCCCGGAACGTGCCCCCGGCCGTCGCAGGCTAGTGAAGGACGCGATGAACGCGTTGTCCGTCGGTTTGCCGGGCCGGCTGAAGTCGAGCGTGACCCCGCGGGCGCAGGCTCACAGATTCGGGTCGCGCAAGAGGAACTCGCTGTCCTGGTCAACGCGGATCAATGCCGGATGGCCCCTCTCGCCGCTCACCCGCTTGAGCACCTCCACGTCGTCCCGCGCCCGGAAGCGGAACCTTGGCAGCACCGCCGGCGAGAACCGGCTGAAGATATCTACCGCCGTCGGGATATGCAGCTCTGGTACTGTCGCAAGTTGGTCATGGACGAAGTCTTTCGAAAACTTCGACCTTTTCATCGCTCGCTCCACTTGCCGGTCCTCCTTCATGACTTGATCTTTCCAGCTCAAGGCGATCCAGAAAGCGGGCAGCAGGTCGCCCGAATATTGGCAAGGTTCGTGCAAGCTTGCCGTCATAATTCTTTCACGGGAACAACGACTGGTCCGATCGACGTTCGGTCTTGCTCGCCGGTGCTGTCATCGACTCCAAAAAGGAGCGGGCAGCGAGCGATCGCCGATACGAGACGACCGGTCATGGGGGAAACGCACCGGTGAGAGCATTCCGATCAAAATTCGCGCTGCTGGCCGCGGTGTCGGCCATCGGATTGTCCGGCGTCGCCGGTGCGCAGCAGTCGCCGTCGTCGGTGCAGGCCGGTGCGGAAGGGCAGGATGACCGGCAGAAGGCGAGAGCCGCTGCGGAGGAGCAGGTTTCGACGCAGGACACGGTGATCGAGCCGGCAGACGCCAATGCCGACGCGCCGCCGGTGGCGGGGGATTCTCCCGAAAATACGATCGAGGTCACCGGAAGCCGCCTGTACGATGGCGACGTGACGTCGAAGAAGGTCGTGATCGACCGCGAGGAGATCAAGCGGCGCGGCGTCACCTCGGTCGAGGATCTCATCCGCACCCTGCCGCAGAACGTGGCGACGATCGGCGCGGTGACGAACGAGCGCAACAGTGGCCCGCTGTCGAACCGTTCCGGCCAGTCCTCCGTCTCCAAGCTGGGGTCGCTCGGCGTGTCGGCGGCGAACCTGTTCGGGGCGGGCGCGAGCAATACGCTGGTGCTGGTCAACGGCCGTCGCATGGCGGGCGCCGCCGGCATCGAGGACGGTTTCGTCAACCTCAACGGCATCCCGCTGAGCGCGATCGAGCGGGTGGAGATCATCCCGAGCGGCGCCGCCGCGGTCTACGGCGCCGATGCCATGACCGGTGTCATCAACTTCATCCTGCGCAAGGACTATCGCGGCGTTACCCTGGGCAGCCAGGCGCAGTTCTCGAACAACGGCCGGGATTCGGCACGGTTCAACGCCTATGCCGGCTTCGCGTGGGGCAGCGGCAGCATTTCCGGCACGGCGGACTTCCAGCGGCAGAAGCCGGTCGTGAACAGCAAGACCGGCTATGTAACCGAGGACTACTCCGCCCTGTTCGGCGGCGATCCGTATTTCAACCAGCGATCGGTGGCCAACGGCCTGCAACCCGGTATCATCGACAACAGCAGCGGCGCGTTCGATCCGGACACCGGTGAGTTCGTATATGCCTACCGCTATCTTACGCCGGGCCCGGGCGCCGGCACCCGGCCGACGGCCGACCAGTTCGTCGTGGTCGGGCCGGACCGGCTGCGCGATTACATTCCACGGCTGGCCGGGCCACTGAGCGACACGCTGGGCTTCACGCTGAACCTCGATCAGAACATCACCGGACGGCTGAAGTTCTTCGCCAACGCCTTGTACAGTCGCGGCACGAACGTTCAGGAAGAGGATGGCGGGCGGGGTCTGACCGTGACGCTGGCCCCCGGACAATATTATAATCCGTTCGCCGCCTATGAGCTCGATCCGGACGGGTTCAGCCCCGGCGTACAGGTCAACTATTTTCCGCAGGACGAGGCGAGAAGGGGCATCGTCACGCCGAGCACGATCCGGAACACGGCGGAACAGTGGAACGTCAACGCCGGACTGACGTACGACTTCAACAAGAATACGCGGCTCACGGCGATCTATACGACGTCGCAATCGAAGACGAAGGCTAGTGGTTCGCAGCTCGGATCGATCATAGGCATCGCCGAGAGCACGACCAATCCCGGCACCTTCACCTGCACCGACTTCGAGATCGACAGCGGGCTGCTGACCGGCGATGCGCTCACGCGGCGGCGCGCGATCTTCGACCGGCAGTGCCGGGCGCTGACCAGCACCGATCCTGCCGTGGCCTTCAATCCCTTCAAGACGTCGGGGGACGGCCCCGGCGGCAGCATCCGCGACTTCTTCTACCAGTATGACAGCGAGGACCGCTCGTCGCGCGCCGAACAGGTCGAGGCGCGCCTGACCGGCCGCCTGATGAACCTGCCCGCCGGTCCGCTCAGCTATGCCATCGGTGGCGAATATAACGACGACGGCGCGAACAGCCGGGAGATCAACGCGGTGACCGGCGCCGCAGGGTCGCGCAGCCGCTACGCATTCTTTGCCGAGGTCAGCCTGCCGATCCTCGGCAATGGCTACGACCTGCCGCTGGCCCATGCGCTGACCTTCAACCTCGCCGGGCGTCGCGACACCAGTCGCATCGACGGCCCGATCGGCACGGTCGGCGACGTTCCCTTCAGGCCGGGCGTGCCGCTGCGCTTCGGGCGCAACGAATTCACGCGCTTCACGCCGTCGTTCGGCCTCAACTATCAGCCGGTCGAGGGGGTGACGATCCTCGCGAAATGGGGCCGCGGGTTCCAGCCGCCGCCCTTCACCCAGCTGTTCCGCCCGGACGCGTCGCAGCGGCTGCGCGACGTCGTCATCACCGGCGATCCGCGCAATCCGGGCATCACCTACCGCGTGCCCGCCTTCGTCTCGCCGAACCCCGACCTGCTGCCGCAGACGTCGCGGCAGGAAAGCTTCACGCTGGCATGGCAGCCGCCCGGCGGTGCGCTGCAGGGGCTGAACGCCAGCGCGACCTACAACCGCACCGTCATCCGCAACCAGTTCGCCCGCGCGGACGACGTGGCGAAGATCGTGCGGCCGGCGGAATATTATCTGCTCGAGCAGTTCTTCCCGCGTGGTCCCGATGGCCGGATCACCCAGTTCCGCAGCCGCACCATCAACCTGATCGGTTCCGAATACCGGTCGATGACCTACGAGATCAGCTATTTCCTGATGACCGGCATCGGCAATTTCGAACCGCGCCTGACGGTGGTCGACAATCTGAAGTCCGAAAGCCGCGCGCTGCCGGGGTCGGTCCCGGTGGATACGCTGGGCAAGTTGCAGGGGCCGGACGATTATCGCCTCGTCGGATCGCTCACCTATGCCCGCGGCAAGCTGTCGGCGACGCTGTGGGGCTATCACACCCCGGCCTATACCAACGACTATCTCGTTGACTATGCCGCCGGCCTGCTCAACAACACCGAGAACGGCTTCCCGCGGGCCTTTCGCGTGTCGCCCTACACCGTCTTCGACCTGACGGCCTCGCTCAAGACGCACGAGCGCTTCACCTTCAACCTGGCGAGCCGCAACATCCTCGATGCGAAGCCGCCCTTTACGGTGGTGCAGGGACGGCCCTACGATACCGTTCGCTACAATATCGAGGGGCGAACCGTGATGTTCCAGGTCGAATATGTCTTTTAAACCATTCTCCGCCGATCCATTGCCGTCGCTCGCCGGGGCGCGGCAGGGAGACGGCGGATAATGCGATTGCTGATCGTCGAGGACGATTTGGACGTAGCCGAGACGACCGGAGCCTATCTCCGTCGCAACGGCTATGTCGTCGACCTCGCCGACAGCCTCGACATGGCGCGCGAGGCGCTGGCGACCAACGCCTTCGACCTCGTGATCCTCGACCGGATGCTGCCCGACGGCGAGGGTGCCGACCTGATCGCCGAATCGCGACGGCGGGGCGCCACGCAGCGTTTCCTGCTGCTGACCGCGCTGGCGGGGGTGGACGACCGGATCGCCGGGCTCGAACTGGGCGCGGTCGACTATATCGGCAAGCCGTTCGAACCGCGCGAGCTGCTTGCGCGCATCCGCAACGCGCTGCGGCGGATCATGCCGACCGAGCATGAGGTGCGCCGGTTCGGCCGCCTCACCCACGACGCCGATACCGGCGCGTTCTACGTCGACGACGAACCGCTGGTGCTGCGCCGGACAGAGGCGCTGGTGCTGGCCGAGCTGATGGCCCGCCCGGGCGCGCTGGTCCAGCGCCAGACGCTGGAGGCGCGCGTCTACGGCTATGACAATCTGGTCAACGCCAACTCGCTCGAATCGCAGATTTCGCGCCTGCGCCACAACCTCATCCACCGCACCGGCACCGTCCGCATCGTGGCGGTGCGCGGCGTCGGCTATCGCCTCGCCATCGCCTGACGCGGCCATCCTGCCAGCCTGGTGCAAGTTTGCGGTGGCAGGATGGCCGCCCGCGATTCTCGACCGACAGGGACAAGATGCAGCCGACAGACCAGATCACCGCCGCCAGCGCCCGTGAAAGCGCCGCCGATTTCCGCGCCACCTTCACCCGGATCCGTACCGAGGTGTCGCGGATGATGGTCGGGCAGGGCGAGGTCATCGACGGCGTCCTGACCGCGCTGATGGCGGGCGGCCACGTCCTGCTCGAAGGCGTGCCGGGGCTGGGCAAGACCGCGCTGGTCCATGCGATCAGCCGCGCCGTCGACGTGCCCTTCTCGCGCATCCAGTTCACGCCGGACATGATGCCCGCCGACATCATCGGCACGTCGATGCTGACCGAGGGGGAGGGCGGCCGCCACGAGCTGACGTTCGAACAGGGGCCGATCGTCTCCAACCTCGTCCTCGCCGACGAGATCAACCGCGCCACGCCCAAGACGCAGTCGGCGCTTCTAGAGGTCATGCAGGAAAAGCAGGTGACGGTCGGCCGACGCACGATCCGCATGCCCGAACCGTTCTGCGTCATGGCGACGCAGAACCCGATCGATCAGGAAGGCACCTATCCGCTGCCCGAGGCGCAGCTCGACCGGTTCCTGTTCAAGCTGCTGGTCGGCTATCCGACCGAATCCGAATATCATGCGATCATCGACCGGACGACGGGCGGCGAACAGGTGGTGGTGAATGCCGTCACCGACGGCGGCACCTTGCTGCGGATGCGCGAGGTCGCGCGCGCGATACCGGTGCCGCACGCGGCCAGGGCCTATGCCATCCGCCTCGTCATGGGTACGCAGCCGGGCAGCGACTATGCGCCCGACAGCGTGACGCGCCACGTCGCGCTCGGCGCGTCGCCGCGCGGCGTCCAGGCGCTGATGCTCGCGGCAAAGGTCCATGCGCTGCTCGATGCGCGCTTCTCGGTCAGCAGCGACGACATCGCCGCCGTGTCGCTGCCGGCCCTGCGGCACCGCATCGTCACCAATTTCCATGCGCAGGCCGGGGGCGTCAGCGCCGACGCGCTGGTCGAGGAAGTGCTGCTGCACGTCCAGCGCGTCTACGACGGCGACTGATCCGCCGCCCGGCGGCCGTTTTCTGTACGAAGGAGTGGGCCGATGCTCGCGATAGTCATGTCCCTCGCCGTGATGGCACAGGCCGCGCCGCCGGCCGCGCCGCCCGTGGCGTCGACCGCCGCCGAACCGATGCGCCGCGACGGCAAGGGGCGCCCGGTCGTCGTCGCGACGATCGACGGCAGGCCGGTCGATGTCGTGATCGATACCGCCGCCGGCAGCACGATCATGCGGGACGACGCCGCGCGTGCGCTCGGCCTCGTCCCCGCCGACGGGACGATCGGCGTGCGCGGCGTGGCGGGGGCGGAGGAGGTTCGCCTCTACCGCGTCGGGCGGTTCGGCAACCGCCTGTTCGACCTGCGCGACGCGGAAATCCCCGGCGTATCGTCGATCGGCGCGACCGATGCGCAGGTGATCGCCGGTGTCGACCTGTTCGAAGGGCGGCGGCTCGTGTTCGACGGCGTGCGCGACGAGGTGCGGGTCGAACCGTCGGGACCGACCCCGGCGGGATTCGTCGCGGTACGCGGCGAATATGTCCCCGGCGAAGGGCTGGTCGTGCCGGTCACGCTCAACGGCGTGCTGATCCGCGGACTGATCGACACCGGCGCGCAGGGCAGCGTCGCGGGCAGCGACGTCCTGCGCGCGATCGGCTGGGAAGCCGACGATTCCCGGCTCGCGCCCTATGGCCAGATCCGCGGCGCGGCGGGCGGCGGCAGCGCGGCGCAGGTCGCGACGATGGACAGCGTGAAGATCGGCCCGGCGATCGGCCGGAACGTCCGCGTCGTCTTCGCCGACGGGCTGGGCGGTGGCGAGGCGGGCGATCCGCCGACGATGATCGTCGGGCTGGACCTGCTGGCGGCGTTGCAGGTCTATGCCCTTGATTTCCCGCGTGGCGAACTGCACCTGCGCAAGCCGCCATCGCCGGTGGCACCTGCCCGTTGATCCGTCGACCAGCGACAGCTTCGTGCAAGGCTGACCTGTCAGGATTGACGATCGGCGGTGCTCACGATCCCGCCCGAGGGGATGGATGAACGTGCATATCGAGGCGGCGGTCGCATCTCCGCTGGACAGGCTGGAGGTCAAGGGGCGGCGTTTCGTGATGCGCCGCGCCCGGCGCGCCGCGATCCGCACCGGTTTGCGACTCGCCGCCGCGACGGCGCTGCTGGCGTCGGCGGTACTGCTGCTTGGTGCGCTGTCGGGCTATCGTGCGACCGGGTGGTCGGTGCTGGCAGTGCCGGCGCTCGCGATCGCCGTCGGCACGATCGCCGTCGCGATCCTGCAGCGTCGGGTGCGGGTCGCCCGCGCGGATGCGCTCGCCACGCTCGACCGCCGGCTTGCGACCAACGACCGCATCGGCACGGTCGACGAGTTCGCCGGGCTGCCCCGCCGCGACGGCTATCGCCAGGCCGCGATCGACGAAGCGATGCCGTGGCTGGACGATGCGCTGGCGGCGCGGGTCGAACTGCCGGCGTCCGCACGATCGCCGATCCGCCGCGACGTCGTGCTCATGGCCGGCGGGGCGGCGGTGCTGGTGCTGGCCGCGATGCTGGTCGGCAACGCGGGTGAGACGGACGTTGGCGACCTGCGTCTGCACGACGCCCGCTCCGCCGATGCCGTCGATTCCCGGACCCCCCCGGCCGTCGCGGCCGTGGAACGGATCCGCGACATGGCGGCGCGCGTCTTCGGGGTGGAAACCGGCGGGTCACCGTCGGCGGGCGGGCGCTCCGACGACTCCGTGTCCGCCGCCGGATCGCCCGGTGGCCGGTCCGGGGCGGGTACCGGCGCGGCCGGCAAGGAAGCAGGCGTGTCCCCGCGACAGGGGCCGGCGACCGCCGCCGATACCGCGTCGCGCGCGGGCGACCGTCCCGGCGCGCCGGGCGGGCGTGCTGCGCCGAAGGGCGGCGCCGGCAGCCCGCAGTCCGGCGAGCCCGGCGGCGTCATCGACCGCGATGCGGGTGGCGACCGGACGGATGCGGGCGACCGGACCGCCAATCCTGCCGGCCGCGCGCCGCCATCGCCGCCGCCTCGGGCCGCGCCCCGGCCCGGTGGGTCGCAACAGTCCCCGGCGGCCGCGGCCGCCATGCCTACCCGCGCTGGCCCTTCCGCGGCGAACAGCGCGAGCCGCACCCCCTCGGGCAACGCGAACCAGGCGAAGCGGGGCCAGGGCGGCCGACCCGGCCAGTCGCGAAACGGCGGGCAGCGCTCGACCGGTTCGGGTGGCGGCACGACCGGGGCCGACGCGCTGAAGCGGTCGCGCGGCGCGGCGGCGCTGATGCTGGCGGTGCCGATGGATGATCGCGTCTCCGGCGCGGCCGGTCCGGGCCGGTCGACCAGCATGTTGCGTCCGGCGCGCCCGCGCGGCGCGCCCGCGCCGGTCGTGACGGCGGGGGATCGCGGTACGCAGAACGGAACGGCGGGTGACGTGGTCCACCGCGAAACCGGCGTGCATGACGACCGGATCGTCCGCGACTATTTCCTGCGTCGCAACGGACAGGCACGCTGATGACCGTCGTTCCCACGTTCCTCGACCTGTTCGACCCGAGCTTTCTCGCGCGGCTCGATGCCTTTTCGCTGCGCGTGTCGCAGGCGCAGAAGGGCGGGCGGCTCGCCGATCAGCGGACGTTCGCGCGCGGGCAGGGTTCCGATTTCGCCGACTTCAAACCCTATGTCGCGGGCGATGACCTGCGTACGATCGACTGGAACATCTACCGCCGTCTCGGCAAGACGTTCGTGCGGGTGTTCGAGGAACGGCAGGATCTGCCGGTCTATGTGATGACCGACGTGTCGCGCAGCATGTTCGTCGAGCCGCAGCCCCGGATCGCGGCGGCGCTACGCGCGTCGCTCGCGATCGCGGCAGTGGCGTTGAACCAGGTCGATGCCGTGACGCTGATCGACGTGGCCGAGCGAATCGAGGTCCGCGCCCGCAACCTGTCGGGACGGCAGGGGATCGTGCGCGCGGCGCAGATGCTGGCCCAGACCCGTCCCGGCGGCGGGACCGATCTGGCCACGGCGTGCGATATGCTGGCGACGATGAAGCTGCGCCGCGGGCTGGTGGTCGTCGTGTCCGATTTCATGGACGACGCCGGGATCGATGCGGTGACGCAGGCGATGGGACGGCTGCGCCACCGGTTGCTGCTGGTGCAGCTGGTGCGGCGGCACGATGCCGATCCTTCGCTCCACCCCGGCCTGACGGGCGATGTGCTGATCGAGGATGGCGAGGGCGGCGGGGTTCCGCTGACGGTGACGCCCGCGCTGCTGGCCGCGTATCGCGACGCCTATGCCGCGTTCCGCGCCCGGCTGGACGGGTTCGCCGGCGGGCGCGGCGCGGCGCTGGTCCGGCTCGACGCCGACCGCGATGTGCTCGACCAGTTGAGCGTGGTCCTCGCGCCGGGAACGCTGCCGCTATGACCTTCGCCAGTTTTTCATGGCCGGTGGTGCTGGCCGGCGCGCTGGCCATCGCCGCCCTGCTGTACGTCCTGCAACGCTTGCGCCAGCACCGGCGGCCGCTCGCGCTGCCGACCGCCGCACTGTGGCGGCAGGCGACCGAGGCGTCGCGGATGCCGGTGCTCGGCGCGCGGTTCCGCTACTGGCTCGCCTTCCTGCTCGCGCTGGCGATCGGACTGCTGCTGTGGCTCGCGGTCGCGCATCCGATGGCGACGCCGGCGGGCGGGGGCGGTCGGACACTGTTCTATTTCGACGCGTCGGCGGCGATGGTCGCCGATGGCGAGGAGGCGCGCGCCAGGCGTGCGCTGCTCGCCGACGTCCGCGCGCTCGATGCCGCCGATCGCGCGGTATATCTGGGCGATGCGCAGGGCACCAGACTGCTCGATTCCGGCGAGAGCGCGTCGCTGCTGTCGAGCCGCCTCGACCGGGTGACGGCGGGTGCGCGGCCATCGGCGTTCGCGGCATGGCTCGCCGCACGCGTGCGCGACCTGCCTGCGAATGCGCCGCTCGTCGTGCGCTATTACGGCAGTCCGGCGGCGGCGCGGGCGGCGGCGGCGGGGCTGCCGTCAAACGTCCGGCTCGACTACGGCTATCTGACCGCTCCGGTCGCGGGCAATCGCGGGATCGTCGCGCTGGGCGCCAGCCCGGCGGCGGACGGGCGTTGGGACCGGGCCGACGTGATCGTCGGGACGGCGGGGGCGGGGGTCGCTCCGCCGGCGATCGACGCGCTGTCGTTCCTGCTCGGCGACCGCGATTATCGCCCCGCCCGGGTCGAGACGCTCGGCGCCGGTGCGTTCGTGGTGCGCGACGTACCCGCCGACGGGCGGGTGCTGACCGTATCGCTGCTGGATGGCGACGCCTTTTCGGCCGATGACGATGCGATGCTGCGCCTGCCCGACCGGCGGCCCATCCGGGTCGCGCTGACGCCGGGGGTGCCCGCGACGGTACGCGCGGCGGTGGCGTCCGACACGGCGCTGACGGTCGTCCCCGCTGCCGATGCGCAGGTGCTGGTGCGAACGTCCGCGGACGCCGATCCGCGCGGGCTGCCCGCGCTGGTGGCGGTGCCGGCGGCGGCGCAGGCGGACGCGTTCCTGTTCCGCACGCCTGATCCGCTGGCCGGCCCCGCACTCTCCGCGCAGCTCGACGATTTCGGCCTTGCCGGTATCGACGCGCGCGCGATCGCCGACCGCCTGCGGCGTCCGGTCTCGGTACGGATGGAGACCGGTCGTCTGCCGACCGTCTCCGTCTGGGCCGAACTTCTCGACCCCGCCTCCCCCTTCGCACGTTCGGCGACGCTGCCGCTGTTCGTCTCGCGCAGCCTGCGCTGGTTGGCGGCGCCGGACCCGTGGGTGCCCTATGCCCGCGCCGGTGCGCCGGTGCCCGACCAGTCGGCGCTGTACGGGCTGGGCGACCGGCGCGATGCCGCCGCGCGGCAGCTGTTCGGGGACCGGCCGCTGGGCGATGCGGGCACGGCCGGGGCCGGCGACCGTCCGATGGCGGTGTCGCTGACCGATCGCGCGACCACGCTGGGCGCGGCGCAGCCCGCCGGGGCGCTGGCGGTGACGCCGCTGGGCGGCACCCTGCCCGACCCGGTCTTCACGCTGCTGGTGCTCGCCGCGCTGCTGCTGCTCGCGCTCGAATGGGTGCTGTTCCAACGCGGATGGATGCCGTGATGCCTGTCGTCGACGTCACCTTCCTGCAGCCGCTGGCGGCATGGCTGTTCGTGCTGCTCCCGCTCGTTTGGTGGATGGCGCGGCCGGTCCGGCGTCGGTGGATCGTGGCGTTGCGGACCGCGGTGTTCGCCGTCCTGGTCGTCGCGCTGATGCAGCCGGGCCTCGTCTATCGTTCGGGGCAGCAGCGCATCGTCGTGGTGCTCGACCAGCGTCCCGCGATGGGCGCGGCGGCGGCGGCCGAGGCGCGGCGCGAACTGGCGCGGCTGCTGGCCACCCGCGCGCCGGCGACGCAGGTCACGCTGGTGCAGGTCGGCGGCAGGCCCGTCGCGGCCGAGGGCATCGCGAAGCGCCTGGCCGTACAACCCACGCTGTCCGCCGGGCTCGACCGCGCGGTCGACGCGCTGCCCGCCGGTACGGCGGGGCGGGTGCGGCTGCTGAGCGACGGCATGTCCGCCGATCGCGGCTGGCAGCACGCGGCGGCGGCGCTGGCGGAACGGGGCATCCCGGTCGACACGACGCCGCTGACCGCGCCGCCGGGCCGTCCGGCGATCACCGACGTGCGCGTCGCGCCGGCCCGAATCGGCGAGCAGGTTCGCGTCCGGGTGGCGGTGCAGGGCGACGGAAGGCGGCGGGTCGTGACACTGGACGGCGACGGCCGCCGCCTCGCCACCTCGGCACCGTTCGACGCGGCGGGCGACGCGCAGGTCGAACTGGAATTTCCGGCCGCACGTGCCGGCTTCGTGCCGTTGCGCGTGGCGCTGGGTGCCCCCGGCGGCGCGCCCGTGGCGCAGGCGACCGCCGTGGCGGCAGTGCAGGACCCGCTGCGCCTGCTCTATGCCGGATCGCGACAGGCGGGTGCAGCCGCGTCGCTGCGCCGCCTGCTCGGTCCCGGTGTCGCGGTCGACGCCGCCGGACCGTCCGCGCTCGGCGCCGATCCGGCGGACTATCCGCTCGTCATGCTGGACGATGTGCCGGCGGCGCAGGTGCCGGCCGGGGCGCAGCGGCGGCTGATGACGGCGGTACGCGACCGGGGCACGGGGCTGCTGGTGTCCGGCGGGCGCGCGGCGTTCGGGGCGGGCGGCTATGTCCGCGGCGTGCCGCTGGCGCAGGCGCTGCCGGTCGAGGCGCGGCAGGAGGAAAAGGTCGAGCAGCCGACAATCGCCGTCGCGTTCATCATCGACACCTCGGGCTCGATGGGCGGTACGCCGATCGAACTGGCCAAGCAGGTCGCGCGCCAGACGGTCCGCAAGCTCACGCCGCGGGACCGGGTCGGCGTGGTCGAATTCTACGGCGCGCAGCAATGGGCCGTTCCGATGCAGCCCGCCACCGACCGCGACGAGGTCGAGCGCGCGATCGGCCGCATGAGCGCCGACGGCGCGAGCGTGCTGTTCCCCGCGCTGCAGGAGGCGTATTTCGCGCTGAAGGAGGCCGACACCCGGTTCCGCCACATGGTCGTGCTGACCGATGGCGGCGTCGGGTCGGATCGCTACCAGCAACTGCTGGAACAGGCGGCGCGCGATCGCATCACCGTGTCGGTCGTCGGCATCGGCAAGCCCGACGACACGATGGCGCAATGGGCGCGCTGGGGCGGCGGCCGCTATTATGCGGTGCCCGACGAACACAGCCTCGTCGCGCTCGATTTCCGCCAGCCCGGCACCATGCCGCAGGCGGGGTATCGGGAGGGGGCGTTCCCGCTGCGAACGACCGGTGCCGCGAACTGGTGGCCGGCGGGGACGACCGCCGCGACGCCGCCCCCGCTCGACGGCTATGCACGGGTCCGTACCCGCCCGCAGGTCGCCGACACGCTGGTCGCCACCGCGACCGGGGATCCTGTCCTCGCCACCTGGTTCTATGGCGCGGGCCGGGTGACGGCCCTGATGACCGAACCGCTGGGTGCGGGCACGGCGCGCTGGCGCGGCTGGCCGGGCTATGGCGCATGGCTGGCGCGCGTCGTGGCGATGACCGCGCGGCAGCGGCCGGTCATGGACCTGACGGTCACCCGGAACGGCGACACGATCGCCATCGTCGCGCAACGCACCGACACCGCGCGGCCCGGCGTTCCCGATCTGCGCCTGATCGGTGCGGACGGCGCTGTCCGGCCGGTGCGTGCCGTCGAACAGCGTGCGCCGGGCCTGTTCGAGGCGCGGCTGCGCTGGCCGGCGGATCGGGCCGCGATGGTCGAGGCCGTCGACGGCACCGCCGTGACCCGTGCGGCGGCGGCCCCCTATTCGGATGCGACGCAACCGTCGTCGGGATCGCGCGGGCGACCGATCCCGCTGGCTGCCCTGTCGGCGGCGACCGGCGGCGTGGGCGACGGGGCCGATGCGCCGCCGGCGATCGATGCCGGAATCCCCGCGGCGGCCGATCTGTGGCCGTGGTTCGCGCTCGGTGCGATGCTGCTGTATATCCTCGAACTGGGCTGTCGCCGGTGGCCGTCGCGCCGTGCCGGTGCCGCCCCGAACCCTGCGGTGCGCTGATGTTGATGACCCGGTTTCCCCTGACGGCGGCGCTGCTCACGGTCCTCGCCTGCACCTGTTCCGTCCCCGCGCTGGGCAGCGCGCTGGCGACCGCGCCGGCGGCGACAGTCGATCCGGCGGCGGTGCTGGCCGCGCGGACGCTCGATCTGGCCACGATCGGGCAACTGTACGATCGGGCGCTGCTCGCCGATGCGGTCGGTCCGCTGATGGCGCGGGTGGAATCGGCGACGCGGACCGGGGACGCCCGGTCGCGCGCGCGGGCGCAGGCGGTCCGGGCGGCGCTGCTGTGGCGCGGCGGCGACCTGCCGGGGGCACGCGCCGCTGCGGCGGCGGCGGCGGCGCTCGACCCGAACGGCGACGTCCTGCTGCTCGGGGCGCGGCTCGCCGATGCGGCGGGCGATGTCGACCTGCTGGGTCCGTATCGCGCGGCGCAGGCGGCCGGGGCGGGGGGCGATGCGCTGGCGCTGCGAGTCGCGGTCCTGCGCGGACTGTCGGATCCGTCGGCGCTGGCCGCCTATGGCCGCACCCTGCCCGCCGACCGGGCACGGCCGGTCGCGGTCGCACTCGGCGTGCTGGGCGATCCGGCGGCCGCGTTGACGCTGTTCCGCCCCGCCACGGGCGGCCCCGGCGCGGGACCCGACCTGTTGCGTGTCGCCGAATGGGCGCTGGTCGCCGGCGACCGCACGGTGGCGCGCGAACGCGCGTGGCAGGCGTACCGCGCCCTGACGACGATCGACGACCGGCGATACGCGCTGGCGCTGCTGACCGAGGCGTATCGCGACGGCGGCGACCTTGCCGGGGCCCATGCGTTCCTGACCGCACAGCCGCAGGACGCCGATATCCGCCAGATGCGGCTGAACCTGTTGCTGGAACTCGGCCGCAACGACGAAGCGGTGGCGATGGCGTCCGCGCCCGGCGCGGGTGCGCTGCGCGAACGTCTGCCCGCGATCCTCGACCTTGCCGGCAACCGTGCCGAAAGCATCGCAGAATATGGCCGCCTGATCGCGGCGCAGCCGCACGACCCGCGCTGGTACGTCGCGCTCGCCGCGATCTACATGCAGGACGGGCGCGAGGCGGAGGCTAGGGGCGTCTTCGACCGGCTGCGCGCGGCCAATCGCACGAACGTCCCGGTCCTGATCGACGGCGCGCGACAGATGATCGCGATGGGGCTGTCCGATGCGGCGATCGCGATGATCGCGGGCGTGGCGAACGGTCCCGGCGGGATGGACGCCCGCCGGTTCCTGTTCGACACCTATGTCGCGCAGGGCGACGTTGCCCGCGCGGGCGAACAGTTGCAGGCGATGCGCGCGGGCGTTCCGGCCGGCAGCCCGGCGCTGGCGCAGATCGCCGAGGGCTATGCCGCGATCGGGCGGCGCGACGATGCCATCGCGACGTTCCTGTCGATGGAGCGGCCGGGCCGACCGCTCGGCTACGATCAGCAGGTGCGGCTGGCCGACCTGCTGGTGCAGGCCGACCGGCAGGACGAGGCGCTGGTACGGCTGCGCGGATTGTTGCCGGTCACCGAACTGCCGGCACGGCGCAGCCTGATCGAAACCCGCATCGTGGAGGTCGCGAACGCCAGCGGCAATACCGACGCGATCGCCACCGAACTGGAACGTCGCCTCGACACCGGCACCCTGTCCGACGATCAGATCAGCCTGCTGATGGCGCTGCGCCTCAGCCAGCAACGCTATGACCAGGCGGTGGCGGCGATGCGGCGCTTCGTCGCGCGCACCGGCGGCGGGGAAGCGGCGCGGCTGCGCCAGCTGATTCCCGTCTATGCCCGGATGAACAAGCAGGCGGAACTTGCCGCCGCGCTCGAACGCCTGTCGGTGATCGATCCCGCCAACCGGGCCACCTATCTGCGCAACCGCATCCTGACCGCGGTGGGCGAGGGCGGCAACCTTCCGGCGGAACGGCGGATCGCCGAGATCGACCGCCTGCTGGCCGAACTGGGCAAGGCCGAGGGCGCGGGCGTCGCGACCCATGCGTTCCGCGCGGGGATCTACGGCATGGCCGATCTCGACGATCGCGCGCTGGCACAGGCGCGGGCCGCCTATGCCGCCGCGCCGGGGGATGCCGATGCGCTGGCGCAATTGATCGCCGCGATGCAAAAGGCGGGGAAGGTGCGCGAAGCCATCGCCATGCTCCAGTTCGAGGGGGAGGTCGCGACCTCCACCCGCCGGTTCGTCGGCGTGCTCGACGGGTTGCTCGACGGGCTGGTCGGTGCCGATCCGGTGGTTGCCGACGTCGCGCTCGACTGGGCGCGCCGCCACGCGATCGAACGCCTCGCGCTGGCCGGTGCCGATCCCGGCCTGATCGGGCGTATCGCCGATCTGGCCGATGCCCGCTCGGACGCCGACCTGCAACTCCGCGCGCTCGATGCGTCGCTGCCGGCGGCGGGCGAACAGCGCGCGTCGGTGCTGCGACAGCTCGTCACGCTGACGGCGGGCAGTTCGGTCGACGGCGAGGCGACCGTGTTCGGCGACGTGCGGCGCCGCATCGTCTATGGCCGTCGTCTGCTGGCGCTCCAGCGGCTGTTTCCGCCCGCCTTCTACGGCGAACTGGGCGAAGCGATGCTGTCGGTCGGCGACCGTGCGGGTGCGCAAGGCGCGTTCGCGATGATGAACGGCATCGGCAACGTCTTCAACGTCGATGCGATCAGCGGCGAGGCTTATGCCCGGCGCGGCTATACCGACGCGGCGCTGCGGACCCTCGTGCGGGCGATGCTGCGCGACCGCAACAACCTCGATCTGGTCGTCAAGGCATCGATCCTGCGCGAACAGAAGGGGCAGGGGGCGCTTGCCGCCCCATGGTACTGGCGGTCGCTCCGCGCGGTCATCGCGCGCCAGCCGGTCCTGTCGCGCGACGCCGCGCCCGACAACCAGGTCGACATCGAACGGGTGGTCCCCAATCTGGTCGAGGGCCTGTTGCTGACCATGCCGTCCGATCCCGCGACGCAGACGGCGGTGCCGCGCGAACTGCGTGCGATGCTCGACGATGCCGCCGCGCGGATCGCCGGCCGCACGCCCCTGCCGCTCGCCGACTATGGCCGGTTGCGCCTGATCGTCCAGATCGGGCGACAGATCGCGGCGGCACGGGGCGACACGGCGCTCGCCGGCGCGATCGACGCGGTCGTCGCGCGCCTGCCCGGCGCCGCGCCGGCGGCGACGGACGGCGCACCGGGGGATCCGCTGGCCGACCTGCTGCGGCAGGCGCGCGACACCGACGACGTCTCGCTGGAGGTGGCGACCATGCTCGCCACCGGCGATGCCGGCCACCTGCGACGGATGATCGCGGACACGATGCGGCGTGAAGAGGCGGGGCGTGCGAAGCCGACGCCGTTCGGTCCTTCGGACGGCGCGGGATCGTTCATCCTGCTGCTGGCCGATCTGGTCGAACGGCTGCCGCCCGATCAGGTCCGCGACCTGTTGCTCGAACCGTTGCAGGCATCGCGGTTCCGCGAGGATATCCTGTTCGCGTTGCTCAACGTCCTGCCCGATCGCTATGCCCTGTTGCAGAAGATCGCGGGTCGCCCGCTGCTGACCGACGACGAACTGGTGCGGGTCGCGGTGGAACGGTCGGACGGTGGCACCGGCTTCACCCTGCGCGGGCTGCGGCAGGCGGACGCGCGTCCGTTCGCGTGGATCGCCGCGCTGCCGCCCGAACGCCAGCTCGCGCTGTACGAGGGGCTGGTCGCCCGCGCGGAAAATGGCGGCCCCCCGCCGTCGCTGCTCGCGCTGGAGGCGCGCCGCGACCTGCTGGTATCGCCGCTGGATCCCGCGCTGCGGCAAAGGCTGCTGGCGGTGATGCGCCGCGACATCGCGATCGTGCGCGACCGCGAAGTGGACAGTTCGCGCTTCATCCTGTCGAAATTTCTGGTGCTCGACGCCGATCCCGGCAACCGCGCGGCGCTGCTGGAAGCGGCCAAAACGATCGCCGCGCGCTACCGCGACGCCGCGGCCATGCCCGCCCTGCTCTCGGCATGGTATGCCAACGACCGACCAACCGCCTACCGCCTCCTCCTGACCCTGGCCCAACAATCAAACGCGGCGCAGTTCGAAGATTTCTCGGCAGACTTGACCAAACGCTATTTCGCGGAACAGCGGCAGGCGCGCATCGACGCGTTCATGAATGCGTCGAACCCAACGGTCGAGGAGGCCCAGCGATTCTATACGGAGTTCGTTGCGACGAGCAATGAACCGAACGACCGCGTCATCGTCTATTATCGCAAGCTGCTGGCGATCGATCCGAACAATCAGACTTACATCGTCAACCTTCTGTGGAAATTGTGGCCGAGCGACAAGGACGCCTATGTCGCGCTGCTCACACGATATCTGCGCGATCATCCGGACAATCGCGGTGTGGCAACGGTCCTGGCCTTCACCGAACTCGAACGGGGCCGAGCGGCGCAGGCGCAGGCGGTGGCCACCGCGAATGGCTTCTCTCTCGACGATCCCAGTTGGGTGACGCGGCTGCTCAATCGTGCGGCGCAGCGCAGCGGCACCGCGCCCGACCCGTCCGCGATGTTCGGCAGCGTCTACGCGGCGTTCGAACAGTCGAACCCAGATGCGCCCGTGGTGGTCGCGCTCCAGAAGCGTTCCGGCGCGGCCGCGCGTCGGGCCACCGGGTCGATGGAGGAACAGGCGGTAAGCCAGTTCGTACAGGAGGCTCTGGAACGCCCCGAAACCGCCGCCGGCGCATTGCGCAGCCTGTGGCGGCGCAGTGCGGTTCCGGGTGCCGAATCGTCCGGTTGGAGCGCGCTGACACGCGAAGCGGTCGTTGCCGCGCTGGACGACGCCTTGTTCACCGGACCCGAAGCCGCGCGACTACGCGTCATCATGGCACGGGCCGACGTCTCGGCAGAACTGGAAGCCTATCTGGCCGTACTCGATCCGTCGCAGACGGCAATCGCGGCGCGCCTGTATACGTGGCTGGTCGACGGTATCGTCGGACGCGGCGGCGCAGCGGCGCGACTGGCCAGGTTGCTGCCCGGGCTCGTCGCCGGTCCGATCCCGGTTTCCGACCTGCGCCTCGCCGTGCGCCTCGCGGACCGGACCGACCTTGTGCTCGATCCTGCGCAGCGGCAGGCGCTGATGGCACAGCTCGATACCGCGACCATGCTATCCGTGAGGGACAGGATCGCTGCGGCGCGCGTACTGGGGCGGAGCGGCGACGTTGTGTCCGCAGGTGCGATGCTCCGCGCGGCCACGCTGCAGTTGCTCTACAGCGTTGGCCAGCCCGACCAGGCGGATGCGAAGGCGATCGCCGGAGCGCTGACGGTCTGGTCCGACCGGGCGGCGGCGCGGACTACCTATGATGCGCTGGCGAAGCTGTTCGCCGATCGCCGCCTGGCCGCGACGATCGCCCCCGACGTCACCCTGCCCCACTTCGACGCGACGGTCGCCGCTCCCTCCGGTTGACGGATAGCGTTCTCGCGCGGTCCCGCGGGAGCCGGGACCGCGCGATTCGACTGCTCAGCGCAGCTTTTTGCCACTGGCGTCCCACACTTCGACCGGGGCCATGTCCAGCGCGCGGATCTCCGGCTCGATCGTCTTCAGGTCGCCGACCACCACCCATGTCAGTTGGTCCGGCTTCACGATCCGGCCGGCGGCGGCGCGGGCGGCATCCAGCGATACGGCGGACGCCCGATCCGCAGCAGAGGTGACCGAGTCGTATGCCATCCGGTATCTGCGCGCCGCGTTCAAGGTGTCCAGCATGCGGCCGGCCCCGGCGACCCGTTGCGCGATTGAACGGATCACCGTGCTTTGCACCCCTTCCAGTTCCGGCGCGATGATGGGGCGATCGGTCAGCAGGGCGGTCATTTCGCGCCGGATTTCGGCCATCGCCTCCGCCGTGTGCGCCGTCTCGATCGCACCGCCGACGGTGAACAGCCGGTCGCCGGTCGCAGCATCGTCGATCCCGCCGCCAAAACCGTAGGTCCATCCCTTCGTCTCTCGCAGGTTCATGTTCAGCCGGCCGCTTGATCCGTTCGCCAGCACTGCACTGGCGACCTGTTCGGCCGGGTCGCTGGCGGTGCCGAACGCCGGGGCGACGTTGCCTACGGTGATGCTGCTCTGGGCGGCGCCGGGGGCATCGACCAGGATGATGCGCGACCGCTGGGCGCGGGCAGGCGGCAGCGTGGCGGCCGCCGCCGGCATATTCGGGCGCCAGCTGCCGAAATAGCGCTCGGCCAACACCTTCGCCCGGGCCGGGGTGACGTCGCCGACCATCAGCAGCGTGGCATTGGACGGGCCGATTTCGCCATCGTGGAAACGGACCACCGCCGCGCGCGTCAACCCGCGATACGCTTCCGGGCGCTCGAGCTTCCCTCGAGGATCGTCATTTCCCCAGACTGCGTTGGCGAACAGCCGTTCGGCGCGTGCCTCCGGGTCCGGTTCCTCCTGCAGGCGTTGGGCGGTGCTGGCGGCGGCGGCAGCCACCGCCGCTGCCGGATAGGCGGGATGGCGCAGGACGTCGGCGGCCAATGCGAAGGATTCCTCGATCCGCGCGGTGCCTGCGCTCCAGCGGAACGCGCCCCCCTGCGCATCGACCGAGGGCGAAAGCGGCACGTCGAGTAGCGATGAACGTTCCGCGAGCCGTTCCGCATCCTGGGTGGCCGTACCCGCCGGCAAGAGCTGAAATGCAGCGGCCGCCGCACCGGGCGCGTAGCTGCGCTCGGCGAGCGTTCCGGTGTCGAATTGCATCGACATGTCCACGATCGGCAGGTTGTGTCGCTCGGCAACGACCAGCTTCATCCCGTTCGACAGCGTCATCTGCGTGATCTGCGGCATCGTCACCGTCGTCTTCAACGGTCCGGGTGGCGGGATGCGGCTGCGATCGACGTCCGCCACGCGCGTCGCGGCCTCGGGCTGTGGCAGGATCACCTGCTCGTAATAGGGGCGGCCGGCACCGAGCGACCGGCCGGCGACCGCCGCGACCTCGGCGGGGGTCGCGGCTAGCGCCCAGTCGCGCTGCTTGAGGAAGAAGCCCGGATCCTCGTGCATCACCTCGCCTTCGATCAGGAACTGACCCAGCGACGCACTGCTGTCCATGGCGCGCAGTATCGCGGTGTCAGTGCCGGTGATGATCGAGGTCAGCCCTGCCGGGGTGGGGCCCGTCTTGAAGAAGCGGCGGAGCGCGACGTCGAGGGCGGCGCTGGCCGCCTGCGGCGTCACGCCTGGGCGCAACTGCATCGCGACGCTGAACCTGCTTTCGAGCTGGTCGCTGCTGAAATCCGCTTCGACCGCAGTCGCCACCTTCGCCTGGTTTACCAGATAGTCGGTGAAGGGGGCATTGCGCACCGACGTCATCGTCCGCGCGCCCAGCAGCAACAGCGTGTTGCCGTGCGGGTCGTCGTTCGACACCGGCCAGGTGCGGGTAAGTTGCGGGGCCGCCCCGTCGAGATACACCAGATCGCGTCGCGTCGCACCCAGTGCCGGTACCCACTGGTCCGGCCGGCTGAAGGCCTTGCCGCTCCGCAGCGCGCCGAAGTATTTCGACACCTTCTCTTTCGCGGTCGCGAGGTCGATGTCGCCGGACAGGACGAGTACCGCGTTGCCCGCGCCGTAATGTTCGTCGAACCATTGTCGCACATCGTCGAGCGAGGCAGCGTCGAGATCCTCCATCGAACCGATGGTCGTGTGGGCATAGGGATGGTTCGGCGGATAATAGGCGGCCATGAACCTGCGCTGCACTTCCTCGGCGGCTGCGGATTCGCGCATCCGCTTCTCGTTCTTGACCACGCGCCGCTGCTCGTCGAGCACCTCCTGCGTGATGCCGCCGCCCAGATAGCCCATCCGGTCGGATTCCATCCACAGCGCCATGTCGAGCGCGTTGGTCGGCACGATCTCGTAGTAGCTGGTGTAGTCCGTCGTCGTACTGCCGTTCATGTCCGAAGCGCCGGCCTGGTCCATGATCGTCAGGAACTCGCCCTTGCGGTTGGCGGTCTGCTGGAACATCAGATGCTCGAAGAGGTGCGCGAAGCCGCTGCGGCCGACGGGTTCGTCCTTCGATCCGGTCTTGTACCAGATGCCGAGATACACGTTCGGCACCGAATGGTCGGTATGGACCAGCACCGTCAGCCCGTTGGGCAGCGTGAAACGCTGGTAGTCGAGCCTGATCGACGCAGGCGGGGCCGGTGCGACACGCGTCGACGGTGACGGGGCGGGGGGCGTCATCGTCCGGGCCGCACCAGGGACCGGCAGGACGAGCGCGGCACCGGCAAACAATGCCGTCACGGTCGAAGTGATGGAGAGGGTCACGTCGGCATTTCCTTCGGATCGTTCGGACGGGACACCAACCATCCCTAGCTTGCATCAGCCTTGCATCCCCACCCGGCACGGACGATACCGGCGGTTCCGTCGCACCAGGGACCAACGGATGCACCCCTTTCAGCCGTCGCGCCGGCATTTTCGATGAGCGTGCGGCTCGCACGGTCGATGCTGGCGCAGACCATCCTGTTGTCGCTGATCTTTCTGTGCAGCGGCGTCTATCTGCTCGCCGTCCGGCCGGTGCTGGATCATACCGATCCGGATATCGATCCACGCGAGGCGACGCTGACGCAGGCGACGTACCGCTTCGACGCCCTGCTCGCGGCGCCCCGCCCGCCAAAGGAGATCGAACGGACGATCGTGCGCGACCCGTTCGTGGTCGATCTGACGCGCCGCAACCCCGGTTTTCGATACGCCGCATTGGTAGGGGGGACATGGATCGGGACCGGCGAGCCGGTGCGGTATCGCGAATTCGGGCTGCAGGGGATGACGGCGGCGCGGGCCAGGGCCGCCAGCGGTGTCTGCGTACGAATGGAGCGTGTGGTGCGCTCGCGCGGGCGCGGTTTCGTGCGTTACCTGAACTGCGGCATGCCACGCTATTTCGAACTGTCCGGCATCGTCCACCCGGTGCCGATCGGACGGCCGGGACCGCTGCGAATCTATGGCGACCTGATATGGAGGAACAGTCGGCAGTTCCTGCTGCCTTCGCTGGGGGTGTTCCTGCTCTGCGCCACCATCCTCGCGATCAACATCGGCATGATCCGGCGGATGGCGGGGCTGATCGGGCCGCGCGACGAGGCGGACGGCCGCATCCACCCCCTGCCCGAAACCGGCCTGCCGGCGGAGGTGCTGCCGCTGGTCCGTGCGGTGAACGGCATGATCGCGGAGGTGACGGCTGTGGAGGAACGGCAGCGCTTCTTCCTGTCAGCGGCGGCACACGAGATGCGCACGCCGCTGACGGTCCTGCGGACCCGTCTGGAGCTGCTCGACGACGGGGAGGCAAAGGACAAGCTGGTATCCGACGTCCGCCGGCTCACCCGGCTGGTCAACGAATTGCTTACGCTGATGAGCGTCCGCGTGCGTACCGCCGTGTCGGATGCGGTCGACCTTGCCGCCTGCTGCGGACGGGTCATCGCCGCGCTCGATCCGGTCGCGACGGCTCGAGGCGTGCGGCTTGACCTCGCCGTCATGGACCCGGCGGTGCGGATCGCGGGCGACGCCGGGCTGGTGGAGGTTGCGATCACCAATCTGGTGGACAATGCCATCGCTTTCGCTCCGTCCGGAACGGCTGTCATGATCGCGATCGATGCCGAAGGCGGCGTGACGGTACGCGACCATGGAAAGGGCATTCCCGATGGGCAGGCCCGTAATCTGTTCGAACCGTTCGTGCGCTTTTCCAAGAATTACCGTGGATATGGTCTGGGGTTGACGATCGTGAAATCGGTGGCCGATCTGCACGGTGCGACCGTGTCGGCGACGAACGCGCCCGGCGGCGGGGCATGTTTCACGCTTCGTTTTTCCCGGATCACGCCTGTCTGACCCTGGGTGCCCATGCCGGATCGGTATCGACCGGAAAGGTCGTGCCGGGTTACCGCTTTCGTTCCGTAACCCTTTGATCGATCACGCCGAAGACGGGTCTGTCCAGGGCCGTGGCTGTCATCCGCACCCGGTCGCCGAACCGCATGAACGATCGCGGCGCATCGCCCCGGATCACGTCGATCGCGCGGGCGTCCGAGATGCATGACGACCCCGCCGTCGCCCAGGTGACGGTTGACAGCGTGCCCGATCCGACGATCGTTCCGGCGACGAGATCGCGGGTGCGCGCGGCGTGCGTGACGAGTTCGTGGAAGCCGAATGCCATCTCTGCACGGCCGTTCACCCGGCCGAACCGTTCGCCGTTCCACTCGATCGCGAGCGTGGCGTCGAGCCGGCTGTCGGACCAAGCTGCGCCCAGCGCCTCCGGCGTGACCGCGAACGGTGCCATGCTGCACGCCGGCTTCGCCTGGATCCAGCCGAAGCCGGTCTTCATCTCGACCGGCGCGATCTTGCGCAGCGACCAGTGATCGCCGCGATCGATCTGCACCAGTCCACCGGCCAGCCATCCTATGCCGCCGATGCGGTCCGCCTTGCGCGCGACCTGATCGCGTTGCAGGAACAGCGCCTGACCAACGACCGCGGCGTCACCGGCTATTACAACCGCGACCGTGCCGGCGCGCGCCGCGCGAACGAGTTCCACACCAGTTTCGCGGACGCGCCGGCGACCGCGTTCACCAAACTGTGTGCCGCCTTTCCCGGCCATGCCGATCGCGTGATGTGGCGGGCGGCGGTGGCGTTGGAAAGCGACTGCTTCCTGCAACGCGGCGCCGCCGAGACGGCACCCTTCCATCACGTGCCGACCGCGGTCTGGAAGCAGGCGGACATCGAACCCTATGTCGCGCGGGCGGTGCAGCAGATCGGGTTCGCACAGGCGTTCGGCGCCCCCGACATCGCTCCGCCGCCGACGGAGGCCGGCATCCGGACCAATCTGGCGGCCGAGCTGAAAGGGGCGGTACGACTGGCCGAAGCCGAATGGCTGCGGACGTTCCCGATCGCGCAGGACGCGGTCTTCCACGGGGCCGGAACGATCCAGTTGGCCCGGGCGCCCGCGCTCGTCGACGCGGTCCCTGTCGGCATGGATGCGCGGCACGACGTACCGTTCTGGCCGCACACCTGCTACATGACGTCGCGCGAGATGTGGGTCGTCCCGGCGGCAAGGATGCTTGCGCTGGTCGCGGCGCTGCACGGGACACCGCAGCCCGGACCGGCCGTGTCCCTTCGGGCCACGCCGGCCGGGGACGACGTGCGGATCGGCCTGGCCGGAACCCCGGCCGGTCGGGGCGATCTTCGCATGCCGGGACACGATATCGCGTTCGCGGCGGCATCCCGGCCGCGCGCGGGGCAGCCGGTCTGGACGGGACGTCCGGTCGATCCGTCGAGGGCATGGGTCGCGCAGCTGGAAACCGCGGACGGCACGTTCGTCGCCGATATCGTCGGCGGCCCCGGCATCCGGCATGATGCAGCGACCGGTTCCTGATACCCTGCCCCGGCGCAGCGTCGCGTGCGCTCCCCCGATGACGGGAGGCACCATCGCAACAGGCAAGGAACGACGATGACGGCACGGACGAACGGCAGCAACGGCCTGGCACGGGTATTGCCGCTGTCGATCACGGGACTGTCGATCGCGGGACTGGCGCTCGCGGCGGCGTCTTCCTGCACGCCCTATCCGCAACCCACGGATCGCGACTGGCGGACCTATGGCGGCGATCCGGCGGGGCAGCGCTATTCGACGCTCACGCAGATCAATCGCGACAACGTCGCGCAACTGACGGAGGTATGGCGGTTCGCCGCCGGCGACGAGGGCGGGGTGCAGACCCATCCGCTCGTCGTCGGCACCACGCTGTACGGCTATACCAGCGATCAGACCGCGTTCGCGCTGGACGCGGCCACCGGCCGGGAATTGTGGCGTTTCGCACCCGGACAGACCAGCGGACAGGCGGCGCGGGGAATGACCTATTGGGCCAGTGCGCGGGACGAGCGGCTGTTCGTCTCCAACGCCAGTTTCATCTATGCGCTCGATCCGGGCAGCGGAGAACCGGTCGCCGGGTTCGGCGATGGTGGCCGGATCGATCTGCGCGAAGGGCTGGGCCGCGATCCGGAACAGAATGCCGTCTTTCCGACGAGCCCCGGCACCCTCTTTCGCGATACGCTGATCGTCGGGTTCCGCACGGCGGAGAATGCACCGGCCGCGCCCGGCGACATCCGGGCGTATGACGTGCGCACCGGCCGACTCAAATGGTCGTTCCACACCATACCGCACGATCGCGAGGTCGGACACGAAACCTGGCCCGCGGGTGCCGCAAGGACGGCGGGCGGCGCCAATGCCTGGGCCGGTCTCGCGGTCGATACCCGGCGCGGCATCGTGTATGTGCCCACCGGTTCGCCCGTGTTCGATTTCTTCGGCAGCAACCGCAAGGGCGACAACCTATATTCCGACAGCCTCGTCGCGCTCGATGCCGCCACGGGCAAGCGGCTGTGGCATTTCCAGGCCGTGCACCACGACCTCTGGGACCGGGACTTTCCCTCGCCACCGACGCTGCTGACGGTCACGCGGGGCGGGCGGCGGATCGACGCCGTAGCGCAGACGACCAAGCAGGGCTTCGTCTTCGTGTTCGATCGCGTCACGGGCAAGCCGCTCTTTCCGATCGAGGAGCGGCCTGTCCCGGCCGGCGACGTGCCGGGCGAGACGACGTCGCCCACGCAGCCGTTTCCGATCGCCCCGGCACCTTTCGCGCGTCAGCAACTGACCGAGGCGATGCTCACCCGCCGCACGCCTGCCGCGCATGCGGACGCGCTGGCCCGTTTCCGGACGATGCGCAGCGCGGGACAGTTCGTTCCGTTGTCGACCGATCGCGACACGATCGTCTTTCCCGGCTTCGACGGCGGCGCCGAATGGGGCGGATCGGCGGCCGACCCGCGCACCGGGGTACTCTACGTCAATTCCAACGACGTTCCGTGGTACACGCGGCTCGTGCCCAATACCGTGGCGCGCGATGCCGGGCCGGGCGAGCGGGCCTATCGGGCGAACTGCTCGTCCTGCCACGGCGCCGACCGGGGCGGTTCGCCGCCGGATGTTCCCGACCTCACCATGGTTGGTTCGCGCCTGACCGCCGCAGCGATCGCCGCGACGATCGTGCAGGGCAGGGGGCGCATGCCGGGCTTTCCGCAGATCGCCGCCGCCGATCGCGCAGCGCTGGTCGCCTGGCTGGCATCGGGCGGGAAGGCGCCCGTCGGCGATCGTCGGGAAGTGACGTCGACGGGCGGAACGGCGGTCCGCGAGCCCTATGCCATCTCGGGCTACAACAAGTTCCAGGACATCGACGGATATCCCGCCGTGCGGCCGCCATGGGGCACGCTGAACGCGATCGACCTCAATACCGGGCGCTACCTGTGGAAGGTGCCGCTGGGCGAATATCCGGAACTGGCCGCGCGGGGGATGCGCAACACCGGATCCGAAAACTATGGCGGCCCGATCGCGACCGCCGGGGGCATCGTCTTCATCGGGGCGACGATCCACGACCGCAAGCTGCGCGCGTTCGACAGCCGCACCGGCCGGCTGCTATGGACGGGCGACCTGCCGTTCGCGGGCAACGCGACGCCGGTCACCTATTCGGTCGCCGGGCGCCAGTATGTCGTCATCGCGACCAGCGGCGCGCGGGACAAGAAGGGGCCACAGGGGGCGGCCTATATCGCCTTCGCCCTGCCCGACCGTCGCGGCGGACGAACGGCCGCGGCACCGGCCGCACGTGCACGGGGGCAGTGAACGCGATCCGGGGGGCGCCTGGCTGCGCGATCGTCCGTCGTCCATGCTGTCGACACTGGTTGCACCGGCGCGCGGGTGTATAAGGGGATGGTGTCCGTCTGTACGATCCATCCATAGAGAACGAGCCTGAGCTTGCACCACAAGGCTAGTCAACGCTCGGACGGGATAGTCGCCGGACTGGTGCGCACGCACCGCCTGCTGATCGTGCGGTTCTTCAATCGCCATGCGCAGGACAAGGCCGATGTCCCCGACCTCGTGCAGGACGCGCTGCTGAAGCTCATCCGGACCAACCTTCCGGAAAAGATCGACAATCCCGACAGCTACGTCATCAGCGTGGCCCGGTCGGTGCTGGTGGATCACCATCGACGTCGACAAGCCCGTCATGCGGGGGATCATGCTTCGCTGGACGAAGTCGACGTGTCGAGTACGGATTTCGGCGCCGACCGCGTCCTAGACAGCAGGGCGATGGCCGAACGCATACAGGCAGCGCTGCTCGAACTGCCGGAACGTACCCGGGACGTATTCGCGCTAAGGACATTGCGGGAGATGAGGATGGCCGAGGTTGCCCGGACGATGCGGATTTCGCTGAGCACGGCGGAAAAGCATCATGCACGTGCCCTGGCACACCTCGTCCAGCGCCTGATGGACTTTCGCGAATGACGACGAACGCGCTCGAACAGGCCGCGCGATGGCATGCCCGCCTCGAGGATGCACCGGACGGGGCGTCGCTCGATGCGGCGCAGGTCGGCTTCGATGCGTGGCAGCGCACCCATGGGGGCAACCCACGGGCCTATGCCGCCGTCGCCGCCATCGAAGCGGTCGCCTGCGAACTGGGCGGCGAGGACGCGCTTCGGCAGATGGCCGACGAGGCGCTGGCACGTGCCGACGCGCGGTCGGGAAACACCCCGCGGCGGGGTGCCGCGGTGCTGATCGCCCTGCTCGTCGCCCTGCCGGTGGCGGCGCTGACGCTGCACCATGTCGGCAGTCCACCGTCCCCCCCCGGCGTTCCGGTGCAGCAGGCGCGGACCTTCGCGACCGCCATCGGCCAGCGGCGGCTCGTCACGCTCGGCGATACCACCCGAATTCTCCTCGATACCGCCAGTCGCCTGACGGTGCGGGGATCGACATTGTCGGTGCAGGGGCAGGCGCTGATTACCGCGGGGCGTTCGCCCGTGGTCCTGAACGTCGGCGACCGGCGGGTGCGGATCCGGTCGGGATCGCTCAACGCCCGGGTCGAGGCGGATCGCGTCGAACTGCTCGCGCAGGGTGCGGGCACCGAAGTCACGGTCGCAGACGGCGTTTCGGCGCCGCCCGCCGCGCTGCCGCCCGGCGACCTGCTGTCGATCGATGGGGGCAAGGCCCGCGTGGCCCGCGCGCCCGATCCCGGTGCGATCGCCGGCTGGCAGACCGGCTGGCTGCAGTTCGACGACGTGCCGCTGGCGCGTGCGGTGCGCGAGGTGAACCGCTATCGCCCCGTCCGGATCGGCATCGTGGGCGATGTCGCACCCCTGCGGATCAGCGGATCGTTCCGGACCGGTTCCGACGACACGTTCCTCGACCTAGTCGCCGCGACGCTGCCGGTCCGGATCGATCGCGCCGGGGGGCGGCCGAGGATCGTCGCCACCGGTCGCTGAACTAATTTTGTCGGACTATACGGGTTTTCGAAAGCGCCGCGTCTACCCCTATGTACCGGCCTGACAAACGATCGAGGCAGGACGTGGGAGCTGGGGAGGTGACGCGCCGGATGGCCAAGCTGCTGGGCATGACGAGCCTGCTGACGGCCGGCCTTGCCGAACCGGCATGGCCGCAGACGCCGCCCCGGCCGGGCGTCGTCCGGCCATCGATCGTCAGTATCCCCCGGGGAGAACTGTCGCGTGCCCTGCGGCGCTTTTCGCAGCAGACCGGTCGTGACGTCAGCTTTCCGCCGCAGCTCGTTCGCAAGAAGACGGCAGGACCGGTCGATGGCCGGCTGCACCCCGATATCGCGCTCACCCGGCTGCTGTCCGGGACCGGCCTGTCGTTCCGGGCGATCGGCAAGGGCTATGTGCTGGTCGCGGCGCCCGCGCCCGTGCGGCCGGTCGTCCGGGCCGATGCCGCCCCGCCACCGTCCGTCGATGCCGACATCGTCGTGATCGGCACGCGGCTCGGCGGTGGCGAGGCGGCCGATATCAAGCGGCGTGCGCTGCAATCGGTCAGCGTGCTGACCCAGGACGATATCGCCGCGCTGCCCGATACGTCGCTTGCCGACGTCGTCCGGCGCATACCGGGCCTGCAATTGTCGGTGCGTGCCGGCGGCGGCATCGTGACGATCCGGGGGCTCAGCCAGACCGAGGACCGGATCAACGGCCGCAACCTGTCGAATACCGTCGTGCGCGGCTTCGACATCGCGGCGCTGCCGTCCGACATCGTCTCCGGCATCGACGTCTACAAGACGCCGTCCGCCAGCCAGATCGAGGGCGGCATCGGCGGCGTGATCGATTTCCATACGCGGCGGCCGTTCGACGTCGACGGGGGCGAGATCGCGGTGACGGCAAAGGGTGTCCTGGGCGACCTCGACGGCCGGATGCGCCCCTATGTCTCGGGACATGCCGGCGGCCGGATCGACACGCCGGTCGGCGAGATGGGGCTGCTGGTCGGTGGCAGCCACCAGGCACAGGACATCGCCCAGGATCTGGTGCGTATCGACTCGATCGCCCCGCAGGTCACCGCGACCGGCGACACGATCGACGCGCCGGTCAACGCCACCAAACGCTATCTGCGCGGGACCAAGGCGCTGACCGCCGGCTATGCCGCCGCCCAATGGCGTCCGTCCGGGTCGCTCGAGCTGGCTGGCGACCTTCTTTACAATCGCAGCGTGCTCGACTTCACGAACACCTCGTTGCAGGTGGCACTGGCCGATGCGACGGCGAGCGGACCGTTCGCGCCCGACGCGCGGGGCGATACGATCCGGGCCGGGCGATGGACGGACGCGCCCGTGACGTCGAGCACCAGCCATGGCACCGGCACGTTCCACACGCTGCAATGGGGCGTGTCGGCCCGCTATCGGCACGGGCCGGTGACCTTGCTGGCGGACGTGTCGCAGACGGGTACGCGGTTCGACTATGGCGCGCCGACGCTGACGCTGCGCAGCGTCGCGCCGGAGGTGGCGTATGATGCAGCCGGCGGACTGCCGCGGTTCGTGCTGGCCGGTGTCGATCCGGCGCGGAGTGCCGCATGGCGGTTCGCGACGCTGGGCGATTTCGCGGTACGGGACACCAACGGCGAACATGCCTATCGCCTCGATGGCACCTATGCGCTGAACGGACCGATCCAGTCGGTGAAGGCCGGGGTCCGGATCGCCCGACGCTCGGTCGTTCACGGGCTCGGCTTTCGTACCGGGGCGGCACCGGACGATGCGGGAACGGTCGAGGGCAGCGGGTTCGTCGGCCTGACCGACGGAGACCTGTTCGGCGCGGCCTATCCGCAATCGCGCTGGATCGCGCCACGCCCGGCGATATTGTCGGCCGGGCGGGTCGGCGCGGTCCGGGCCGCTTTCGGCATCGACCCGGCCATGCCGGATCTCGATCCGGCGCTGGGCTATCGTGCGGAGGAAACGGCGGGCAGCGGCTATGCCGAGGCGACGTTCAGCGGCACGATCGGTGACATCCCCGTCGATGGCAATGCGGGTCTGCGCTACGCGGCGACGATCCTGTCGATCGCGGGGCCGACGGCGTCGCTCACCATGAAACGCCGCTATGCCCATTGGCTACCCAGCATCAACCTGCGCGCCGAAGTCGGTCTCCGGCTCTATGCCCGGCTCTCCTATTCGCGCCAGATTTCGCGGCCGGCCTTCAACCTGCTCGCCCCGACGGTGTCGCTGGACTTCGTCAACGGCACGGGAGACGCGGGAAACCCGGCGCTGAATGCGCTGGTCGCCGACCAGTTCGATGCGGCGCTGGAATATTATCCTGCACCCGGCGCGAACCTGTACGCGGCAGCCTTCTACAAACAGGTCGGCGGGTTCATCCGGATGGTCGGAGCACCCGAAACGGTGAACGGGCAACGGTTTCTCATCAACCGGCCGTTCAACGTGGACGACGGCTGGATCGGCGGCGTGGAAGCCGGCTTCAAACAGCGCTTCACGGGCCTGCCGGGCGCGCTTGCCGGCCTGGGGTTGCAGGCGAACTACACGTTCATCGACAGTTTCGAAGCGGATAACGGCGCAGGCGTGCGTGTTCCGCTGGAGCAGATGTCGCGCCACAACTACATGCTGGCCGCGACCTACGACCGCGACGGCATTTCGGCCACCCTGACATGGACGTGGCGCAGCCGGATCGCAGAGGTCTCTCGCGGTGATTCGTTCGGCCGCCCGCTGTTCCGCGACCCCTATGGGCAACTGGACGGCAGCGCGACCGTGCCGCTGTCGCCGCGGGTTTCGGTCACGATGGGGGCGATCAACCTGCTGCAACGCCGGTCGACCGAGTATTTCGGCACCTCGCGGTTGCTCAATCAGTCCTTCATCGAAAGTCGTCGCATGATGATCGGCCTGACGATCCGCTCCAAGCCCACATAACCGGCACGGGGCGACCAACGATATTACGGATCGGCATCACCTGCATTTCGCGGGGTGTCGAATGGCGTCCGGCACACGGGCGGGAAGACACGGGGACACTGCCACCAGCCGGGCATGTCCCATCAATCGGGAAAGCCGATCCCCGACGGGGACGGAAATGGGAGGGGACACGATGAATACCACGCTTTCGAACACCTCGCGGATGCTGCGCGCCGGCCTGCTGGCGACCTGCGTCGGCTATGCGATGCTGGCGACCGCATCGGTCCACGCGCAGGACGCGGCCGGTCAGGCACCGGGCGACCGGACCGATCCGGCGGCGACCGCATCCGACGATTCGGACGAGATCGTCGTCGTCGCGCGCGGCCAGGGTACGCGCGACGCGCGGCTCAAGAATCTGCAGACCGTCGACGCCATCGGTTCCAAGGACATCGATTCGATGCCCTCGCAGAACCTTTCGGACGTGTTGAAGCGCCTGCCCGGCGTGCAGGTGACCTATGACAATGGCGAGGCGCAGCAGCCGAACATCCGCGGCGTCGGCTTCATCCAGACGACGATCGACGGCCGTGAGACGGTGACGGCCAACGCCCGCGCGTTGCAGATCGGCGATCTTCCCGGCGACGTCGTCAATTCGGTCGAGGTGTTCAAGACGCCGTCCGCCAACCTGATCGAAGGCGGGATCGGCGGCCTGGTCGAGGTCAAGACGCGCGAGCCGCTGTCCTATTCGCAACCCGCCGCCACCGGGCAGGTGTCGATGTCGATGGATGACAAGCGGGGCAAGCCCCTGCCGCAGGGATCGATCGCGGTCGGCGGGGCATGGGATACCGGTATCGGCCGCATCGGCGCGTCGTTGGGCGTCGCGCATACCGCCGTGCTGCTGCGCAGCGACTTTTTCATCACCAGCTATGCGAAGCGCACCAACGTCTTCGACATCAACGGCAACGGCGTGCTCGGCGATGCGGCGGACAATGCCATCATTCCGTCCTTCGCCCTGCCGATCCAGATCAACGCGCGCCATTCGCGCGATTCGGTGATCGGTAACCTGCAATGGGCGCCGTCCGACGAACTGACGCTGTCGGGGGCCTATTTCAAGGGGCGCTACCTGGACGAGTCGCAGCAATATTCGCTGGTCGCGCCGGTGCCGGCGACCGCCAATTCGGCGGCCAATGCCCGCAGCTTCAAACTGGTCGAGGATTCGCCGGTCGACCTGCCGCTGGTCCGGACCGGCACCTATGCCAATGTCGCGCTGACCGCCCAGAGCCTGTACGTCCGCCCGTTCCGGTCGGTCGGGCAGGGCAGCCTGTCGGCCAAATGGGTGCGCGACAGCCTGACGATCAGTGCGCAGGGCGATTTCACCAAGAGCCAGAACAACAACGACATCCTGATCTTTGCCGCGGCGGGCACCGCCCCCAACCTGACCTATAACGGCGCGACGTCGCCCGAACGCGGATCGATCTCGGTCACGGGTCTCGACATCACCCAGCCGGCCAGCTTCACCCGGCTCAGCTACAACCAGATCCTCCAGCGCAACGACAGTTCGGGAAATTCGCAGCGGGTCGACGTCGAATATCGGCCGGAAGGTTTTCTGACCGCGTTCCAGGTCGGCTTCCGGCGGACCTTCCGCCGGTCCACCGCGAACCAGGCGAGCCTGAACCAGGACATCACCG
This sequence comes from Bacillus sp. 2B10, assembly GCA_003946805.1. Classification (GTDB taxonomy): domain Bacteria; phylum Pseudomonadota; class Alphaproteobacteria; order Sphingomonadales; family Sphingomonadaceae; genus Sphingomonas. The sequence goes on along the minus strand of RPSH01000010.1, from coordinate 58,594 downwards.
GCACGCTGGCGTCGATTCCGGGGTTGTCGACCGCATCGCCCGATGGCGACTTCGTGGTCGCCAATCCCAATCTGTTCGCGGACAAGCTGGGCTTCCTGTCGAAGGTCGGGTTGCCCGCGCAGCTTCCCCCGTTCTCCCCGCGCAACTTCTTCCAGCTGCGCGAGCGGACCGACGCGGTCTATGCGCGGGCGGTCTACGGGTTCAGCGTCGCCGGCATCCCGATCGACGGCGACCTCGGCATCCGCGGCGTGCGCAATCACAATCGTGGCAACGCCTTCGCCCTGTCGGCGGGGCGGGCGACGCCGATCCGGAACGAGGGGACGACCACCGACTGGCTGCCCAGCGCGACGATCCGCGCGAAGCTGACGGATACCCTGACGGCACGGGCCAGCGCCGCACGCACCGTCGCCCGGCCCAATTTCACCGCATTGTCGCCGGGGCTGACGCTCAACGCCGACCTGACCGGCGGGGGCGGCAATCCCGACCTGAAGTCCTTCTATGCGAACGGCATCGATGTCGGCCTCGACTGGCTCTTCTCGCCATCGGGCTATGTGACGGTGGCGGTGTTCGGCAAGACGTTGAAGGGGCTGGTCCAGAACAACATCACCGAAGAGACGATCAACGGCCTCCTCTATCGCATCTCGCGCCCGATCAACGGTTCGTCGGATTCGACGTTCAAGGGCATCGAGATCAACGTCAACAAGAAGTTCGTCGAACTGCCGGGACTGTGGTCCGGCTTCGGGTTCGACGGCAACTATACCTATCTCGACAGCCAGCTGACCAACGCCGCCGGGGTCAAGACGCAGATTCCGGGCCTGGCGAAGCACACGATCAATACGTCCGCCTATTACGACAAGGATGCGGTGCTGGTCCGGCTCGGCTATACGCTGACGACCAGTTTCGTGAACAACCCCAATTTCGGCGGCGTGCCCGAACTGGGCGGGGCCGAACTCTTCGGCAGGCAGGAGGTCGTCGACGCCACCTTCCAGTACCGGATCAACGAACACTTCCGCCTGACGGCCAACGCCATGAACGCGCTGCAGCCGGCGGTGGGATATTATAACGGGTTCCGGGAAACGCCCAACAACAGCTACCGGACCTATCGCCGGTATCAGCTGGGCCTGAAGTTCGATTTCTGACGCGGTCCGCCGGGAGCGTGCGCGCATCCCGGCGGCCCCCCGTGCCCGCCTGCGAGATGAACAAGGAACCAGAATGACGATATCCCGCCGTACGATGCTGGCCGGCAGTGCCGGCGCGGCCGCCGCCACCGCGATGGCCGCCCCCGGCGCCGTTGCCGCACCGGTCGCCAATCCCGCCGGCCTGCGTCTGCTGACGTCGACCGACGGGGTGTTCACGCCGCCCAAGGGCGCGCCGGTCATGAAGTTCAGCTTCTCCAACCCCGAACCGTCGGTCGAGTTCGGCGGATTGCTGTTCGGGTTCGAGGTAATCAGCTTCGAGAACAGCTACGGCATCGATCCCGCGACGGTCACGCTCCGCAGGAGCGATGGCCGCCTGGAACTGAAGGCGGCCGGGTTCACCTGGGCGGGCGGCACGCGCCGGCGCGCCGGATCGCTGACCGCGACGCTGGAAAAGACGCCGTCCGGTGCGCTGGAATGGCAGGTAGCGGCTGCGCTCGACATACCGGTCAAATCGATCAAGACTATCGTGCGCGGCCTGCCGCGCGGGCGGCTGTCGGTGTCGGCCAACGACTGGAGCGATCCGGGCGACAACGAACGGGTCGTTGAATATCCCGCGCTCATGGGCGGCATGGCAACGCCGCTCGTCGCGATCGAGGGCGGCGACAAGCGCGTCTGGGGCATCTCCGCGCTCCAGACCGAGGTGCGGCCGGCGCGCTTCGCCTTCCTCCCCGGGCCGGACGGCTACAAGACCGAATTGCTGTACGAGCAGGCCGGGTGGGAACGCAGCGGCACGGTGACGACCTGTCGCTGGCGGATCGCGGTGGCGGCCGACTTCGCCGGCGTGGCGCGGCCGCATTTCCAGGCGGTCGAGGCGGCGTGGCGCATCCCGAAGCTGCGCGAGCGCACCGACGCGCCCGATTGGGCGAAGCATGTCGCGCTGGTCCTGTCGCTGCATGGCGAGCACTGGACCGGCTATGTCTTCAACGATTTCGACCGGCAGCTGGAGATCCTGCGCTGGACCGCGAAACAGATCGATCCGAAGACGGTCATGGTGTTCCTGCCCGGCTGGGACGGTCGCTATTACTGGGACTATCCCAACTTCACGATCGGCAAGGCGACCGGCGGCGAGGCGGCGTTCCGGCGCCTGCTGACGGAGGGGCGCAAGCTCGGCTTCCGCTTCGGACTGATGTTCGGCACCAACATCGCCAACCCGCTGTGGCCGGGGTTCGACACGATCGCCGATGCGCAGTTGCGGACGATCTACGACGTGCCCTTCGCCTCCGACTATGTCGACTGGGACGGCGACCGCAAGGGCGAGCCGAGCATGGTGTTCATGAACGTCGCGGTGAAGAGCTGGCGCGATCACCTGAAGAGGCGGATCGCCGACATGCTGTCGCGCTATCCCGTCGACGCCTATTTCCTCGACATCTGCGGCCTGTGGGAAAACAATCCGCAGGGCGACCAGCTGGTCGGTACGCGCACGCTGGTCAAGGAACTGGCGGCGACGCATCCCGGCGTCATCCCGATCGCCGAGATGGCCTATGACGCGCAGATGGGGTTCATCCCGATGAACCACGTCGCGCGCTACCCCCTGTATCCGCAGGCGAGCTTCGATACCGTCGCCTCGTTCAACCATCTCAGCCATGCGGCGCCGGGACGCGGGTCGAGCGGGGTGCACGAGATCGGCTTCACCCGGTACACCCCGGTGACGATCGACCAGCCGCAAATCCCGACGATCACCTTCGTCGACGACACCTTCACCAAGGAACGCGATTTGGTGATGAAGGATATCGCCACCGCCAGGGCGCGCTTCGCGGCGCGGGGGCAGTGGACCTGACGGCGCCATCCTCGCACGCGACGGCGGTTTCCATGATCGATCGCGACCGCAAGGTTCCCACCCTCCAGACCTGCCGGCGGAAAAACGTGATCCGACCCTTCCTGCGAATCGCCCTGTCATCCTGTCTTCTCGCCGTTGCGTGCGGCGCGACCGTAACGCGATCGTCCCCGCGCGCGACGACGCCCGCCGTCGCGCTGCGCGAGGCGAGGGTCGGCGATTTCCTGATCGGCCTGCGTCGCGACACACAGACACTGGCTCGTCTATCGCCGCTGTCCGAACCGGGGTTCAGCTTCGTTCCCCTTTCGCATCAGGCCGCGCGCGCGGGCGACGGCTACAATCATCTCGGCGACCTGCACCTGCGCGTGCGGGAAGCCGGGGGGACGTGGCGGGATTTCGACTCCTCGCGCACCCGCCGCCCGATCCGTGCGTTGCGCGCAACCGGCGCGACCATCGCCGCTGCCGACATCACCGCGACCATGGGGGCCGACGCGCCGTTCCGGATCGAGCGTCGCTGGCTGAACGAGGGCGGTCAGGTCGCGCTGCGCTTTCGCATCCTGAACACCTCGGCCCGGTCGCTGGAACTGGGCGCTGTCGGAATGCCGATGGTCTTCGACAACATCCTGACCGGGCGCAACCTCGACGATGCCCATGCCCATGCCAGCTTCGTCGATCCCTATATCGGTCGCGACGCCGGCTATCTTCAGGTGACGCGCCTCAACGGGCGCGGTCCCGCGCTGCTCGTCCTGCCCGAACGGGGGTCGCCGCTCGAAGCCTATGTGCCGATGGCGCCGGCGGGCGAATCGACCGCGTCCCCGTTCACCGACCGCACGCCGCGATCGGTAACGTTCGAGGGGTTCTTCGACTGGACGATCCATTCGACCGGTTACGCCGACCGGGAATGGCGTGGCGCGGACGAACAGTGGAACGTTCCGACCGGGCGGACGCTGGCGCCGGGCGAGGCGGCGGAGTTCGGTGTCCGGTTGGCGCGGTCCCCCGATATCCGCTCGATCGATCGAACGCTGGCCGCGAACCGTCGACCCGTCGTGGCGGGCTTCCCCGGCTATGTCCTGCCCGCCGACCAGACCGGCACGTTCTTCGTGAAGGCGCCGTCGGCGATCATCGGGATCGCCAGCCATCCGGCGGGGGCGCTGACGTTGACGCCGGCGGGAAAGCGGAACGGCTGGACCCGGTTCGCGGTGCGCCCGAACGGCTGGGGCCGCGCGCGGCTGACGATCGCCTATGCCGATGGCCGGAAGCAGACGGTCAGCTACTTCCTGACGAAGCCGCTGGCCGCGGCTACCGCCGACCTCGGCCGGTTCTCGCTGAGCCGGCAATGGTATGACGATCCCGGCGACCCGTTCCGGCGGGGACCGGCGATCCTGAGTTTCGACCGCGAGGCCGGCAAGGTCGTCCTCAGCGATCATCGCATGTGGATTCCCGGCATCGGTGACGAGGCGGGATCGGGCAGCTGGGTCGCGGCGGTGATGAAGCAGTTCGTCAATCCCGACGCAGGTGAGATCGCGCGGATCGAACGCTTCGTGGACGAAACGCTCGTCGGCAAGCTGCAGGTCGCCGATGGCCGCCATGCCGGGGCCGTGCGCAAGAGTCTGGTGTGGTATGACCGGGCACGGTTCCCGGACCAGTATCCCGGTCCGGCCGATCCCCGCTGGTGGCAATGGTCGTGGGACAGGAAGGAGGCGGATCGCCTCGACCGATCGTATAACTATCCGCATGTCGCGGCGGTCCACTGGGCGCTGTATCGGCTGGCGCGCAATCATCCGGGGCTGGTGACGCGCCACGACTGGCGCTGGTATCTGGATCATGGCTACCGGACGGCGGTGGCGATGACCCGCGACGCGGCGCTCTATTCCGAATTCGGGCTGATGCTGGGCGATGTCTACGTCGATATCCTCGTCGCGTTGCAGCGGGAAGGAATGACCGCGCAGGCGGCGCATCTCGAGCGATTGATGCGGGCACGCGCCGATCACTGGCGCTCGCTGCGCTATCCGTTCGGGTCGGAGATGCCCTGGGATTCGACCGGCCAACCCGAAGTCTATGCGTGGATGCGCCATTTCGGCTTCACCCCCCAGGCGGAGACGACGCGTGACGTGATCCTCGGCTACGACCCCGCCATTCCCAATTGGGGGTATAACGGCAATGCGCGCCGTTACTGGGATTTCGGCACGTCGGGCAAATATGAGCGGGTGGAGCGGCAGATCCACCATTATGCCTCCGCGCTCAATGCGGTGCCGCTGCTCGACGCGTTCCGGCGGAATCCCGCCGACCTCCATCTGCTGCGGGTCGCCTATGGTGGTCTGATGGGGCCGATGACGGCAATCGATCGCGACGGTGCCTCGTCGACCGCGTTCCATTCGTGGCCCGACATGATGCGACACGATCCGTACAGCGGCGATTTCGGGATCGGCTTCTTCGGCCATGCCTATGCCACCGCGACCTATGCGGTGGACGATCCGACCTTCGGCTGGCTGGGATTTGGCGGCACGGTCACGATGGCGGGCGACGCGGTGACCATCGTTCCGCAGGACGGTGCGCGATCGCGGCTGTTTGTTGCGCCCGCGGGACAGTGGATCACGCTGGAGGCGGGCCGGATCGCGCGGGCGGTCTATTCGCCGGTGGCGCACCGGATCACCCTGACGCTCGACCCGGCGGACCACGTCACCCCGGCCGCTCGGCTGTTCGTCGAGGGGACGACACCCGGGACTGTGGCGATGAAACCGGACCGGGGCGTGATGGAACGCGGCGGCTTCACCGTGCGGCTCGCCGACACTCCGACCATCGTAACGCTGTCGGCAAACGCGAAGCGGCCCTAGGTGTTTGATCCCGGCATTTGATGGTTCGCAAAGCATTGGGCAGGTTCGGCCGGATATCCGGGACATTCGGTCACCGCCTGCCCGGTACGGTCGCCCGAACGGGGCGGGAGATTACCGGACGAAGAGATCGCGACGGCATCGAGTTCGCGCACCAGTTCGTCGAGCGTCGCCGCATGTCCTCATCCCCTCACTTCGGGATACTGACCGTGATCGAGTGCGCAGTGGAGGGGGATGGTCGATGCCCCGCGGTCGTCGGCAACTAGGCTGTCCGGCGCCGTACGCCATCGGATAGACTGAAAAACGGAATGCCGCGTTCGTCCTTCGCCAGGAAACCCGATCGAAGGCATCGGACGGCCGCCAGTTCCTCCCACAGCACAGGGTGTGCGATTGATGGCCGTGTTCGACACATGGGAAGTCACGCAATCCCAATGGTTCAAGGCGTCGGATGCCGCACTCCGGAGCGCCGTCTCCGCTGCGGCCGGAGTCCGGTCGTTGACCGATGGCGCCGCGGTCTATCGGCAGGGCGACCCGCCCGACGGGCTGTATGCGGTGGTCGAGGGGCAGGTCCGGCTAACGGGCTATTCGCCGCAGGGCATCGGATTCCTGCTGTTGCTGGCCGGGCCGGGCGAGTGGTTCGGCGAGGCGTCGAGCCTCGACGACGGACCACGCCAGCAGGACGCCGTCTCGCACGGCAACAGCGTGGTCCTTCATATCTCGCACGGCGATCTTGCCAAGATCGGTGCGGAAACGCCCGGGCTCTGGCGGGCGATCGGGCGGATGGCGAGCCTGCACCAGCGCGCGGCGCTGGCGTCTATCCGCAACCTCCTGTCGATGCCCGCTGCCGGCCGGGTCGCGCTGCTGCTCCAGGCGCTCGACGGCCGCCGTCCGGGTGTGCCGCTGTCGATCGCGCAGGACGAACTCGCCGCCAATGTCGGCCTGTCGCGCCAGACGGTGAACGCGGTGTTGCAGGACCTGCGTCGTCGCGGCCTGATCGAACTGGGCTATGGAAGCGTCCGGGTGACGGGCGACCTGACCGGCATCGCGCAGGGCGACTGACGCTGCCCCAAAACGAGATTGTCGTATATCCGACAATCTTCCCGTTGATTTCGATGTATCCCGGTCGCCGGTACAGCAAGTGACGGAGATCACGATGCAGGATGCGGATGTCATCGTCGTCGGCGCGGGGCTGGCGGGGCTCGTCGCGGCGGCGGAGGCGGCGGACGCCGGTCGCAGCGTCGTGATCGTCGACCAGGAGCCCGAACAGAATATCGGCGCGCAGGCGGTCTGGTCGCTGGGCGGCCTGTTCTTCGTCGATTCCCCCGAACAGCGGCGGATGGGGATCAGGGACAGCCGCGACCTCGCCTGGCAGGACTGGCAGGGCACGGCGGGCTTCGACCGCGATGAGGATCACTGGCCCCGCCGCTGGGCAGAGGCCTATGTCGATTTCGCGGCGGGCGAGAAGCGCGGCTGGCTGCGCGCGATGGGCCACCGTGTCCTCCCCGTCGTCGGCTGGGCCGAACGCGGCGGCGCGTCGGCCAGCGGGCCGGGCAATTCGGTTCCGCGCTTCCACCTGACCTGGGGCACCGGGCCCGGCGTCGTCGCGCCGTTCGAACGGCGGGTGCGCGACCATGCGGCGGCGGGGCGCATCGGCTTCCGCTGGCGGCACAAGGTCGAGCGCATCATGCTGACCGACGGCGTCGCAACCGGCATCGCCGGTGCCGTCCTCGAACCCAGCGGCGTACCGCGCGGCGGCGAGACCTCGCGGGTGCGCACCGGCGACTTCGAACTGCGCGCGCAGGCGATCATCGTCGCCTCGGGCGGGATCGGCGGCAATCACGACATGGTGCGGGCGAACTGGCCCGAAAGGCTCGGGCCGCCGCCCGCGACGATGATCTCGGGCGTGCCGATGCACGTCGACGGCAGCATGATCGCGGTGCTGGAGGCGGCGGGCGGCAAGCTCATCAACCGCGACCGGATGTGGCATTATGTCGAGGGGCTGCGCAACTGGTCGCCGGTGTGGAATCGGCACGGCATCCGCATCCTGCCCGGCCCGTCGTCGATGTGGTTCGATGCCACGGGCAAGCGGTTCGCGGCACCCGACTATCCCGGCAACGACACGCTGAGTACGTTGGCGGCGATCGGTCGGACCGGTCACGACTATAGTTGGTTCGTCCTAAATCAGACGATCATCGCCAAGGAATTCGCGCTGTCGGGGTCTGAGCAGAACCCCGACGTGACCGGCAAGAACGTCCGCCTGCTGCTGCGCCGCGCGCTCAACGTGAAGCGCGCGCCCGGCCCGATCGAGGCGTTCAAGCGGCATGGCGAGGACGTCGTCGTCGCCGACGACCTGCCGACGCTCGTCGCGCGGATGAACGCGCTGGTCGGCGGCGATCTCGTCAGGCTCGCCGATATCGAACGCGAGCTTGTGGCGCGCGATCGCGAGATGGACAACGCCTTCGGCAAGGATGCGCAGGTGATGCTGATGCGCAATGCGCTAAGGTCCCGCGGCGACCGGTTGTCGCGCGTGGCCAAGCCGCACAAGATCCTCGATCCCGCGCACGGGCCGCTGATCGCGGTGCGGCTCAACATCCTGACCCGCAAGACGCTCGGCGGGTTCCAGTGCGATCTGGACGGACGGGTGTTCGACCGGAACGACGCGATCATCCCCGGCCTGTATGCGGCGGGCGAGGTCGCGGGGTTCGGCGGCGGCGGCCTGCACGGCTATCGCGCGCTGGAAGGCACGTTCCTGGGCGGTTGCCTGTTTTCGGGACGGACGGCTGCGCGCGCCGCTGCTGCCGCACTGTGAGGGGAGGGGATCTCGTGATGGGTGACGACAAGGGGGGACGCGGCGTCGCCGTCGCGCTGCTCGCCGCCGGGGCGGCGGTCGGGCTGGGGGCGGCGCTGCTTTCGATGCGCGCGCGGCGCAACCATCGCAGCGCCAAGGCCGAAGCGATCGTCGCCCTCATCAAGCGCCGCGATCGCGTGGGGGCGACCGATACGCCGGAGGGCAACGCGGCGCTGATCGCGCTCAATTGCGCGGCGGGACCGGCGGCCCCGCCCGAACGGATCGCGTCGCGGTTCGCCATCGACCTGCGCGCCATCGCCGGTGGCAGCGCCTATGTCGTCGCCGCGCGCGAGGCGACGACGAACCTGCGCCTGATCTACCTCCACGGCGGCGCGTTCCAGCTCGACCTGCTGAAGGAACATTGGCCGATCCTGGGCGGGCTGGCGGCGCGGACCGGTGTCGAGCTGACCGTGCCGCTCTATCCGCTGGCGCCGGAGCACGACTGGCAACCGGCCTTCGCGATGATCGACGCACTCTATGCCGAGATGGTCGCCGCGGTCGGCGCGCAGAACGTCGTCATCGCGGGCGATTCGGCGGGCGGCGGGATCGCGTTGTCGCTGTGCCAGCGGTGGCGCGACCGCGGCACGCCGCTGCCCGCGCGGCTCGTCCTCATCTCGCCCTGGGCGGACGCCACCGTCAGCGATCCCGCACAGACCGAGATCGCGAAGCGCGACCATATCCTGTCGATCGACCGGTTGCGCGACGCGGGCTTCTCATGGGCTGGCGCGCGCCGGACCAACGATCCCGTCATCAGCCCGCTGTTCGGGTCGCTCGCGGGCCTGCCCGCGATGCTCGTGCTGGCGGGGACCGACGATATCCTGGTGTCCGACGCGCGACGCCTCGCGACGAGTGCGCGGGCGAGCGGCACCGATCTGCGCCTGTCGGAATATCCCGGCATGTTCCACGTCTGGCTGGCCGCGCCGATCCCCGAGGCGGAGCGCGCGCTGGACGAGGCCGCGGCCTTCATTCTCGCATCGACCGGTTAGGCGGCGATCGGTACGCCCGCGACCTGACCGCCGATGGTGCGCCGCCATTCGCCGGGGGCCAGCCCCTCCATCCGGCGGAACGCACGGCTGAGCGCGGTGTCGGAGTCGTATCCGACCCGGACGGCGACCTCCGCCAGTGCAGCACCTTTGCGCGTCAGGATCTTGGCGCGGTACATCCGCCACCGCGTGACGTAGTTCAGCGGCGTTTCGCCCAGCACCGCGCGGAAATGCTGCGCGAAGGTCGAGCGCGAGACGCCCGCCACCTCGGCCATGTCCTCGACCGTCCAGTCGCGCGCGATGTCGGCATGGACCTGCCGGATCACGCGGGCGAGCGAGCGGTGGCGCAACGCGGCGAGCCAGCCCCCGGCCTGTGACCCGTCCGCCGCCGCCCATGCGCGGATCGCCTGGATGAACAGCACGTCGGTCAGCCGCTCGACCGCCAGATCGGCGCCCAGCCCGTCGCCCAGACTCTCCAGCCCGATCAGCCGCAGCGTCGTCTCCAGCAGCGGCAGATGATCGTCGCCCAGCCGGACGTGGAGCAGGTCGGGCAGCACCGCCAGCAGCGGTTCGGCCGCGACCGGATCGAACGACAGCCGTGCCGACACGATCTCCATCACCGCGCCCTCCCCGCCGTGACGGACGGTGCGGTCAGGGATGGTGGTGAACCCCGTTTCCGCCGAGAAGCCGGGCAGGTGTACGAACAGTTCGGCGCAATCGACGATGCGGCTGTCGGGCGCATCCGCCATCGCGAAGCGCGTGCCCTCCTTGATGATGAGGCAGTCGCCCTCGGCCACGCGGAGCGGCGCGTCGCCGGCCTTCAGCAGCCAGCCCTCACCGTCCGCCACCATCATCAGCCGCGCCTGATAGCCGGTGTCGAACGCGACGCCCCACGGCGCGCTTAGCCGGACCCGGACATAGAGCGAACTGGCCACGCTCATCGCGCTCACGACGTCATCGAAGAGGTCCATGGCGCATCGTGCTGGACGATCGGTCAGGAATCAAAGCCTTTGAGCTATTATCCGTATCGCCCGGTCCGCCTATCTGTCGATCAGCAAGACAGGAGACAAACCATGCGTACCTACAGAATGACCAAGGCCGGCTCGCTCGACGACCTGAAGATCGTAGATGAAGCGGTGCCCGTCCCCGGTCCGGGACAGGTGCTGATCCGGGTCCGCGCCACCGCGCTCAACTTCCGCGACCTCGCGCTGCTGACCGGCATGATCCCCGCCCCCGTCAAGCCCGACGTCGTGCCGCTGTCTGACGCGGCGGGAGAGATCGAGGCTGTCGGCCCCGGCGTCACCCGCTTCGCACCCGGCGACCGCGTCATCAACAGCTTCTTCCCCGAATGGTTCGGCGGCGGTTTCAACGGTGTCAGTGCGGCCGCACAATACTCGCTCAACGTCGATGGCTGGCTGACCGAATACAAGGTCGTCGGTGCTGAAACCGTGGTCCGCGCGCCCGACGGACTGTCGTTCGAACAGGCCGCCGCGCTGGTCTGTTCGGGCGTCACCGCCTGGACCGCGCTGGCCGGTGTGCGCGCCGGCGACATCGTGCTGACGCAGGGGACCGGCGGTGTTTCGATCTTCGCGGTACAGATCGCCAAGGCGCTCGGCGCGCGCGTCATTGCCACCACGTCGAGCACGGACAAGGCGGACCGGCTGCACGCACTGGGGGCCGACGAGGTCATCCGTCACGACACCGATCCGGAATGGGGCGCGATGGCGCGCGCGATGACCGAACACGGCGTGGACCGCGTCGTGGACACGGTCGGCGCGGCGACCTTTTCCCAGTCGCTCAAGGCGGTCGCGGCGGGCGGTCAGGTGTCGATGGTCGGTGTGCTCGGCGGGTTCGAGGGCGGCGTCGACTATCTGTCGATGTTCCTCAGCTATGCGCGGTTTCAGGGCATCACCACCGGCAGCCGCCGCGACCTGGAGGACCTGGTCCGCTTCGTCGAGCGCACCGGCCTGAAGCCGATGATCGACCGCCGCTTTAGCTTCGACGACGCGCGCGCCGCGATCGAGCATCTCGGCCGCCGCCAGGTGTTCGGCAAGGTCGTCATTGAGCATTGAGCGACCAACACCCGACCCACCTGTGATGGAGACGATGAGTGCGTATGCCATCTTCATCCGTAAGCGCGCCCGCGATGCGGAGGAACTGAAATTCTATGCCGATCTGGTGACGCCGCTGCTGGCGACGTCCGGGGCGACCGTGGTGGCCGCCTATGGTGCGCTCCATCCGCTGGAGGGCGCCGCGCCCGAAGGCGTCGTCATCGCGTGGTTCGACACCATGGAGGCGGCGCGCGCCTTCTACGACAGCCCCGAACATCAGGTGGCGTTGAAGCATCGCTTTCTGGGCGCCGACTATCGCTCGATGATCGTCGAGGGACTCGACGGCTGAAAATCACCGCTCTCCGGCGTCGCGACGACCTTCGTCACGCCGGAGAGCGGATCATCGTAACGTCACGGTCCCACGTGTTACCGTCGCAGGATCGCCCTGTCGGGATTAGTCGTGACCCCGATGCTTGGGCTTCACGCTCATTAGCTTGCCGGTGCGAGGGTCCGCGTGAAATTCATACAGCCGTCCATTCTTCGTCATCTCGCCTTCCCAGTGACCGTCGTCGGCTTCGACCTTGGTCATCTGGTATCCCTGTTTGGCGATGGCGGCACCGACCTTGCCGGATGGAAGCCAGTTGGCGCCCGGCGTGTCGGCGAGAACGGGTGATGCTACAAACGTCAGGGCGATCGCGGCGAAAAACACTTTCATTTTCTTCTCCGTTTCTACCGGTTAACCATCAACCATCCATCCAGTTTCATCGGTTGAAAGAGGATACTGCACCACCCATCATCATCCCCGGGGTCGGGTCAGCGCCGCGTGCAGATCGGCTGACCCGACGGCGACAGCAGGCGTTCCCGGCGAACCTTCCCGTCGCGCGCGGTGCCTTCGTAGACCGCGCAGCCGTTGCCGTCGCGCTCGATACGGGCGTTGCGATAGCGCAGGCGGGCGTCGGTGCGCTGGAAGGCCGTCACCTCGGCGCTTGGCAGCGCGTCGTTGCCGTAATGCCGCTCCGCCGTCGGAAAACCGCGGTCGGTGAAGTCCTGCCGCGGATCGCGGCCACCGGCATGGCCGTGACCGTGGTGGTTCGGCACGTCCCCGGCCAGGCTGCGCGCGACACCGCGATTGTCGAGTACGACATCGATGCCGCCGAGCGTACGGTTGAACGAGGCGAGTTCGGCGGGACTGACGAAGCCCTGCCTGCGCGACAGGCGGGTCAGGTCCTGTCGAGTCCGTGCGACGTCGCGGCGCAGGAGGGTGGCTTGCGTGCGATCGATCGCGCGGGTCTGCTCGGCCTGGGCGATCCGGGCCTCGACCTGACCGATCCGCGCACGCAGGGCGGCGGACTGGCGCGCATTGTCGGCACGCTGCGCCTGCGTGCCGCGCTGTTGCGGAGCGGCGGTCGCCGGGGCCGCCATGCCGGCGAGCGCGAGTGCGGGAACCAGAACGAAAAGCGCCTTCATGAAACCTCCTGCCAGAACTCCGGGGCGTAAACGCTCTCTTCGCCCCCTGGTTCGGTCCCGATAGCAGCGATTCGATGAACGGGAGCCGATCCCGCGGCGCTGTCGCGCGGTGTCACCGGCGCATTCGCGAAAGATCATAATTGTATTTCGCTCGCGAACTATATACTTCGCATACGAACATGATTCGAGTTGGCAGCGAACGATGGCGTATGGCGGGACAGGCAAGGACGGAACGGGGCGGCGACCGCGCTTCGTCTATCTGCTGACGCTGGCGCAACGCCGGGTACAGGCGGCGATCCAGGGCGATGTCGATGGCAGCACCGCGGCGCGCGCCGGCCTGCTGATGGCGTTGCCGCCGACCGGCGACGGCGTGCCGATGAAGCGTCTCGGCACCAGCCTGGGCCTGGGCGCGCCGGCGCTGTCGGGACTGCTCGACCGCATGGCGCGCGACGGGCTGGTCGAGCGCCGCCCGGACCCGGCGGATGGCCGGGCATGGAACATCACGCTGACCGATGCCGGTCGCGCGCTGCGGATCGAGGCGGCGCGGTCGGCGAAATTGCTGAACGACCGCCTGTGCGAAGGCTTCGACGACGCCGAACTCACGATCGTCGCGCGCTGGCTGGAGGCGGCCGGCACCAGATTTTCCAGGGAGAAGTGACGATGACCGACCATGTGACGGTGACGAAGGCCGATGGCGTCCTGACGCTGCTGATGAACCGCCCGGACAAGAAGAACGCGCTGACCGACGCGATGTACGGCGTGCTTGCCGACGAGATCGGCGCGGCGCAGGCCGACACGGCGGTGCGGGTCATCGCGATCCGCGGCGAAGGCGATATCTTCACCGCGGGCAACGACTTGGCCGACTTCGCGTCCGCCAGGCCCGGCTACGGCCCGCGCAACGTCGGCCGCTTCATCCGCGCGATCGCCGAGAACGACAAGCCGCTGATCGCCGCGGTGCAGGGCCGCGCGGTGGGCGTCGGCACGACGATGCTGCTCCACTGCGACCACGTCATCCTCGCCGACGACGCGAAGCTGACCACGCCGTTCGTCAGCCTGGGGCTGGTGCCCGAGGCCGCGTCGAGCCTGCTGCTGCCCGCCCGGGTCGGCCATCTGCGCGCGTTCTCGATGCTGGCGCTGGGCGAGGCGGTCGCGGCGCGCGACGCCGTCGCGCTGGGGCTGGCGAGCGCGGTCGTGCCCGTCGCCGACCTGGTCGGCGCGATCGAAAGCGCGGCGGCCCGCATCGCCGCACAGCCGCTCGGCGCGATCCGCGCGACCAAGCGCCTGATGCGCGACGCCGCGGCGATCACGGCGCACATGAACGTCGAGAGCAAGGAATTCCTCGAGCGCCTGCAAAGCCCCGAAGCCAAGGAGGCGTTCATGGCCTTCGTCCAGCGCCGCGCGCCCGACTTCACTCAGTTCGCCTGACCTGGCTTTCCCGTCGGCATCCCGGTGTCGACGGGCGAACCGCACCCGGAGTAACTTTCATGCGCACCAGGATCACCGAGTTGTTCGGCATCGAGCATCCGATCGTCCAGGGCGGGATGCACATGGTCGGCTATGCCGAACTCGCCGCCGCCGTCTCGAACGCCGGCGGGCTGGGCATCATCACCGCGCTGACCCAGCCCGGTGCCGAGGCGCTCGCCGCCGAGATCGCGCGCTGCCGGACGATGACCGACAAGCCGTTCGGCGTGAACCTGACCTTCCTGCCGGTGGCGCGCGAGGTCGACTATCCCGGCTATGTCCGCGCCATCATCGAAGGCGGGGTCAAGATCGTCGAGACGGCCGGCAACAACCCCGCCGCGGTCCTGCCCCCGCTGCACGCGGCGGGCATCAAGGTGATCCACAAATGCACCTCGGTCCGCCACGCGCTGAAAGCGGAGGCGATCGGCTGCGACGCGGTCAGCGTCGACGGGTTCGAATGCGGCGGTCATCCGGGCGAGGACGACGTCCCCAACATGATCCTGCTGCCCCGCGCGGCGGACGAACTGAAGATTCCCTTCATCGCGTCGGGCGGGATGGCCGACGGGCGTTCGCTGGTCGCCGCACTCGCGCTGGGCGCGGACGGGATCAATCTGGGCACGCGCTTCGTCGCGACGCAGGACGCGCCCGTCCACCAGAACGTCAAGGACGCGATCCTTGCGGCGAACGAACTGGACACACGACTGGTGATGCGCCCGCTGCGCAATACCGAACGCGTGCTGAAGAACGCAGGGGTCGACCGGTTGCTCGACAAGGAACGCGAGTTGGGTTCGTCGATCACCTTCCCCGACATCATGGACGAGGTGGTCGGCGTCTATCCCAAGGTCATGAAGAACGGCGACATGGATGCCGGCGCGTGGAGTTGCGGCATGGTCGTCGGCCTGATCCACGACATCCCGACCATCGCCGAGATGGTGACGCGGATCGTGGAGGAAGCGGAAAGGATCGTGCGTGATCGCCTGCTGGCGTACACTGGTGCATGAAAGCTTTTCCGGCACGGGGTCGCTTTGCCCGCGCCGGGCAGCGGTTCTACACTGTCGATTAAAGGCATAGCCGGAAGGCAACATCCGGATGATGCCTGGCCACGTCGATGTCGACATGGGCCGGCTGCTGCATACCGGCGCCACCGCGCATGCGGCTCTGCCAAGACCCGGCATGCCGCAGAATCAGTGCATCATGGCAGCGCCAATCCTGCCAGCAATAAACGAGGACAGGCCCGGCCCAAGTCTTGCCAATCTATTGCGAGCCAGAACCGGCTAATCCTGCTAAGCGGCGTACGGGCCCTTCTAACCTTGGTCCCGACTGCCAGTGGCAGCATCGACGCTGTCGCGAAGCCTGCCCTGCGCTCGACCGCTTCTTCGCCGATGGCAGCTATGCCGGGCCCAAACTGGCCACTGCCATCGCGCATACCGACCATCTCGTCATCGAGATCGTCCGGCGTTCCGATGCCCGCCGCTTCGTCGTCCTGCCCCGGCGCTGGGTCGTCGAGCGCACCATCGCATGGCTCAACCGATGCCGGTGTCTCGCCAAGGACTGGGAGGCATCCGTCGCTTCTTCCGGGGCATGGCTCATCATCGCTTCCATCAGGCGCATGACCCGCCGCATCGCCGAACTCGAAGTATGGGTCGGGTTCTCAGGGCGCCCATGTCGTCGAGACTGTAGGTGACGGTGACCTCAAGCGTTCCGTGATGTCCCTGATCGCCCGCCGGCCTGCGGCCCGGATTTCACTTCGGTGATGCGCCAGACATATCTGTCGAAGCCCTTAGCCCCGCGTGCAGCGAATTCGTCTTGTCGTTGAACGGCAATGGATGGCTCTTGCCATAGATCTCGACCCTGCCGCCCGCGATCCGGCTGGCATAACGCCAACCGTCTGCCCCCGAAAATTGGGTCTGGTTACGCAACTGGCGGCTTCATCATGGCCGAGCGGGATGTCGGGGAATTCGCCGTCCCGATCGGGGTCCCTGAACGATTGCAGCGTCGCGCCGAGCGTCATGATCCGCGCGCTGACGCCATCAGCGCCGTACAGGCAGGAGCGGCCTGCGCCGACGATGGCAGCGCAAGCAGCGGCCCCGAGGATGTACCGGATCGACCGCAACCCTCCCGGCGGCCCACCCCCGTGGCTTGCGCATTGACCGCAATATGGGCGCGATATAGTCAGACATATTACCGGGTGGCAAACGGCGGCATCGATCGCCGGACCACGAATTGCGCGGAGAGTGGAATGGCGGGTTCGATCGGTTCAACGGCGCCAGCTGGAACGCCGGCCATGACAGAAGGCTACGGCAAGGCGCTGACGCTGCTCGCCAGCCTGTTCTTCGTGTGGAGCGGCATCACCGCCATCGACAACACGCTGCTGCCGCACCCGCGAAACGTGTTCGACCGCAACTACACGCAGACGACGCCGATCGAGAGCGTGCTGTTCATCGCCTGTTTCTTCACGTCGATCCCGTCGGCGAAGCCGGTCGCGGCAAAGGGGTGAAGACCATGCGACCGACCCGACGCGAACTGCTGGCGGGCAGCGCCGCCCTCCTCCTCGCCCGGCCGGTCGTCGCGGCGACGGGGCCTTCGGTCGGCCTCCGCGCGGCGCCGGTCCCGATGCGGCATGTGCGGCTGAAACCGTCCCCGTTTGCGGACGCCTTCGACGCCAATCGTCGCTATCTGCTGTCGCTCGACCCCGATCGTCTGCTCCACAACTTCTACGTCTCCGCCGGGATGCCCGCCCCCGAACCCGTCTATGGCGGCTGGGAGGCTCAGGGGATCGCCGGGCACAGCCTGGGTCACTGGTTGTCCGCCTGCTCGCTCGTCGTCGCCAATACCGGCGATCGCGCGATCGCGGCGCGCCTGGATCATGCGTTGGCGCAGCTGTCGCGCATTCAGGCCGCGCACGGCGACGGGTATATCGGCGGCACGACCGTCGAGCGCGACGGCAAGACGGTCGACGGCAAGATCGTGTTCGAGGAAGTGCGCCGCGGCGACATCCGCACCATGGGTTTCGACCTCAACGGCGGCTGGGTGCCGCTGTACACCTGGCACAAGGTCCAGGCCGGGCTGACCGACGCGCACCTGCTGGCGCGCAACCCGCGCGCGATGCCCGTGCTGCTTGCCATGGCCACCTATCTCGCAGGGGTGCTGGAACCGCTGACCGACGCGCAGATGCAGCAGGTGCTGCGCGCCGAGCATGGCGGCCTCAACGAGAGTTTCGCGGAACTTCACGCGATCACGGGCAATCCGCGCTGGCTGCGGCTTGCCGAGAAGATCCGTCACAAGGCGGTGCTCGATCCCCTCACCGCCGGTGTCGACCGGCTCGAGGGGCTCCACGCCAATACCCAGATTCCGAAGGTCATCGGGCTCGCCCGCCTGCACGAGCTGACCGGCCGCGCGGACCACGCCGCGGCGGCGCGGTTCTTCCACGCCCGGGTGACTGGCCACCACAGCTACGTCATCGGCGGCAATTCGGAACGCGAGCATTTCGGCGCCCCCGACAAGCTGGCCGCGCGCGTGACCGAGGCGACGTGCGAGGCGTGCAACAGCTACAACATGATGAAGCTGACCCGGCATCTGTACGGGTGGCGGCCCGATGCCCGGTGGTTCGATTATTACGAGCGCGTCCAGCTCAACCACATTCTCGCGCACCAGCGGCCCGATACCGGCCAGTTCGTCTATTTCATGCCCCTGGCCAGCGGCGCGCGGCGAAGCCACTCCTCACCCGAGGACAGTTTCTGGTGTTGCGTCGGGTCGGGGATGGAAAGCCATGCCAAGCATGCCGACTCGATCTTCTGGCACGATGCGGCGGTCGCCGGCGGGACGCTCTACGTCAACCTGTACATCCCCAGCCGGCTCGACTGGCCGGATCGGGAACTCTCGCTGGATCTCGATACCGCCATGCCGCTGGAAGGGCGCGCGACGCTCACCGTCCGCCGCGCGCCGCGTCGCGTACAGCGCATCGCGCTGCGGCTGCCCGGCTGGGCGAAGGGTGCGAGTGTGGCGATCAACGACCGCCCCGTCGCGGTCGTCGCGGAGCGCGGCTATGCGATGCTCGACCGTCGCTGGACGTCGGGGGACCGGATCGCGATCAGCCTGCCGATGCGCGTGACCGCCGAACCGCTGCCCGACGATCCCGCTACGGTGGCGTTCCTGCACGGGCCGCTGGTGCTGGCGGCGGACCTGGGTGCCGCGGACGCCCCCTTCGACGGCATCGGTCCCGCGCTGGTCGCCACCGGCGCCACGACCGCCGCGATCACCCCGGTCGGACCGGCTCTCTTTCGGGCGAAGGGGGCGCTCGGCGAGGGGCTGTCGCTCCGGCCCTTCTTCGCCCAGCACGACCGGCGCACTGCGGTCTATTTTCCGACCTTCTCCCCGACCGGCTGGGCCACGGCCCGCGACGGCTATCTCGCCCGCGCGGAAGAGGCCAGGGTGCTGGCGCGGCGGACCATCGACGTCTTCCACCTGGGCGAAATGCAGCCCGAGCGCGACCACGGCTTCACCGCGACGAGGAGCGAGGTGGTGAACTGGGCCGGTCGCCCCGGGCGGCGGCTGCGGCTCGGGGATCGCATCGAATTCGAAATGACGCGCCGCGACGGCCCGGCGGTGCTGCGGGTGACCGTGGTCGCCGAAGACGCCGATCGGCCGATGGCGATCACCGTCGATGGCCAACCGGTGGCGCAGGTGGCGCGCCACGTTCGCGAGGGCGAGCGATATGCCCTGCTGGACTATGCGATCCCGTCCGCGGGCGGGCAGGGTCGCCCGCGCGCGTCGGTATCGATCACGGCCGATCGACACCCGACGGTGGTCTATGAGGTGCGGATGCTGGCCGACCGCGAGGCGGCGCCTGTCGCCTGACGTCGCCGCGCGGATCGGCGGATTGCCATCGCGCCCGCCGGGACGGGCCATAGTCAGGCAAAGACCGATGCTGTCGGCAGCCGATTTCGGCCCCGTATTTGTCGGACCTTTTGGCCGCGCTCGCGGTACGTCCGCCAAGGGGGTAGGCGCTTTCCAACCGTTCTGCCAAGCCCCCGCGCCGGTCGAGAGTCCGCCGTCGGCACCGGATTCCCGCACGGTCGGCCCATGCGTCGCCGCGCGCGGACACGCGGCGAATCGGACCCGGCGACGAGATTCTCCGGATCGGACCGTGCGCAGAAAGGTCAGGGAAATGCATGATCCGTTCCGCCCCGATCCCGGCACCAACGGTACGACATGCGCCGAAAACGCCGTGTGCAGGTTCCTACTTCTACGGGGGAGGTTGTGAAATATCCACCTTCTACAACAGCTTGCAGACTGTGCTGACGCAATCTGTCGCGAACTGGACCAATTATATGATTTATATTGTTTGGCAGATAAGCTGGCCATAATAGTCGGACAAAGTTCGTAATAAGCTTCAACTGAGCGGATGAGGAATGGTGAAGGGTGTATTGCTGGCCGGCGCGTCGATCATCGCGATCGCGGGCACGCCGAACGACGCGATGGCGCAGACCGCTGCGGAGCCGGCGGCTCCCGTCGCGG
Source organism: Bacillus sp. 2B10 (assembly GCA_003946805.1). Lineage (GTDB taxonomy): Bacteria > Pseudomonadota > Alphaproteobacteria > Sphingomonadales > Sphingomonadaceae > Sphingomonas. The sequence continues at coordinate 38,463 of RPSH01000010.1, read as the reverse complement.
CTCCCGTCCCGGATGCCGGCGACGATATCGTCGTGACGGGCGTCCGAGAATCTTTGCGCACCGCACAGGCGATCAAGTGCAATGCGGACCAGATCGTCGACTCGGTCAGTGTGCAGGATATCGGCAAACTCCCGGACGCCAACACCACCGAGGCGCTCCAGCGCATCACGGGCGTCCAGATCCAGCGACGCTACGGTGAAGGCGCCACCGACTTCGATCACCGCACATCGCCTGCGATCACGGTCCGCGGCCTGACCCAGGTGCAGAATTTTCTCGACGGACGCGCCGTCTATTCCGCCTCGGGTGGCCGCGCCTTCGATCTCGAAGGGATCCCGCCCGAACTGCTTGCGGGCATCGACGTATACAAGAACGCGCCGGCCAACATCATCGAGGGCGGCGTCGGTGCCGCGGTCAACCTGCGTACGCGGCGACCGTTCGATTCGCCCGGCCAGGTCTTTAGCCTGACCGCGCGCGGCAACTATTACGACCGGGTCGGCAAGTTCGGCTATGCGGCGTCGGGCCTGTACAGCAACCGGTTCGAAACCGGCATCGGTGAGATCGGCGTGCTGGTGAACGCGGTCTATTCCAAGAGCAACTATCGCCAGGACTGCCTGATCGTGAACGCGTCGCAGCCGATCCCCGCCGGGTCGGTCACCGGCGCGCCCGCCAATGCCAAGGCGCCGATGGGGTTCCAGGTGTATGACGACACCGGCGATCGCAAGCGGCTGGGCATCGCCGCCGCGGCCCAGTGGCAGGCGGCCGACAACCTGCTGGTCACCGGCCAGTATCAGCTCGCCAAATTCTGGTTCAACCGGACGGGTGCCTATTACTACACCGTCAACGGCGGCAGCAATTCCGATCCGCTGCCGGGCGCGGCGTTCACGTTCAACGACGAGGGCTATGCGACGTCGGGCGCACTGCGCCGCCAGAATTTCGAGACCGGCCGGTTCGACCAGGAACTGTGGAGCCAGAGCCAGAACATCACGCTGGGCGCCGACTGGGAGCCGACCGAGCGGACCAAGGTGCATTTCGACGCGCAGTATCTGAAAAGCTATTACAACGCCGACCGCAACGGCCACGTCCTGTCGCTGTTCAGCGCATCGGGCCAGAACAACGCCAGCTCGCCGCGCCCGTCGATCATCGATTTCGACCTGCGCGGCCGCAAGCCCACGTGGGACGTGCGCGACAAGGCGCTGCTGACCAATCCGGCCAATTACACGACGCCGTTCATCGCCGATGCGATCCAGCGCAACGACGCCGACCAGCTCGCGCTGGGCGCGGCGTTCGAGGACTGGAGCCACTGGCTGCCCAACGACCGTGCGGTCGCGGTGCCGACCGCCAATGTCGGGCCACCCACGCCCTACACCCGATCGACCGCGCGGGCGGCGGGATGGCAGTGGCGCATCCCGCTCCAGCACCGGCGACGGCTACGTCTACGCCAGCAGTCACCTGTCGGAGGACGAGGCGACGGCGGCGCTGCTCGCGTCGCTGGACGGCGCGCCGTTGGCGGATCCCCGGTCGCTTCGCTTCCGCACGGGACGACGCGACCGTTTCTGGATCGGCAATTGCGTGGCGCTCGGACTGTCTGGCGGCTTTCTCGAGCCGCTCGAATCCACCTCGATCCATCTGATCCAGGCGGGCATCGCGCGGCTTCTGGAGATGCTGCCGACGCGCGCCTGCGATCCCGCCGACACCGCGCGGTACAACCGGCTCATGGCCGCGGAATTTGACCAGGTGCGCGACTTCGTCATCCTCCATTTCCACGCCAGCGACCGCCGCGACACGGCCTATTGGCGCGAACAGGCCGAGCGACCGATCCCGGACACGCTGGCCGAGCGGCTGGCGATCTATGCACGCACGGGGCGGGTTTACCGCGAGGGCGACGAACGTTCACCAAGACGAGCTGGCTCGCGGTGATGCACGGACAGGGGCTGACCGCCGCGGGCCACGATCCGCTGGCCGAGACGATGCCGCTGGACGAGGCGGCGGCGCGGTTGCAGCGCATCGGTGCGGTCGTCGCCGCCGCCGCCGCGCAGATGCCCGATCATGATGCGTTCATCGCGCGACACTGCGCCGCACGCGCATGACAACACCGATACGATCGAGAGGGAATGCCGCGATGCGCACGATGCTGAAAATGGGGACGGCGGCGATGGCGCTGGCGATGACGAGCATGGCGGCAGCGCAGGATACTGCGCCGCGCGTCGATCCCGTGCAGATCGATGCGACCCGTCCGGACTGGGAGAACCCCGCCATCTTCGCGCGCGGCAAGATGCCCGCCGCCGCCACCGGCTTTCCGTTCGAGACGCGCGCGATCGCGATCGCGAACGATCCCGCCGCGTCCGCGCGCTATCTTTCGCTCGACGGCCAGTGGAAGTTCGCCTTCTCTCCCGGCGCCGAGCAGGTGCCGACCGGGTTCGAGCGTCCGGACTATGACGTTTCCGGCTGGAAGAGCATCAAGGTGCCCGCCGACTGGCAAGCCGAGGGCTATGATCAGGCGCGCTACAACAACATCACCTATCCCTTTCCCGCCAGCCGTCCGCTGATCCCGCATGCGACCAACCCGGTGGGGTCGTATCGCCGCGACGTCGACCTACCGGCGGGCTGGTCGGGCCAGGACGTGATCCTGCACATCGGCGCCGCGGGTTCCGCCTATTATGTCTGGGTCAATGGCGGGCGGGTCGGCTATTCCGAGGATTCGAAGCTGCCGAGCGAATTCGACGTCACCCGGTTCGTGAAGCCGGGCCGCAACACGGTCGCGATTCAGGTGATCCGCTGGTCCGACGGCAGCTATCTGGAGGATCAGGACTTCTGGCGCGTATCGGGCATCGAGCGATCGGTGTATCTGGTGGCGGCGCCCGCGACGCGGGTGCGGGACACCTTCGTCCATGCCGGGCTGGACGACGATTTTCGCGACGGGCGCCTGTCGGTCGACCTCGTCGTGACGCCGGGTGCGGCGACGACCGCGCGGCTGGTCCTGCTCGACGGCGATCGTGCGATCGTCGAGCGCAGTGCCCCCGTCGCGGCCGGCAAGGGTGATCGGACCGTGACGCTGGCGGGCACCGTACCCGGCGTGCGCGCCTGGACCGCTGAGACGCCCGACCTCTACACCCTCGTGACCGAACTGGTCGACGCGAAGGGGCGCGTGCTCCAGTCGACCGCGCGGTCGATCGGCTTTCGCACCGTCGCGATCCGCAACGGCCTGGTCAGCGTCAACGGCAAGCCGATCACCATCCGCGGCGTCAACCGCCACGAGCATGATCCCGAGACGTTCCACGTCGTCAGCCGCGCCTCGATGGAGCGCGACGTCCAGTTGATGAAGCGCAACAACATCAACGCGATCCGCACCTCGCATTATCCCAACGACCCATATCTCTACGAGCTCGCCGACCGATACGGCCTGTATGTCATGGACGAGGCGAACATCGAGAGCCACGCATATATGGACTATGCGAACAAGCATCCCGACGAGCGCGCGAAGCTCCAGATCGGCTTCGATCCCGCATGGCGCGACGCGCACGTCAGCCGCGTCGTCAACATGCTCGAACGCGACAAGAACCATCCATCGGTGATCTTCTGGTCGCTGGGCAACGAGGCGGGGATCGGGCCCAATTTCGAAGCCGCGGCCGCCGCGGCGAAACGGCGCGATCCGGGACGCCTGGTCAGCTACCTCGGCTGGGGCACCTGGGACGGCGTCCACGATCATCGGCCCAACTGGTTCGCCGACATCTATGCGCCGATGTACGACCCGGCGGTGAAGATGGCCGACTATGCCGTCAACTGGACCTTCCGGCAGCCGATGATCCAGTGCGAATACGGCCATATGATGGGCCAGTCGGGCGGCAACCTGAAGGAATATTGGGACACGATCTACGCGTATCCCGACAAGCTGCAGGGCGGGTTCGCCTGGGACTGGGTCGACCAGTCGATGTACCGCTACACCAGGGACGGGCGGCGGTACTGGGGTGACGGCGGCGAATATGGTCCCAATCCGGGCGGGGATATCGAGTTCGGCGACGGCCTGCTCCAGTCCGACCGCACGCCCAATCCGCAGCTGTACGAACTGCGCAAGGTCTACAGCCCCGTTCAGTTCGACGGCTTCGACCCCGCCACGGGGCGCGTGACGGTGCGCAACCGCCACGATTTCCGCGACCTGTCGGGCTTCGCCCTTGCATGGGAGGTGATCGAGGACGGCGTGCCGGTCGCGTCGGGCAGGCTGCCCGATCTCACCACCCCGGCGCGCGGCGCCGAGGCGATCACGCTGCCGCTCGCGAGCGTTCGGCGCCGCGACGGCGCCGAGTATTTCGTGACGGTGACGGTCACGTCGAAGGCGGGCGCGGTGCCGCTCGTGCCCGGCGGGACGATCGTCGGGTTCGAACAGTTCGCGCTGGCCGGCGCTCCGCCCGCCCCACCCGCCTCGAGCGGCGTCGCCACGATCGGCGAGGCGCGCGGCGCGATCACGCTCAGCGCCGGCGGCGCGGTGCTGGAGGTCGATCGCAGGACCGGGCTCGTCCGCCGCTATGCCAAGGACGGTCGCGATCTCGTGACCGGGGGCGCGCCGCATTTCTGGCGCGCGGTGACCGACAACGACATCGGCATCGGCACTGACAAGCAGCTCGCCATGTGGAAGGCGATGAGCGACGCGCGCACCGTCACGTCGGTCAAGGCGGATCGCGGCGCCGTCACCATCGGCTATGATCTGGGCGATGGCGCGGCCAGGTTCGAGACGCGCTATGCCATGGCGGGCGACGGATCGGTCGCGGTCGACGGCGTGTTGACCCCCGTGAAGGCCGACCTGCCACCGCCGTTCCGCGTCGGTTTCGCCTTCGCGATGCCGACCGATGTGACGAGCGTCGAATGGTATGGCCGCGGGCCGCACGAAAGCTATGTCGACCGCAGAACTTCCGCCCCGATCGGGTTGTGGCGCGGGGCGATCGCCGAGCAGAACCACGACTTCATCCGCCCGCAGGAAACCGGAAACAAGGTCGATGTGCGCTGGATGGAACTGTCGGGTGCCGGGCGGGGCTTGCGCGTCCAGGGCGACCAGCCGCTGATGATGAATGCGCTCGCCTTCCCCTATGCAGACCTCGACCGGCACACGCCGGGGACGTGGAAGTCGACCGATGTCGTACCCCATGGCCAGGTCACGATGCTGGTCGATTCCGCGCAATGGGGCGTCGGCGGCGATACCCAGTGGAGCGAGTTCGGCAAGCCGCTGCCGCAATACCGGACCACGCTGGCTCCTACCCGCGTCGCCTTCCGCCTGACGCCGTTCTCCGGCGACGGCACGACGCCCGGCAAGGCCCGTGCGGCACGCGCGACGGGGGCGGAGTGATGCGCCGGCGCACGATCCTGCTGGCCGCCGTCCTGCTCGGCGGGACCGCAGTGGCGGCGGATGCGCCCGTGCGCTGGGATGCGCCCGGGGCGGGCAACCCGGTGCTGCCGGGCTATTTCGCCGACCCGTCGATCGTCCGCGATGGCGGTCGCTGGTACATCTTCGCGACGATCGATCCATGGGGCGACGACCGGCTGGGGCTGTGGACGTCGGACGATGGCCGCGACTGGCGCTTCTCGACCCCCGACTGGCCGACGAAGGCGGCCGCGACCAGCCCCACGTCGGGCGATGCGAAGGTCTGGGCGCCGTCGGTGGTCAAGGCGCGCGATGGCCGCTGGTACATGTACGTGTCGGTCGGCAGCGAAGTGTGGGTCGGCACCGCGCCCTCCCCGGCGGGGCCATGGCGCGACGCCAACGGCGGCAAGCCGCTGATCGGTCGCGACTTCGACCGCGCCTATCACATGATCGATGCCGAGGCGTTCGTCGACGACGACGGTCGCGCCTATCTCTACTGGGGATCGGGGCTGAACTGGGTGAACGGGCATTGCTTCGTCGTCCGGCTGAAGCCCGACATGGTCACCTTCGACGGCGTCCCGCGCGACGTCACCCCGCGTGGCTATTTCGAGGCGCCGTTCATGGTGAAGGCCGGCGGGCGCTATCTGCTGACCTACAGCGACGGCAACACGACGAAGGACACGTACAAGGTCCGCTATGCGGTCGGCGCGACGCCCTTCGGCCCGTTCGAGGAAGCCGCGACCAGCCCGATCCTGGAAACGCACCGCGACCGCGACGTCGTCAGTCCCGGCCACCACGCCGTGTTCCGCTCGCGCGGGCAGGACTATATCCTCTACCACCGCCAGGCGCTGCCATGGCCGCAGGTGGGCGACGCCGTGCTGCGCCAGATCGCGATCGACCGGCTCGATATCCGCCCCGACGGCACGATCGCAAAGGTGGTGCCGACGCACGGCAGCCCGGTCGCCGGCTTCGCGCCGCACCGGACGAAGGGACTGGCCTGGCGCGCGAGCGGCGAGGGCGGGCGGGCCGCCGACGACAATTACGCGACGCTGTGGCGCGTGCCGAAGGACGGCCCCGGCACCCTCGTCGCCGACCTGGGTCGCCGCCGCCGGATCGCGCGATCCCTCGTCCGCCCGGAATTCGCAACCCGGCCCTATCGCTTCGCGGTCGACGCCTCCGACGACGGGCGGACGTGGCGCCCCGTCGTGGCGATGGCATCGCCCAGCGGATCGCCGATCGCGCTCCGCCATCAGGTCGCCGCGCGCTACCTCCGCCTGCGAACCGACGACCGCGGCGCGGGCCTGTGGGAATGGACCATTCTGCCCTGATCGTCGTCCCGGCGTCCACGTGCCTGTCCACCCCCGCCGCTGCGGCGGTGCGACAGGCCTGTCCATGCCGAACCAGCGATCATCCAGCGCCGGACGTTTCGCGGCCCTCGGTGCCCCCGCACCTGTTGCGACTGGATAAAGCGGGATGGGAGGACATGACACGCGAACTGAAACGCCGGCCCTCGTAAGACAAGGGCGGCGGGACGCGGTGGAACAGGCTGTAACTTGCCGCTGGCGGAGACGGAGGGATTCGAACCCTCGGTAGGAGTAATCCCCCTACGGCGGTTTAGCAAACCGCTGGTTTCAGCCACTCACCCACGTCTCCCAAGCGCGCGTTACGGCTTGGAGAGCGGGCCTATAGCGGGGGATCGGGCGGCGATCAACACCCTACATTGACCGTAATTCGATGCCGGACGGACGCGCGTTCATTGCAGGGACATGCGCTTGGCGCCTATCGTGCCGGGAACGGGCAAGATTGCGGGGAGCCGAGGCATGAAATGGTTGATCGGGTGGATGGCGCCGCTGCTGGTGCTGGCGGTGCCGGCGCAGGCACAGGTGCGCACCGTCGACCCCAACGACGCGATCGACGGCGACCTGGCCCCGCAACAGGCACCGCCCCCCGCCCGGACGCCCGATCCGGTGCCGGCACCGCGCTCGAACGTGCCGCCGGCCTATCAGCCCGCGCCGACCCAGACGCCGCCGGCGCAGGAGGGCGCGCCCAGCACGACGGCGACGACCGCGGCCAGCGACACGTTCGAGCGTGACGACCTGATCGGTGCGGCCGAGGGCGTGTTCGGCCGCGGGGCGGCGGGGCTGGCGGGGATCATCGAGAACATCCTGAAGGATCAGGGCAAGCCCAACGCCTACATCGCCGGGCGCGAGGCGGCGGGTGCGTTCGTGGTCGGGCTGCGCTATGGCTCGGGGGTGATGAACCACAAGGTCGAGGGGCAGCGCGAGGTCTATTGGACCGGGCCGTCGGTCGGCTTCGATGTCGGCGGCGATGCGACCAAGGTCTTCGTGCTGGTCTACAACCTGTATGACTCCCAGGAATTGTTCCGGCGGTTCCCTGCGGCCGAGGGGCGCGCCTATTTCGTCGGCGGCTTTTCGGCGAGCTATCTGCGGCGGGGGGATGTGGTGTTGATCCCGGTGCGGTTGGGCGTTGGTTGGCGGTTGGGTGCCAATGTCGGTTATATGCGGTTCAGCGAGAAGCAGCGGTGGCTGCCGTTCTAGGCGCAGCGGGGCCGGCAGCTGCCGGACTCCCGCCAGCCCGGCCGGCGGCTGAAAGCCGTCCGACGCCGCGGGCTTTGCTCGCGACGCTCCGGCCGAACGAGACCCCAGCTTTCGCCGGGGTGACGCCCTAGCCGCTCAGTCCCGCCGGAACGCGGTGGATTCGAACCGGATCGGTGCGCCCTGCGCTTCGCCGATCAGTTCCGCCTCCCACATCGCGGTTTGGCCGCGGACGATCGTGCCGACCGGGCGGCCGGTCAGCGTGTCGCCGGTAAAGGGCGACCAGCCGGCGCGCGACGCGAGCCAGCTTTCCTCGACCGTCCAGCGGCGCTTCAGATCGACGACGGTCAGGTCGGCGTCGTAGCCGAATGCGATCCGGCCCTTGCCCGCGAGGCCGAAGATGCGCTGCGCCCCGGCACTGGTCAGGTCGATCAGCCGGGCGAGCGTCAGCCGCCCTTCGGCGACATGATTGAGCAGCAGCGGCAGCAGCGTCTGTACGCCGGGCATGCCGCTGGGCGAGGCGGGATAGCGCTTCGCCTTTTCCTCGATCGTGTGGGGAGCGTGGTCCGAACCGATGACGTCGGGCACGCCCTGGTTCAGCCAGTGCCACAGCCCGTCGCGATGCGCGCCCGACCGGATCGGCGGGTTCATCTGCGCATGGGTGCCCAGACGCGGATAGGCGTCCTCGCCGGCCAGCGTCAGGTGCTGGGGCGTGACCTCGCACGAGGCGATGTCCTTGTTGCGCCCAAGCACTTCGAGTTCGGCCGGCGTGGTGACGTGCAGGACGTGGACCCGCCGTCCGGCTTCGCGCGCCAGCCGCAGGATGCGGCGGGTGGCGAGCAGCGCGCTTTCGTCGTCGCGCCAGACGGGGTGCGAGGCGGGATCGCCGCCGATCCGCTCGCCCTCGCGCGAGATCATCCGCATTTCGTCCTCGGCATGGATCGCCACCCGGCGCTGGCCCGAGCGCAGGACGCGCAGCAGATCGTCATCCTCCGACACCAGCAGGTCGCCGGTCGACGATCCCATGAAGATCTTCACGCCCGCCGTCCCCGGCAGCCGTTCCAGCTCGGCAAGGTGGTTCGCGTTGCGCGCGGTCGCGCCGACATAGAAGGCGTGGTCGCAATACATCCGCCCCCGGGCACGGGCGAGCTTGTCGGCGATCGCATCCTCGGTATCGGTCGCGGGCTTGGTGTTCGGCATTTCGAACACGGCGGTGACGCCGCCCATCACCGCGGCGATCGATCCGGTGGCGAGGTCTTCCTTGTGCTCCAGCCCCGGCTCGCGGAAATGGACCTGCGTGTCGATGACGCCGGGCAGGATGTCGAGGCCGGTGCAGTCGATCGTCCGCCCGGCGTCGCCGGTCACGCCGATGCCGGCGATGCGGCCGTCGACGATGCCGATATCGACCTGTGCCGGGCCGGAGGGAAGGTGGACGGTGCCACCGGTGAGCTTGGTATCGAAGGTCGCCACTGCCGCCTCTTGTAACCGGGGGATGCGCGGTCCTACCTGTTCGCCATGACCAATGCCACCCCCGCCGCCGGCCCCGCAACCTGGCTGACCGATCGTGCCGTGCTGCGCATCGCCGGCGACGAAACGCGCGCGTTCCTGCAGGGACTGGTGACGCAGGATCTGGCGGCGGTGACGCCCGATATGCCGGCATGGGCGGCGCTGCTGAGTGCGCAGGGCAAGGTGCTGTTCGACTTCCTGCTGTGGGCCGAGGGCGAAGATATCCTGATCGATTGCGAGGGGGAGGTGGCCGATGCGCTGGCCAAACGGCTGACGCTGTACCGCCTGCGGCGTGCGATCACGATCGAGCGGACCGGGCTGGGCGTCCATTGGTCGCCGACGGGTGAGCAGGGCGTGGCCGACCCGCGGCTCGCGGCGCTCGGGCGGCGCTGGCTGGCGCCACCCGGCATTGCGGCGAGCGGCTGGACCGAGCATCGCCTGCGCCACGGCGTGACCGAGGGGCGGGCGGAACTGGGCGACGGCCAGACGCTGTGGCTGGAATGCAATGCGCGCGAACTGCACGGGGTGAGCTTCACCAAGGGCTGTTACGTCGGGCAGGAGAATACCGCGCGGATGAACTATCGCTCGACGGTCAACCGCCGGCTGGTGGTGGTGCCGACGCAGGTGGCGGGGCCGCGGACGCGGATCGTGTATCCGGAACCGGGGCTGGCGGTGGAGCATCGTCGCGTCGACGATCTGGGCGAGGCGTTGCTGCCGGCGTGGCTGGCGGCGGCGTTGGCTGAACCGGTCGAGAGCTGAGCATTCGCTTGTGCCTCGTCGAGGTTCAGGCGTTCCGCGCCGGATCGCAGCGGCGGGCACCGGAATCCCTGCCGTTTCGAGACCTCTGCGAAAGTCTCGAACAGAGCCAACGCCTCACCGTACCCCGGCGAAGGCCGGGGCCCAGTTGGAAAGGCTGTTCCGTATCTTGCCAATGCCCCCCAACTGGGCCCCGGCCTTCGCCGCGGTACGGATTAAGGACTTTTGCAGAGGTCTCGATCGGGGCCGGGGTAACAATCCGGCGAGGATGATCGTTGAACCTCGACCGACCCTGGTCTAGCGTTGTCAATAGCGGCGCAGGCCGGTGCGGGAGGGGGCATGGTGCGGAATCGACAGGATATTCCTGTGTGCGGGGCGGCGCGGCGTTGATCGAGCCGTGGCGGACGCTGCTGATCGTCGGGCTGTCGATCGCGGCGGTGGTCGTGCTGGTACTGCGCGTGCGGTTGCCGGCGTTCCTCGCGCTGCTGATCGTGGCGCTCGCCACCGGGCTGGCGTTCGGGGCCGAGCCGGCCAAGGTGCTGGCGGCGGTGCGGAAGGGATCGGGCGAGGCGCTGGGCTTCGTCGCGGTCGTCATCGGGCTGGGCGCGATGCTGGGCGGGTTGCTGGAGGCGTCGGGCGGGGTCGCGACGATCGCGCACCGGCTGCTCGACCGGTTCGGCGAGAAGCGTGCGCCATGGGCGCTGACGCTGATCGGCATCCTCGTCGGCATCCCGCTGTTCTTCGACGTCGCGTTCATCATCCTGGTGCCGTTGCTGGCGACGCTGTCGCTGCGGGCGGGGCGGCGGGTGATCTATTTCGCGCTGCCGGTGCTGGCCGGGTTGATGACGATGCACGCGCTGTTGCCGCCGCATCCCGGGCCGGTCGCGGTCGCCGAACTGCTGGGTGCCGATTACGGGTTGCTGGCGCTGTATGGCCTCGTCTGCGGCATTCCCGCGGCTATCCTTGCCGGGCCGGTCTTCGCGCGGCTGGCGCATGGCGCGCCGGGGTTCGGCGACTATGTCGTGCCGCCGACCCATGACGAAGGCGCCCCACGGCTGTCGCCGCTCGGCTTCGGCTGGGCGATGGTCGGGATGCTCGTCCCGCTGGTGCTGATCCTGAGCGCGGCGGTCGCCGGGGTCGTGCTGTCGCCGGGACCTTTGCGCGAGGCCATCGCCTTTGCCGGGCATCCGTTCGTCGCGCTGGTGCTCGCCTGTCTGCTGGTGACGGCGGTGCTGGTACGCGGCGGCACGCCGATGGCGCTGGCCGCCGACGTCATGACGCGCGCGCTGGCGCCGGCGGGGCTGATGGTGCTCGTGGTCGGGGCGGGTGCGGCGTACAAGGAGGTGCTGATCGAGTCCGGCGCGGGGCAGCAGGTGTCGGACGTCGTCGCCGCCGCGCAGCTGCCGGTGCTGCTGTTCGCGTTCCTGATCGCGGCGTTCGTCCGGGTGGCGCAGGGGTCGGCGACGGTGGCGATGGTCACGGCGGCGGGACTGTGCGCACCGATCGTCACCGCCGCCGCGCTGTCGCCGGGGCGGATCGCGCTGGTGACGATCGCGATCGGTGGCGGCGCGTCGATCGCCAGCCATGTCAACGACACCGGATTCTGGCTGGTGAAACAGTATCTGGGGCTGACCGAGGCACAGACGTTCCGCAGCTGGACGATCGCGTCGACGATCGCCGGGGTGGCGATCTTTGCCATGGCGGCGGGGATGTGGGCGTTCGTCTGATCCCTGGACGTCGTCATTCGCGCGGGAGGCGGGAATCCATGGCGGCTATCGTCGCGATCGATCCGAACCGTCGGCGTGTATGGACTCCCGCCTTCGCGGGAAGGACGAAATGGGCTGGCGGCCCTATTCCAGCCGCAGCGTTCGTTCGCACACGCCGTCGTCGCCCGATTCCTCGCCCACGACGGTAAAGCCGCAGCGTTCGAGGATCGCCTGCGACGCGGCGTTGGTGTCGATCACCGATGCGAACAGCGGGCGCGCCGCATGGTCGGCCAGGAACGCCGCGACCGCCGCCTGCCCGATGCCGCGATGCCAAAAGTCGCGGCCGAGCCAATAGGCGATTTCCGAGCGGCCATCGTTCGGAAAGGCGGAGACATAGCCGGCGACCGCGCCATCGACCACGACCGTCCGCACGACGAACGCCGGCCCGGCGATGATCCTGCCCCAATGCGCGTCGAACGCCGCGCGCGCCCGCGGCACGAACCCGGCCATCGCCGCGGCCTCGGCGTCGCATTGGTGCGCGAAGAACACGGGCAGGTCGTCGGGTCGGGCGGGGCGAAGCATGACCGTCATATCCGGCAGCGTAGCGCGGTTCTCGTCCGGGTTGAACCAGCGTCATCACCCTGCGGACGACCGCTTCGCGGCGGGCCGGTTTCGCGATCCGGGGCAGCGTCAATGCCCGGCGGTCGTCGCCTTCGCATGGGCTTCCTTGAGCTTGGCCCAGCTCGCCTCCGTACCTGCGACCGACTTCGCCCGCTGCGCCGCCAGCGCGGCGCAGAAGCGTTGCCGCCCGCCGGCGCGCTCCACCAGTGCCTGCGTGTTGAACACGACCGCCAGTTGCATGTCGCGGCTGAGCGGGCGGCCGTTGCTGGTGTGCGAATCGTTGAACGCGCTGCTCTGCGCCGGGATCTCGCCCAGCGCCGCCTGCATCCCGCACAGGCGGAACAGGCCGACCTGCATCGACAGGTTGGTGGCGGCGGATGCCTCGTCCAGCGACGCGACCGACGGACCCGCCGCCAGCGCCGCCGATCCGGCGAACGATGCCGCAACCAGTGCCGACAGGAAGGATGGTTTCATGCCGATTTCTCCCGACGGAATCGTTCAATAGCCGGTGATGCCAGGCAGGCGTTCGTCGCGCCTGTCGTCGATCCTCCGCGCGATCGTTTCGACCAGGACGTACAGCGCGATACCCGCCAGCATCGTCGCCGCACCGATCCCGCCGATCGTCGCCGCCCTGGCCAGCGGAAAGAAGAACAGGCTGATCGCCGCGAACAGGACCGTCACCGCGCCGAGCGCCATGGCGGCCTGCGCGACCAGCCACAGCGGAAAGCTGACGACGCGGTACAGGACCGTTACCAGAAGCCACATCGCGCTGTCCCTTTCACCGCCGATCCTGTCGCAATCCGCGTCACCGCCGGCTGAACGAAGCTGGTTAAGCGTTCGATACCACTGCGTTACAGCGCGTCGAAATCGATCGGTGCATGGCGGTCCAGCGTCGCCGCGGCGGGGGGCAGCGGGTATTTCAGGCCGGTGGCGCAGTTGAACAGCACGACCTCCTCCTCCGCATCGACCTCGCCATCGCGCAGCGCCTGTCGATAGGCGGCCAGCGTCGCGCCGCCTTCGGGACAGAGCAGCAGCCCGTCGCGCCGGGCGCAGTCGTCGACCGCCTTCAGGATCGCGGGGTCGCCGACCGCCAGCGCCTTGCCGCCTGACTGGCGCACCGCGCGCAGGATCAGGAAGTCGCCGACCGCGCGCGGCACGCGGATGCCAGCGGCGACGGTATGCGCGTCCTCCCAGCGTTCGGCATGTTCCTCGCCCGCCTCGAACGCGCGGACGATCGGGGCGCAGCCCGACGCCTGTACCGCATACATGCGCGGGCGCTCGGGCCCGATCCAGCCCATCGCCTCCAGCTCGTCGAACGCCTTCCACATGCCGATCAGCCCGGTGCCGCCGCCGGTGGGGTAGAAGATCGCCTGCGGCAGCCGCCAGCCGAGCTGCGCGGCCAGTTCCAGCCCCATCGTCTTCTTGCCCTCGATCCGGTACGGTTCCTTCAGCGTCGAGAAGTCGAACCAGCGGCCTTCCGCCGCGCCCTTCGCGACGATCGCGCCGCAATCGTCGATCAGCCCGTTGACCCGCCAGACGCGGCTGCCCTGCGCGGCGATCTCGCGCACGTTCACCTCGGGCGTGTCCTCGGGACAGAACACGATCGTCTCGATCCCCAGGCGCGCGGCATAGGCGGCAAGCGCGGCACCGGCATTGCCGTTGGTCGGCATCGCGATGCGGCGGACGCCCAGTTCTCTGGCCATGGCGACCGCCATCACCAGTCCGCGCGCCTTGAAGCTGCCGGTCGGCAGGCGGCCTTCGTCCTTGACCCGTACGTTGCCGCCGCCGGACCGCGGAATGGCGATCAGCGGCGTCTCGACCTCGCCCAGGCTGACGATGTTCGCCGTGTCGCGCACCGGCAGCAGTTCGCGCCAGCGCCACAGGTCGGTGTCGCGCGCCGCCAGCGTGTCGCGCGACAGGGCTGCGCCCGCCGCCGCCAGATCGTAGCGGACCAGCAGCGGCCGGCCCGCCCGCGACAGGTTGTGCAGCGTGTCGGCGGGATACCGCTCCCCCGTCATCGAGCATTCGAGATGGGTGACGAAGGTCGGCCGGTCGGCGGTCAGATTATCCTGCATCCGCGCACTGTATCGTGGCGTGCGGGCAGGTCCACCCATGGAACGCCATTCCTATGGTAGCGATAACGCGCTACGAACGCTCGATAATCGCCTGCGGGCGGCAACAGGGGAGATGGCGATGCGGATCGATCGGGCATTGGTGGCGGTGGCAATGGTCGCCGCCCCGGCATGGGCGCAGGATTCGAAGGAACAGGCGCGCACGATCGCCGGAGCGCCGGCGGCGACGCCGCAGCGGCTCAAGCTCACCGACGTGCCGGTCGCGACGGGGAAGGCGACCGCGCTGTTCGACGGGCGCAGCCTGGCGGGCTGGACGCCGTGGCTGGGCTATGCCGATCCGGCGATCACCTATCGTGCGGGCCCGGCGGACAGGCCGGTCGGGACCAGCCGCGATACCGGCGGCGACTTCGCGGTGAAGATGGTCGACGGCGCGCCGGCGCTGTGGGTGAAGGGCCAGACGTGGGGCAGCCTCGTCCACCGCGCCGATCTGAGCAACTATCACCTGCGGCTGCAGTTCAAATGGGGCGCGAAGACGTGGGCGCCGCGCGCGAAGGAGCCGCGCAACAACGGCCTGCTCTATCACACCCACGGCGTGCCCGGCGAAGTGTTCGGGACGTGGCAACCCTCCGCCGAGTTCGAGATCATGACCGGATCGACCGGCATGATCGTCGCGGTCGGGCCGAAGCTGCGCGGCCGGACCGAGGTGGCGTTCGACCCGTCGCTGATCGCGCCGCACCTGCGCTACCGCGCAGGGGGCAGGCAGGTCGATCTGGTCAACGGCACCCCGACCTGGAATGTCGAGGCGGGCCGCGATGCCGAACGGCCGGTGGGTCAGTGGAACACGCTCGACCTGTATGTCGTCGGCGACCGCGCGGTGCATGTCGTCAACGGCGTGCCGGTGGCCGAAATCCGCGACCTCGCGACGATCGCCCCCGACGGCACGCGCCGCACGCTGACCCATGGCCGGATCCAGCTCCAGTCGGAAGGTGCCGAGACGTGGTTCCGGGGCATCACCGTCGAACCGATCGCCACGCTGCCGAAGGTCGTCGTCGTGCGGTAGGGGGTCGGTCGGCCGCTGCACTTGCACAACTGGCTGCGGTCATTGCCGACCGACCTGCCGCTCGTATCACCCCGGACCTGCTCGAGACCTCTGCGAACGCCCTCAATCCGTACCCCGGCGGAGGCCGGGGCCCAGTTGGGGGGCATTGGCAAGATACGGAAAAGCCTTTCCAACTGGACCCCGGCCTTCGCCGGGGTACGGCGAGGAATTGGCTCTGTTCGAGACGTTCGCAGAGGTCTCGAACAAGTCCGGGGTGACGACCGGCGTGCGAATGTCGGCCCGGCCCTACACCGGCAAACGATAGGGCGCACGGTAGCGCGGGGTAATCAGCGCGTTCGCCTGCGCATCGTCGCGGAACTGCCCGGCGGCGGCGTCCCAATGCACCTTGCGGCCGGTGCGCCACGCGACATTGCCCATCTGGCACACGATCGCGGTGTTCGCCGCCGATTCGATCGGGCAGGCGGGGGTGCGCGCGCGATCCTTGATACAGGCGACGAAGTCGGCGGTATGCCGGTCGAGCCCCTGGTCCGACGAGCGTGTCACCGGCACGGCGCGGGTCAGCGGCTTGCCGTCGCTCTCCTCGGGGATCACTTCCCATTTGCCGCGATCGACGATCAGCGTGCCGGTCTCGCCGATGAACGCCACGCCGTGATCGCGTCCGCCATAGGGCCCCTGGCTGATACCGACGGCATGTTCCCATTCGACCGAATAGTCGCCGAAATCGTAGATCGCGGTCTGGGTATCGGGCGTCTCCATCGCCGATCCGGGATAGCCATATGCACCGCCCAGCGAACCGACCGACTGCGGCACGCTGGCCTTCATCCCCAGCAGCGCGATATCCATCAGATGCACGCCCCAGTCGGTCATCAGCCCGCCGGCATAGTCCCAATACCAGCGCCAGCTGAAATGAAAGCGGTTGGGATTGAACGCTCGCGCCGGGGCCGGTCCCAGCCAGCGATCATAATCCACGCCGGCCGGCGCCGCCTGGTCGGGCTTCGGTTCGACCCGCTTCATCCAGCCCATATAGGCCCATGCCTTCACCTTGCGCACGCGGCCGATCCCGCCGGCATGGACCAGCGCGACGGCGTCCGCCCAGTGGCGGTTGCTGCGCTGCCACTGGCCGACCTGCACCACGCGGCCATGGCGCTGCTGCGCGGCGACCATCGCGCGGCATTCGGCGATCGAATTGCCCAGCGGCTTTTCGCAATAGACGTCCTTGCCCGCCGACATCGCGTCGATCAGTTGCAATGCGTGCCAATGGTCGGGGGTGGCGATGATGACCGCGTCGACCGCCTTGTCGTCCAGCATCCGGCGATAGTCGTCGTACAGCCGCGGCGCGCGCCCCGTCGTCTTGCGCAGTTCGGCACCGCGTTCGGCCAGGACGCGCGCATCGACGTCGCACAGCGCGACCGGCACGACGTCGGCCCCCTTCATCATCGCGGTCAGATTGGCCCAGCCCATGCCCTTGCAGCCGATCACGCCGACCTGCAACTTGTCGCTGGCCGCCATGCGGCGGCGCTGGCCGCCTGCGGCGTCGAGCGGGGCGAGACCGGCAACCGACGCCGCAACGCCCCCGGCGATCAGCGTACGACGATCGAAGCGCGCGGTCATTTCCATCTCTCCCCGGCAGGTAATTGACGGAAACGTAACGGCAAATGCGAATGTCGCAAGGCGGGAAAGGTGGCGCCGGCCGATGGTGCGACGCCAGAGTTTGATCCATCCCTGTTGAACCGGGCGTCATCCCGGCGAAGGCCGGGATATCCCGGTGGTAGCGCGCAGCAGGCGCCGAGGGAGACCCCAGCCTTCGCCGGGGTGACGTTTCCATGCCGATGGATCAAACACCTAGGACCGTGCCGGGGCCGCCGGGTGCCGGCACAAGACGATGGTCAGGAAGCGACCGGTGCGCTCCGTATCGCACCGCGCATAGCCGCTGGTTGCCAGCGCGTGCTCGGCCCAGTTGCGGACCGCCCACGATCCCGCGATTCCGACCGGCACGGCGACGATCGCCACCACGGCGATCGCATTGCCGATCCGGGTAACGAACGGGCCGTCGTGGAACGCGGCCAGCATGCCCCATATCGCCAGGGCCAGCAGGATCGGCAGCGCGACCGCCATCGCGGCATCGCCGCCGCCGACCCGCACCTCCGCCGCGCCGCCACGCCACGCGGCGAGCGACGTTGCGACCGAATCGATCAGCAGCCAGCCGCACAGCAGGGTCAGCACCCCTCCGATACCGGCCATGGCCAGCCCCGCCCGCCGCCGGCGCGTCATCGCGGCGTGGTCGCCGGTACAGGAAGGCGCGGGACCATGTCATTCTCCGTCATGCCATCGCGGTGCAACCGCTCCGGCCCGGCATGCGGTTCCCGTGCCGTGCCGCTCGATGACCATCGCGCGACTAGGTCGCCGGGGCCATCGCTGCGCCGATCCGTCCGGCGGCACCGGCCAGTTGCATCGCCATGCCGTCGCTGACGAGGCTGGCGGCGATACGGATCAGCGCCGGATCGTTCACCCGCGCCGCCCCGAACAGGGTCAGGATGCGCGCCTCGTCGTCGCCGACATGGGGATGTCGGACGTCGGCGAAGCGCATCGTGCCATAGCCATGGCGGTCGAGCAGGGTCATCGCGCACAGGAATGGCAGCAGCGCATCGTCGACCCGGCGATGGGCAAAGCCGCTGCGCAACATCGCCTGGGGGCACCGGGTGTGCCGGACCGCGAATACCCAGCGTCTGACCGCGGACAGCAGGAAAACGTCATCGCCGGCCATGTCGCCGACGCACCGGTCGAGATAGGCGTACAGCGTCGGCACGGCCGTCAAGCCGCCGCGAAGCCGTGGAACGGGCAGGTGGCATCGTCGCTCGCTGCCGGGCGCGCCGGTAGCGATAGCATCCCGCCGCACAGCGACCTGACGCTCAGCACGGCCCATGCCAGTGCGCCCGGCAAGCCATGGGGGATTTCGACCGTGCCGGTACCCGCGACGCCCGGCAGGCGGGCACTGAGGAGCCGGAGCATCGCGCGCTCGTCGGCGCTATAGTCGCGATAGTCGCGGGTGCGATGGCATCCGGTGACGAGGTGCCGGCCGAGCACGGCCTCGGTCAGTTCGAAGACGCTCGCCAGCGCGACGCTGCCGGCGGGGGGCAGGCGCAGCCTGTGCCCCAGCGCGACGAGGCGAGCCAGTGCCCCGCCGTCCCGATCGCGATCGCGGATGTCGCGATAGCGCCGCAACAGCCGGACCACGACCCGCTCGCCATGGGTGTCCGGCCGATCGATCTGTTCCCAATAGGTCATGTCGGTTCCTTATCCCGTCCGCCCGCTGTCGGCGCCGTGCGCGAAGGCGGCACGGTCGGCGATAGGCAGCGCCGCGCGTAGAGTTTGATCCATGCCTGTTGAAACGGACGTCATCCCAGCGAAGGCTGGGATCTCCCTGTGGTAGCGTGCAGCAGGAGCCGATGGAGACCCCCAACCTTCGCTGGGGTGACGTTTCCATGCGGATGGATCAAACTCTAGCTCGCATATTCCGGTCGAATGCCCCATGCCGTTCTTCCCGTTCGCAGCATTATCGCGACTGACTCGCATTAACATATCGCAAGCGGGAGGGGAAGCGTGGATGCCGGTATCGGCGCGGGGCGGCGAGCGCGGGTATCGCGCCCGACCGCGCGCTTTCCCCGCTGCTGGTCATCGCCGACCTCGTGCGACGGGATGCGCCGGTACGCCGATGCCGTGCAGTCGGATGCCGTGGCGCGGGGGCGATGGGCGGCGCCTGCATTCGTCCGATGCTGCGCGTGTCGCCGCTACGGGAACCGGAGCGGCGAATCGTCTGAACCGGCGCGGTTACCCTCGGTCCTGATAGGCCAGCTGGAGCACGCCCCAGTGCGCTCCGTTGACGTGGATCGACGCGATCACCTGTTTGAGCAGGACGACCCCACCGTCGGCCAGGGGGCGACGATAGGCTTTCAGGCAAAACGGCTTGGTGATCCTGACATGTTGCGCCGTACCGGGAGAGTGGAAGAACATGCCGGCGCGGGAATGTTCCTCATTCCACGCCTTTTCGCCCGGGCGTTGTGGCAGGGAGCGTTCCGGCATCGCCACCGCGCCGAAGGTGCGTCGATCGGTAAGGCTCATGCCGAAGAAGCCGGGAAGCTTTCTCGCCGCTTCCTGCCGGGGGCGGGCCAGCCCGGTGAGCAGCTGCATCGCCGGATGGGTGAAGAGCGCGGGATCCGAGCCGTCGACGCAGCGGTAATCATCGCCGAGGATCACGGCCTCGGCGAGTTCTCCGCGCGCCACCGCCGCGGCCAGCCCGCTGGACACATGCGATGCCGCTTCGACGGCAAAGCGGATATAGGGCCGATCCGGCATGTCCGCACCGCTTTCGGCGAGCATCTGCAGCAGATCGTTGGTATCGTCGCTTACCGAACTGATGCGTTCTGACAGACGCTGCAGCCCGCAGGCGTTGTCCGTCGAGGTTTCGGCCAGCCGGCCGAGCCCCGTCCGCACCTCACCCACCGCCGACACCATCGAGGCCGCCAGCTCGCTTACGGTCCCGCTATTGTGCTCCAGTCCCTTCACGAGCAGGCGAATCTCGGCGACGCGCGCCTTGACGTCCTGCGTCCCGGCATGGGTCGAGCGCGCCTTCGAGACGCCCAGGTCGACGCGCGCCAGCATGGCTTCCGCCTGTGCGGTCAGCGCACTGATCGACATGTTGATCCGGGATGTGGCCGTTGCCGTTTCGGACGCCAGCTTCTTGACCTCGCTTGCGACCACCGCGAACCCGCGGCCCGCATCGCCGGCGCGCGCAGCCTCGATCGTCGCGTTCAGCGCGAGGAGGTTCGTCTGGCTGGCGATGGCGTTGATCGACGCGGTCACCCGGCCGACATCCTCGAGCGCCACCGTGAAGGCGCCGAGGCTGTCGTGGATCAGGCTGACCTGACCGATCAGATCGACCACGTCGCCCATGGCCGTCTCGATCTGCACCTGGGAATTGGCCAGCAGGCCGTGGGCCCCGGTGGTGGCGCCCAGCGATTCACGCGCGGCGATCGACACGTTCTCGGCATCGCTGACAAGGCCGCTGGTCTGCGTTCCAAGACTGTCGATGGTACCCGCCTGCGCGGTCACCCGCGTGGCCAGCTCCGATATGTCGGCTTGCAGGTCCAGCGTCCTGATCCCCAGCTCGCCCGACCTGCGTGCGGCCTCGGCGATCGTGCGATCGAGTTCCACGGCGTCTCCTTCCGGAAACACGATAGCTGCTTGTGATTAACGAAGTGCGAGCAGGATAACCTGCCCACCTGCTCATCCACGCCAACCTTGTCCGGCCCCGTTTCGCCTGTCCCTCAACGGATTGGGCGAACGCTTGCGGGTATCGGTCATGGTGCCCCACGGAGACCAAAGGTTGGCACTCAGATCATTGGAGAATTTCTGTTCGCCTAGGCTAGATCGAGCCAGAGGTACATCACGAACGCGTAGAACACGGCCTTGAACGCGGCCTTCATGTCGCACCGGAATTCGGCGATGGTCTGGAAACCCCGGTAGATCGCGCGCAGCACGAAATGCGAATTGATCGCAACAAGCTTGCGGCAAGATGGTGGTTCCCGTACTGCGCGGACGGCCAACCATGAGGGGCACGGTGAGGGACCGAAGCAAGCTGATCGAGACGTTCCTGCGCCATCGCGAGGCACTGCTTCGCCATGTCGCGCGCCGCTATGGCGATACGGACGAAGCCGCCGACATCGTGCACGACACCTACCTCCGCATTGCCGAGGCGCAGAGTGAAGCGCACGTCATCGAAGCTGACGCCTATGTCTATCGTGTGGCCGGGAACCTCGCCATCGACCGGGTTCGCCGCGCCGCGCGGCAATTGACGGTCCGTGAGGACGAAGCGGACAGCGAGCAGGTGCCCGATCCATGCCCGGGACCCGAGACGATCGCCATTGATCGCGACCGGCTTCGCCAACTCGATGCGGCGCTCGCCACGCTGCCGCCCCGCGCGCGCATGGCCTTGCTGCTGTTTCGCGTCGACGGGCTGTCACATGCCGACATCGCCCGGCGCCTTGACGTCTCGCCCAGCATGGTCGCCAAGTATCTGGCACAGGCGCTACGCCACTGCCGCGACCATCTCGGGCTGCTCGACGCGGAATAATCACCATTATACCCTGTAAGTCCGGCACCCGGAGAACGTCTGGTATTCGGAAACCCAAGCGAACGGGGGGAGCGGGCAAAATCAAACAGCGCGCGATCAGAATGGCGAGCGGCGCATGATCCGGCGCATCGCCCGCAGCGCAAGGCTGAGCGATGAAGCGATCGCGCTGCTGGTGTCGCCTGACGGCGGCAAGCAGATCGCGGCCTGGCGGGCGCGATCGTCCGCGCATGAGGAAGCGATGGCTGCGGCGGAAGGACTACTCGCCGACATTGATCGCAGCGAAGCAGCCCTCTGGCACCGGACAGCCCGCAATACGCACGCGGCGCATCCGACCAGACGCAGGATGCTGGCCGGGGGTATTGCAGCCGCGGCGGTGACCGCCTTTACCGTCGATCGGACCATCATGCCTGTCTCGGGGTGGCTGGCGGATCATGCCACGCGCGTTGGCGAACAGCGGCGTGTCGCACTTGCCGACGGCACGGTCGCCTGGATGAACACAGCCAGCGCCTTCTCGATCGGCGATGGGCGTGATGGACCCGAGGCGACGGTTCATACCGGGGAGGTGCTGTTCGCCAATGCAGGGCGGGGCACGCGCCCGTTCTACGCCATCGCCGGCGAGGGCGTCGTCCGCTGCCACGGTGGCGATGTCCTTCTTCGCACGCTGGACGGGCGCTGCGATGTGACGGCGGTGCGCGGCATGCTCGATGTCGCGGTCGGCGGCCGGACGACACGCCTGTACGCGGGTCAGGCGATCGCCTTTGCCGGCACCGTGCTGAGCCCCATGACCATGGTGTCGCCGACCGCCGCCACGGCATGGTTGCGCGGCAAGCTGATCTTCCAGCGCATGACGGTGGCCGCGATCGTCGCGGACATGCAGCGCTATACGCCCGCCCGGATCGTTGTGCTCGGTGAAGGACTACGCTCGGCGCGGCTCAGCGGCGTGTTCGAGATCGGCGATCCCGATGGCCTGTTCCGCGCGATCGCCGATGCGACCGGCGCGCGGATCGATCGCGTGCCCGGCCTGACGCTGCTGTACCGATCGAAATAAATTTCGCCGGCCGCTGCAAGACTGCCTCCATCCAGCGTCATTGGTAATGAGAGTCGTTATCACGACGTCATTCGGAACGATCGGGGGCTATGGATATGAACATCAGACAGGCGGTGCGCCGTACCGACGTGGCCGTGCTGGCGATCAGCGCTACGCTGGTCGCGATACCCGTGTCGTCGTGGGCGCAGCAGGCCGACGCGTCGCCGGCGATCGCGATGTCGATCGCGCCGCAGCCGCTCGACACCGCGCTGACCGCGCTGGCGGATCAGGCCGGTATCCGCATTCTGGTGTCGGGCGACCTGACCGGGCGGCAGGCATCGCCGCTCGCGGGCACGATGCCGGTCGAAACGGCGCTGACCCGCTTGCTGCAGGGCAGCGGCCACCGCTGGCGCTACTCGGCGGCGCGCACCGTACAGGTCGAACCCGCACCCGCCGCCGATGCTCCCGCGTCGCAGGGCGCGACCCGGCTCGGCCCGGTGCGGGTCGAGGGCGCACAAGGCGGGTTGGTCGAGCGTGCCGCGACCGATCCCGACCGTGCCTATCGTGCCGAGCGCAGCACCGCAGGCGGCAAGATGGACATGACGCTGGCGGAAACGCCGCAGAGCGTCAGCGTCGTCACCGCCGACCAGATCCGAGACCAGTCGGTGCAAAGCGTACAGGAGGCCGTGCGCTACGTCGTCGGTGCCAATCAGCTCGATTACTTCACCACGCAGGACGAGATCACGTTGCGCGGTTTCGGCCTGACGGGCACCGGCCTCTACCGCGACGGCACGCGCCTGATCCAGAACGGCTTCATGACCAACCTCGAACCGTTCGGACTGGAACGGCTGGAGATCGTGCGGGGCCCGGCCTCGATCACCTTCGGCCAGGCGGCGCCTGGCGGCCTCGTCAACGCCGTGACCAAGCGACCGCGCGCCGACATGGCCAACACGGTCGAGGTGACAGTCGGCAGCTTCGATCGCATCCAGGGCAATCTGGACGTGGGCGGTGCGCTGGACGCCTCGGGCCAGCTCACCGCGCGCCTGACCGCGGTGGTGCGCGATGCGGACACGCAGTGGCGCTTCCTGTCGGACGACCGCATCTACATCGCACCCGCGATCGGCTGGGACGACGGACGCACGCGGTTGCAGGTGCTGGGCCAGTATCAGAAAGATCGGCGCGGCTTCGTCACGCCCTATTACCGCGTCACGCCCTTCGGGCCTGCCGCGGAGGACCTGAACATCAACGGTCCGGGGTCGTACCACATGAAGGAGTCGATCACGGCCTCGGTCATCCTCGACCACGCGCTGAATGACCAATGGACCTTCCATGCGATGGGTCGGTGGAGCGACGCCGAGAACGACCGGCGTGAAACGCGCAATTTTGGCCTGCGCGCCGACCAGCGCAGCATCAACCGCATCGCCTGGGTGCGCCCGGATTCGGAAAAGACGTGGACCGCCGACGTACGGGTGGAGGGTGGCTTCTCGACCGGCGGTATCGGTCACCGCGTCGCGATCGGCGTCGACCATTTCGGGTCGGACTACGAACAGCCCTTCTTCACGGTCAACAACTTCGGGCCGCTCGACCTGATCGCGCCCAATTACGGCAACCCCGACTGGACCAATAATTTCCGTTCGGACTACACGCTGGCCGGCATCCAGCAGACCGGCTTCTACGCGCAGGATCTGATCGATTTCGGCAGCGGCCTGAAGCTCAATCTCGGCGGACGATATGATCGCGCCGTCGTGGATACCTATAACGAAGGACGGTCGACTGCGACGGCGCGGTACACAACGCTGACCCGCAAGCGCCGGGACAACGCCTTCACGGGGCGTGCCGGCCTGATCTACGAGGCGGCGAACGGGCTCGCGCCTTACGTCAGCTGGTCCAGCTCGTTCCAGCCGCCGATCGGCACCGTGACCGGACTGGATGCGCAGGGTCAGCCGTTCGAACCCGAAAAGGGACGCCAGTGGGAGGCGGGCGTACGCTACACGCCGGTCGGCAGCGAGGTGTCCTTCACCGCCGCGGTGTTCGATCTGGTGCAGTACAATCTGCGCACGCCCTCACCCAACAACCCGGCGCTCATCATCCAGACCGGCAAGCAGCGCTCGCGCGGCGTCGAACTGGAAGCCCGGGGCGAGATCACGCGCAACCTGTCGGTAATCGCCAATTACGCCTATCTCGACGCTGAAATCCTGCGCTCCAACACGCCGTTCGCCACCGGTGCCCGGCCGTTCAGCGCGCCGCCCCATACCGCCTCGCTGTGGGGCAAGTATCGGGTCGAGGACGTGACGCTCGGTACGCTCAGCCTCGGCGCCGGCCTGCGTTACACCGCGCAACATCCGGGATCGTTGCCGACCCTGCTGCGCGCCGCGACCGCGACGACGCCAGCGCTGGTAGTGGTGCCGCAGAACGAGGAGTATCTCCTCGCCGATGCGCTGGTATCATGGGACGTGCGCCGTTTCCGCATCGCGCTCAACGTCAACAACCTGTTCGACAAGCGCTTCGCCACGCAATGCGCCTTTGCCCGTGGTGGTGCGGAGTTCTGCGCGCTCGGCTATGCGCGCGATGCGCGTCTGTCGGTGGGTTATCGCTGGTAAAGTGTCCCGTTCATCGATCCGCGCCCTGCTGGTCCGGCTCCACCGCTATGTCGGGCTGACCATTGCCGGCTTCCTCGTCGTCACGGGGCTGACCGGCGCGGTCATCGCCTTTGAGAAGGAGGTGGACGGATGGCTCAACCCGGCGATGATGCGGGTGGCGCCGGATCGACCGGCGCTGTCCCTGAACGAACTGGTCGCACGCATCGAACGCGCGCGGCCAGACCTGAGCGTGGCGACGATCGAGCTGCCCGAGGCCACGGGCCGATCGGTGCGAACGTTCGTGACGGCTCCCGACGGCACGCCCGCCGCTGTCAACGAACTGTTCGCCGACCCCGCCACGGGCACGGTCCTCGGCACCCGGCTATGGGGCGATATCCGGCTGGACCGGCAGCATATCGTCCCGCTGCTTTATGCCATTCACCAGGATCTGCATCTGCCCGGTGAGTGGGGCCGGTGGCTGCTGGGCGGCGTGGCGCTGGCATGGGCGTTCGACTGCTTCGTCGGCTTTGCGCTGACCCTTCCTCTCGGGCGACCGTTCCTGCGCAAATGGGCACCGTCATGGCGGATCAAGCACAAGGCGGGCAGCTGGCGTACCATGTTCGACTGGCACCGTGCGTCCGGCTTGTGGCTATGGCCGGCGCTGCTGGTGGTGGCGGTGACCAGCGTGTCACTCAATCTGTACAAGGAGGTCTTCTCGCCTCTTCTCACGCGCGTGCTGCCGGTCGAATGGCCGATGCCGGGCAAGCAGCGTCTTGCCGGTGCATGGACGGGATTTGACGTGGCAGTCGCCTGTGCACACGCGGAGGCGCGCCGGATCGGCCGCGATGCGCCCGTTCGACAGGTCGTGCGCCTCGATGCGAAAGGCATGTACCGGGTCAAACTGCGCCACGCCGACACGGCGGGGGCCGGGCCGCTGATCGTCCATGTCGCGGGCGATGGCTGCCGCTCGATCGCGGTCGCGGGGGCGGGCACCGGCGCCAGCGGGGACAAGGTAATTGATCTCATGTTCCCGCTCCATTCGGGCGATGCCGGCGGACTGGCAGGGCGCATCCTCGTCTGCCTGACCGGCCTGACCGTCGCGGGACTCTCGATCACCGGCATCTGGATCTGGCTGCGCAAGCGGACTGGACGGCTTGGCCGTAGTGGAAAGGGGGAGGTACGCCTTGCCCGCGTCTGATAACCGACCGACCGGGCGTTACGGGGCGCGATCGAACCGGCGACCCATCGGGCTGATCGCGAGTTTCATCGTCCACGCGCTGGTGCTCGCCGCGCTACTGCTGGGCTGGCGAAGCTATACGCCGCCACCTCCGGTGGCTGTGCCCGTGGTCATGAAGATGATTCCGCTTCAACCCGAAACGGAGCCAGAGGTGCCCTTGCCCCCGCTGCCACCGGAAGAGCCGGTGCCGCAGCCCGAGCCTCGCGATGCCCCCGTGCCGCCGGTCGCGCCGCCATCGCCGATCCAGATCATATCGGCCCCGGCGGTGCCGACCGTGATCGCCCCGCCTCCCGTGCCGGATCGGAACCCGACGGCATCGCCGCCGCCCGCGCCCGTTCCACCGCCGCAACCGGCGTCCCTACCACCGGCAAATCTTGCGCCGGAGAGTTGGGAGGGGCGCGTCCTGGCCCGTCTCATCCGCTTCCGGCGCTATCCGCCTGCGGCACACCGGGCGCGGATCGAGGGCGTGCCGCTGGTCCGTTTCACGATGGACCGGCGTGGCCGCGTACTGGACAGCCGGTTGGAACGTACTTCCGGCAATGCCTTGCTCGACCGGGAAGCCATGTCGCTGCCGCAACGTGCGCAACCTATGCCTGCTCCGCCCGAGGATCGCCAAGGCAAGACGATTACCCTCGTCGTGCCGGTAGAGTTCGTCCTGCGATGATCGGTATCGTTGCCGCCTGCAGCCGGCAGCGGTACGTTCAGGCCGTTGCCGACATTTCCGCAGCCACGCTTTCCACCAATCCCTGCAACTGTACGTCGTTCAGGCCCAGGGTCATGAGTGCCAGCGTCCCGCGCAGTTCCTCGACGGGGATGCCGCGCGTGATGAACACCATCCGCGTTCGCCGGTCCTCCGATGGCCAATTTTCCAGTTCGATCGGCGGGTGGAAGACATGCTGCACGCCGTGGACGACCACCGGGCATGGGTGGCCGGCCAGATGCACGATCCCCTTCACCCGCAGCAGGTCCTGGCCGCGAAACATCGTGAGCAGCCCCAGCCAGCGTTCGAACGCCTGCGGCTCCAGCGGCGTGTCGAAGGTGAGGCAGGTCGCATGGATGCCGTCGCCATGGCGGTTCACGTCGTGATGATGGTGATGATGGTGATCGGCATGATAGGCCTCTTCCGACAGCCACCGGCGCACGTCGCTGCTTTTGCTCGCCGGATCCCACATCCCGGCATCGAACAGCGTCGCCGGATCGACGATCCCGCCGGTCACGGCGACCATCGGTGCCGCCGGGTTGATCGACGAGAGCCGACCCCGCAGCACCGCGGCGTCGCCTGCTGCAACCAGATCGGTCTTGGTCAGCAGGAGCCGGTCGGCGACCGCGATCTGCTTGACCGCTTCGGGCTGGGCGTCGAGCGTCGCCATCCCCGTCGCGGCATCGACCGTGGTCAACACCGTATCGAGCCGGTAGAGGGCGGCAAGCTGGGGATCGGTCATCAGCGTGTGAAGGATCGGCGCCGGATCGGCCAGCCCGGTCGTTTCGATCACCACCCGATCGAACCAGCACCGGCCCTCCCGCGCGAACCGCCACGGGGCCTCCCGCAGCGTGCGCGACAGGTCGCCCCGGATCGTGCAGCACAGGCAACCGCCGATCATTTCGACCACCAGGTCCTCGTTCGCGCGCGTGACCAGATCGTGATCCAGCCCGACCGCGCCGAATTCGTTGATGACGACCAGCGCACGCGCCATGTCGGACGATCGCACCAGATGGTTGAGCAGGGTCGTCTTTCCACTGCCCAGGAACCCGGTCAGCACCGATACCGGGATGCGCCCGGCCGCACCGGCGAGCATGTCGTTCATGCCCCGCACCCCGCCGCACCGGCGATACGCCGGCCGACCCGTTGCGATACCGCGCGCCAGTTGCCGACATGGGCGACCGCCAACAGGATCGCGCCGATGGTGCTCACCATCCGCTCGACCGCTTCCGCATCCACGGCGAAGGCGCCGGTGCCGAGCAGCACCAGTCCCGTCGCGGCGACAACCATCGGCCATCGCTGCTTGCGATACGCCGTTCCTTGAAAGCTACTGGACATCAGCCTGCATATCCTATTATGTTATGTTGTAACGTATCGCGCTTGAGGATCGTCATGGCAATCTC
Organism: Bacillus sp. 2B10; assembly: GCA_003946805.1. Lineage (GTDB taxonomy): Bacteria > Pseudomonadota > Alphaproteobacteria > Sphingomonadales > Sphingomonadaceae > Sphingomonas. The sequence continues at coordinate 9,761 of RPSH01000010.1, read as the reverse complement.
TTCCGAACCCGATCGTCGCCTACCGGTGACGGTGCTTTCCGGCTTCCTCGGCGCGGGCAAGACGACGCTTCTGAATTACATCCTCGCCAATCGCGAAGGGCGTCGCGTGGCGGTGATCGTCAACGACATGTCTGAGGTGAACATCGACGCCGACCTCGTCCGCGGCGGCGAGGCGGCGCTTTCGCGGTCGGAAGAAGCCTTGGTCGAGATGACCAATGGCTGCATCTGCTGCACGCTGCGCGACGATCTGCTGGCCGAAGTGCGCGCGCTCGCCGAGGCGGGGCGGTTCGACTATCTCGTGATCGAATCGACCGGCATCTCCGAGCCGTTGCCTGTTGCCACCACCTTCTCGTTCCGGGACGAAGACGGCGTCTCGCTCGGCGACGTCGCGCGGCTCGACACGATGGTGACGGTGGTCGACGCGCTGAACCTGCTCGCCGATTATTCCAGCCAGGACTTTCTCGCCGATCGCGGCGAAACGCTGGGTGAGGACGATACGCGAAGTCTGGTCGGCCTGCTGGTCGAGCAGATCGAGTTCGCCGATGTCGTGATCGTCAACAAGGCGTCGTCGGTGTCGGCCGAGCAACTGGCGGTGGTGAAGAAGCTGGTGGCCAGCCTCAACGCCGATGCCGTGATCGTGGCGACCGATCATTCCCGCGTCGATCTCGACCGGGTGCTCGCCACCGGGCTGTTCGACGAGGAAAAGGCGGCGCGCCACCCGCTCTGGGCCAAGGAGCTATATGGCTATGCCCATCACCAGCCCGAAACGGAGGAATATGGCATCGAAAGCTTCGTCTATCGCGCGCGCCAGCCCTTCGATCCAGCGAAGTTCCATGCCTTTCTGACCGATGGCGGCCTCGACCATGTCGTGCGCGCCAAGGGGCATTTCTGGCTGTCGACGCGGCCCGACCATGTCGGCGAGCTGGCGGTGGCGGGCAGCCAGACGACGACCGCGCGCATGGGCAAATGGTGGGCGGCGCTGCCGAAGCATCACTGGCCCGACGATGGGCGCTTTGAACAGTTCGTCGCGCGCCACTGGGATCCGATCTGGGGCGACCGGCGGCAGGAGCTGGTGTTCATCGGCATCGGCATGGACGAGCCCCGCATCCGGCGGCGGCTCGACGCATGCCTCGTTCGCGCCGCCGCCTTCACTCCGGCACTGTGGACGGACGCGCGCGATCCGTTCCCGGCTTGGGGCGAGCGTCAGCTGGAGGCCGCCGAATGAGCCTCGCGGTGCTGACGATCGATCCATTGCCCGGTTTCGCAACGGGCTGACGCGCGAACGCCGCGTTGCCGTCGATACATTCCCTTCGCTGCAAAAGGACGTTCATGCACCGTCGCACCCTGCTAGTGTCCGCCGCCATGCTGCCCCTGCTCAACACGCCGCTGCGCGCGGCGGAACCGGCCAATCCGCTGCTCGGCGACTGGACGAACGGCATTCCGCCCTATCGGTCGATCCGACCCGCGCATTACCGCCCGGCTTTCGATGCCGCCCTGAAGGCGGCGCGCGCCGATTTCCGCGCGATCGCCGTCATGCGCTCCGCCCCGACCTTCGCCAATACGATCGAGGCGATGGAGCGTTCGGGCCAGCGGCTGGCGCGGGTGTCGTCGGCGTTCTTCAACGTTTCGTCCGCCGATGCGACGCCGGAAATCCAGGCGATCGAGGAAGCGGTGGTGCCCGACCTGACCCGGTTCTCGAACGAAACCTCGCTCGATCCGGTCATGTTCGCGCGGGTCGACCGGCTCTACGAAGACCGTGCCTCGCTGGGGCTCGACGCCGAACAGCAGCGGCTGCTGGAGGAAACGCACAAGCGATACGTCCGCGCGGGTGCCGCGCTGCCGCCGGCTGCCCGCGCCCGCATCGCCGCGATCAACGAGGAACTGGCGACGCTCGGCGTCCAGTTCGGGCAGAAGCTGCTGGCCGACCAGAAGGCGAGCGGCGTGGTGCTGACCGAGGCCGAGGTCGCCGGCCTCCCCGCCGATCAGAAGTCGGCGGCGGCGACCGCGGCAAAGGCAGCGGGCAAGACCGGCTATCTGGTTCCCGCCACCCGTTCGGCGGTCGAACCGTTCCTGACGGTCGCCACCGATCGTGGCGCCCGGCAGAAGGTGTTCTCGGCGTTCGACGATCGCGGCGCCAATGCAAACGACAACAATACCGCCGCGATCATTCGCCGACTGGTGGAACTCCGCATCGAACGCGCGAAACTGATGGGCGTACGGAGCCACGCCGCCTTCGTCCTGCAGGACGCGATGGCAAAGACGCCGGAGGCGGCGACCGACCTGCTGATGCGTGTCTATCGCCCGGCGCTGACCCGCGCACGGGAAGAGGAAGCGGCGCTGCTCGCGCTCGCCCGCGCAGACGGCGTGACGCGGATCGAGCCGTGGGACTGGCGCTTTTACGCCGAGAAGGAACGCCAGCGGCGCTACAGCCTCGACGAGGCGGCGGTGAAGCAATATTTCCCCTTGGACGGCATGGTCGCCGCGCTGATGGACACGACCAGGCGGTTGTACGGCATCGAATTCGTGCCCCGCAGCGACGTGCCGGTCTATGCTGATGGCGTGAAGGTGTGGGAGGTGCGCGAAGGCAATGGCGCGCCGATCGGCCTGTTCTATGCCGACTGGTTCGCCCGCCCGACCAAGCGTCCGGGTGCCTGGATGAACTCGCTGCGCGACCAGAGCACGCTGCTCGGCCAGCAGGCGATCGTCGTCAACAACTGCAACTACACGCCGCCCGCACCCGGCGAACGCGCGCTCATCAGCCTGGACGATGCCGAGACGCTGTTCCACGAATTCGGCCATGGGCTGCACGGCCTGTTCAGCAAGGTCCGCTATCCCAGCCTGTCGGGCACGTCGGTCACCCGCGATTTCGTCGAGTTCCCGTCGCAGGTCCATGAGCATTGGGTTTCCGATCCGACGATCCTGCGCGCCCATGCCCGCAATGCCGCCGGTCAGCCGATGCCCGAACCGATGCTCCGATCGCTGCTGGAGGCACGCACCTTCAACCAGGGCTGTCTGACCGTGCAGCAACTGTCGTCGGCGATCCTCGACATGCGGCTGCACTCGCTTGGCACCTTGCCCGCGGATTTCGATGCGGTGCGCTGGGAAAAGGCGCAGCTGGCCGATCTGGGCGTGCCGCACGCGGTCGGGATGCGGCACCGCCTGCCGCACTTCAGCCATATCTTCGATGGCGGTTATTCGGCGGGCTATTACGCCTATACCTGGGCTGAAGTGCTCGATGCCGACGGCTTTGCCGCGTTCGAAGAAACGGGTGACGTCTTCGATCCGGTCCTCGCGAAGAAGCTGCGCGACGAGGTGCTGTCGCGTGGCAATTCGCGCGACCCGGCGGCGAGCTATGTCGCTTTCCGGGGGCGGATGCCCGATGCCACCGCGTTGCTGCGTAATCGAGGGCTCGCATGACGCTTCGTCGGCTCCTGGTCGGGGCGGCGCTGGCGGCCATGCCCGCTCCGGCGCTCGCCACCGAAGATCCGCCGCTTGCCGAGGGCAGCGATCCGGACGAGATCGTCGTCACGGGCGTGTTTCAGCGCGATCCCCGCGATTCCGCGTCCCCGGTGTCGGTATTGGCCGGCGCGGCGCTCGATCGATCGCTGCGACCGCAGATCGGCGAGGCGCTGGCGCGGCTGCCGGGCGTGTCGACGACCAGCTTCGGGCCCAATGCCTCGCGCCCGATCCTGCGTGGACTGGCAGGAGAGCGGGTGCGGGTGCTGACGGACGGAATCGGCGCATTCGACGTATCGAACACGTCCGCCGACCATGCCGTAGCGATCGATCCTCTGCTGTCCGAACGGATCGAGGTGCTGCGTGGCCCTTCGTCCCTGCGCTTCGGATCGTCGGCGATCGGCGGTGTCGTCAACGTGCTCGACCGCCGCATCCCGACCGCTGTCCCCGACGCGCCGGTCGCGGTCCAGGGACGCGGATCACTGGGGTCGGCCGCCAAGGAACGCGCCGCTGGTGCCAATATCGGCGTCCGCCTTTCCGACCGGATCGTAGTGGCGGGCGGCGGTAGTCTGACCGACACCGGCGACCTGGCGGTCGGCGGCCCGGTTCTCTCCGATCGCCTCCGCGCCGAAGCCCGCGCAAGCAGCGATCCCGCGATCCGCAGGCTCGCCAGCCTGTCCGGGCGGCTCGCCAATACCGCTGCCCGCACCCGGACCGCCAATTTCGGCGCTGCCTTCCTCGATACCGGCGGCGACATCGGCGTGGCGCTCACCCGGTACGAAACCGACTATGGCCTGCCGATCCGCTATGATCTGACGCCGGGGGCGGAGCAGGAAGCGGTACGGATCAATGCGGAACAATGGCGCGCCGACCTGCGCGCGTCGGTTGCGCTGCCCGGCTTCTTCGAACGCCTGTCGCTACGCGCGGGCTATGCCGATTATGTGCATTTCGAAGGCGATCCCGTCACCGGCACCACGTTCGCCAACAAGGGGATCGAGGCGCGAGCCGAACTGCGCCAGCGGCAGCACGGGTCATGGCAGGGGGTCAGCGGCGTGCAGACCTTCTTCCGCGATTTCCGCGCGGTGGGGGCCGAGGCGTTCGTGCCTCCGAACGATACCGAGCAGAACGGCGTGTTCACGCTGCAGGAGGTCGCCATCGGCCCCGTCCGCTTCGAAGGCGGCGGGCGCGTCGAATGGACTGGCATACGCTCGCAACCCGCCGGGTTCGATCGCCGTTTCACGGCGACGTCGATCGCGGGCGGGGCGTTCGCCACGGTGACGCCGGGGCTGAAGCTGGGTCTGAACCTGTCGAGTACCGCGCGCGCGCCCGCCGCCGAGGAACTGCTGGCCGATGGCGCGCATATCGGCACCCAGTCCTATGAGATCGGCGACCCGACCTTCGGCATCGAACGCGCGCGCGGGATCGAACTCGTCGCGCGCCTGTCCGGCGCTCGCTGGCGGCTCGATGCGTCGGCCTATCGCACGCGCTTTTCGGGCTATATCTATGAATTCGAAACCGGGCAGGTGATTGCCGATCTGCCGGTGTTCCGCTTCGCGCAAGGCGATGCCACCTATCGCGGGTTCGAGGTGGAGGGAGAGGCGCGCTTCGTCGATCGTCCCGGCCTGACGGTGAAGGCGGACGGGCTGGTCGATGCGGTGCAGGCGACGATCGATGGCTTCGGCCCCGCCCCGCGCATCCCTTCGCTGCGCCTGCTGGGCGGCATCGAGGGGCGGGGGCGCAGATCGGGTCTGCGCGCCGAGGTCGAACACAGCACCCGGCAGACGCGCGTGACCGGGTTCGAGACGACGACGCCTGCCTTCTCGTTCGTCAACCTCAGCGCCGACTGGACGCCGCTGCCGGACCGCGACCTGCGCCTGACGCTCAGCGCCAACAATCTGTTCGACATGGTCGCACGCCGCCATGCCAGCTTCCTCAAGGACTATGCCCCGCTCGCCGGTCGCGATGTGCGGCTGGGGTTGAGCATCCGCATCTGAACCGGAGACGATCGATGAAGCATTGGCTTGCCTGCCTCGCCCTCCTCGCCGCGCCGGCGATCGCGCAGAACCGCGCCGCGCCGTTCACGCTGGCACCGCTCCCCTATCCGGCGGAAGCGCTCGAACCGGTGATCGATGCCGAAACGCTGACCCTGCATCATGACAAGCACCATCAGGCCTATGTCGATGCGCTGAACAAGGCGCTGGCGGCCGATCCGGCGCTTGCCGGCCGCTCGCTGGAACAGTTGCTGGGGCAAGCCGGGTCGGCTCCCGCAGCGGTACGCAACAATGCGGGCGGGCATTGGAACCACGGCTTCTTCTGGAAAACGATGGCCCGTCCCGGCACCGGCGGTGAACCATCGCCCGCGCCCGCCCGCGCGATCGACGCGGCGTTCGGATCGATGGATAAGATGCAGGCCGCGTTCAAGGCGGCCGGCACGGGCCGGTTCGGCTCGGGCTGGGTGTGGCTGATCGTCGGGCCGGACGGCAGGCTGGCGATCACCTCGACGCCGAACCAGGACAACCCGCTGATGGATGTCGCGGAAATGCGCGGCACGCCGCTGCTCGGCAACGACCTGTGGGAACATGCCTATTATTTGAAGCACCGCAACCGCCGCGCCGAGTATCTGGACGCATGGTGGCAGGTGGTCGACTGGAAGGCGGTTTCCGACCGCTACGCCGCGCGATAGAACGACGGTCCGACGTGCGCCTGTTCAGGCGCGCGCCACCCAACCTAGAGCGGCTTCCGACCAGGTTGAACCGCCGTCATCGCCCTTCGGGCGCCTGCTTCGCAGCGGGGCGCTTTCGATCCGGGGCAGCGTTGTTCGTCGGTCACGATGCTGCAGCATCGCTCCCTCCTCGCGCCTTGCCCCGAACCGAAATCACCGCCGTGCCGGTGATCCAACCTGATCGGAAACCGCTCCAGCCGCGTGGCGGCATCACATAGCGCCACTTCGTGGAAACCGCCTTCACGCAACGTCCGTGCTGCCAACGGCGAACGGCAACCTGCGGTACTTGGCGACGAACGAGCTGTGGTCGATGGATTTCCTCTCGGACGCCCTGTTCGGCGGTCGGCGGTTACGGGCACTGATCATGGTCGATGCCTTCGCAGGACCAACATGTCCGGGTCGGCTCGCTCATATGCCATAACAGGGTGGTGCCGCTTACAGGATGCGTGCCGGGTTTGAGATCGACTGATGCGTGGGGTTGTTCTGAATCCCGTGGAACGTCGAGTGTCGCGTCAGCGGCTGCATTCGAGGACGATGCCGGTGAGCCTGCTATGATATGGTCAGGCGTGGTCATGTGCGGAGGCTCCGGGATCGTGATTGAGCATGAGGAACAGTGCGACGATGATGGGACGGATGAGCCGTGCCCGATCTGCCGGGGTGAAGAGCTCGACCCGGATTTCGTTGCACGGATCGAGCAGGCAGGCGCGCAGCCGGGGCGCACGATGAACTTTGACGAGGCGATCGAGTGGCTGCGAACCCTGTAGTCAGGCCGCGAGCGCCATCTGCTGCTTCACTCGATGGACGGTGCCTACACCGACCTTGAGCTTCTTCGCCGTGGCGTTGATGCTGACGCCCTTGGTGAGGGAGCGCTTGATGCGCTCGACCTTCTCCGCGTCGAGGGACGGTCGGCCCGACCGTTTCGTGGATCGCGCCAACCCGGACTTGATCCGTGAGATGATCATCTCACGCTCGAAGTCGGCGAACACCGACAGCATGCCGAACATGGCGCGTCCGCTGGGCGTGCTGGTGTCGAGTGCCTGCTGGTGGAGATAGAGGTCCACGCCCTTGGCGTTGATCTCGGTGAGGAAGGTGACGAGGTTCTGGAGGGAGCGTCCGAGCCGGTCCACGGCCCAGCTTGCCACCATGTCGATTTCACGCCGCGCCACGGCCTTCATCAATGAATCATAGCCGGGGCGCTTGTCGCGTCCCTTCGAACCGCTGATACCGTGGTCGGTGAACTCGGCGACGATTTCCCAGCCAAGCCGTTCAGCGACGGCTACGAGTTCTCGACGCTGATTCTCGGTGGTCTGCGTATCCTGCGAGACGCGGGTGTAGAGGGCAACGCGCTTGTTCATTCCACGAGCGTCTCACAGTTTTGGAATGCGTCAAGTAGTTCTTTTAGTTCACTTATTCGACGTATGGCAGACGAGATGCGCGGTATGCACCGATCAGAAACCCCATCAGCGGCAGGACGACAAGTCCCAGCAAAGCCTGACCAAAGCCTTCATTCTTCCAACGGTCAGGAAACGACAAAATGGCGAGCAGAATGAATGGACCCGTCCACTTCATAAGTGTCCGAGAGACGGCTACATCACGACCATATTTTGCTACATAGGCAATGCGCTTTGCGTGCTTTTCGTCCGCTTCGATCTGCCGCTGCGCGCGGAGTTGAGTCCGTCCCTCCCGAGCATGTATCCGCTCAAGTTCTGCCTCCCGGATAAACCGGCGTGTCTTTTCATCCATCGCTGTCCGCCGCCTTTGAACTTGATCCTTAACCGATACCGTTTATCTTAAGCGGTATCGGTTAAAGGTCAATGACGAGCGGTATCGCGAGGGGTAGATGGAAGAAAGCGATACCGCTATTCGTCGCTACGTGACCAAACCCCGCCTTTTTGATGAAGCGATCCACTTACGTGCCCATGCGGGCACAAAGGCGCGCATCGATAGGTTGCGTGGCCCGATGCGACAGGGCGATTTTATCCGCGTTTTGCTCGAAGAGGCGCTGGCGCGTCGTGAAGCCGAGGCTTCCGAGCAAAAGTAGTAGTGGTCAGCGAGGCGCATCATTTGCAAGGTAAGAACGAGCCGGAACAGGCCGCAACACGTTATACCGGCGTGAATTTTAGTTCACCCGACAGAAGAAGCGGATAATCTCTCTCCATGAAGGTTTCGGCGGCCTCGCAACCCTCATCTATCTCCCATTCAGGCAAATGCTTGGCAACTATAATCGCTGTTGATCCAAATCTCTCATCGCCATTCTCTCGGCGATAATGACGAAACTTTTCAAATGTGTGCTGGCGCTCGCCCTTATCGGTTTCAAAAACAACAAGTCGAATATAGTATCTCCCTTCGACGTATTCGTAGTCAACTTCATTGTGAATATAAAAATGGCCAATGTCCGCTCCGTTCAGCATCGAAACGGCCTCGCCAATGTAAGAAGAATTCATATGGTTTATCCTTAGATTTGATAAACCATAATTACCAAGAGAGCCCTCGCCTTCGCAATATTCATATTCTGCGTGACCAACACACATGGTTACGACAGCACGGCATGATGCCGCTCCAGCCCTGTTCCAAATCCAACTGGTTCTCGAACGGGCAAAATCGACATCGCGGATCGACGGGAAATCAGGGCTCTTCGAAGGTCAGGATCACGGAGGCTTTTGGAATGCATCTGGGCGGAAGGTTCGTCAGGCCCTCCCATTGTATCGCATGGCATTAAGACCGTGACGGTTGGGCGTCCCGCAACCCCAAACCTTGCCCGCTCAAGACGGATATCTGCCTCACTTACCGTCTTGCCCGTGGTTGCCCTACCGAGGCGTGGTATGGTCAAGGTTATCCCCGGCGCGACGCTCACTGAGCGGATGCGACGACGGTCAGGCCGACAGTCGGCACAGCATCTTATCGGTCGTGCTGATGTGCAGGTGGGGAATGATGCGACGCTTGTCGGCCTGCCAAATAGGGAGCCATGCCATGCACTCGTGATGCTCTCCCACCGTCACGATGTGGACCGGGGTGCTCGAATAGTCGCCATACCATCCGGGGAAGAACGCCGCGAAGCCGAAATCCGGGGTGGCCGCTTCCAGCAGCGCATGCCGATCATCGATCCGGCTGATGATGCATGCTACGCCGTTGAGGACGAAGCTCGGGCCACGCTCTGCCGGTCGCCAATCATCAGCCGGCGGGTCAGAAGGGCACATCGTCGTCCCACTCTGGCGGGCCGGGGTTGGCCTCGGCAGGCAGGGGCGTGCCGCTGGTCGGGAATAGCTCCAACAGGTCGTCGCGATCCATGAAGATGATGTGGCGACGAGCTTCTTGGTCGAGCGTGGTGACGATGTAATGGCGGGCCTGTTTGGTGATCTCGCCACCAGCGATGATGTAGACATGATCGACCAGCACATTCTTGTTGATGACAGGATCAAACACTGGATGGCCCAAGACCATGCGTGCTTGGTTCACTAGAGGCTGTTATGAACCATCAGCGAGTGCAGCGGCCTGTTTCATCATGAGGCAGGCGAAGGCGACGATGTGAAGTCCTGCGAGTGTTTCGGCGTAACGTTCGTAGTCTTTGACGAGGCGTCGGAAG
>RPSH01000098.1 GCA_003946805.1 Bacillus sp. 2B10 | reverse complement strand
CAGTTCCAGTCTGGTCTGGTAACCGCTGGCGAACGCTATGACAAAGTTATCGATATCTGGGCTGCGGCGAACGATCGTGTATCTAAAGCGATGATGGATAACCTGCAAACCGAAACCGTGATTAACCGTGACGGCCAGGAAGAGCAGCAGGTTTCCTTCAACAGCATCTACATGATTGGCCGACTCCGGTGCGCGTGGTTCTGCGGCACAGATTCGTCAGCTTGCTGGTATGCGTGGTCTGATGGCGAAGCCGGATGGCTCCATCATCGAAACGCCAATCACCGCGAACTTCCGTGAAGGTCTGAACGTACTCCAGTACTTCATCTCCACCCACGGTGCTCGTAAAGGTCTGGCGGATACCGCACTGAAAACTGCGAACTCCGGTTACCTGACTCGTCGTCTGGTTGACGTGGCGCAGGACCTGGTGGTTACCGAAGACGATTGTGGTACCCATGAAGGTATCATGATGACTCCGGTTATCGAGGGGG
>RPSH01000097.1 GCA_003946805.1 Bacillus sp. 2B10 | reverse complement strand
AAAATCGTTTTTCAAACCAAATGGATTATTTGTCGTTTCTTGTTTTCCAATCTTATCTGCCAAAATGGATAATTCTGTTTCTTGATAGTGGTCTGGTAATCGTTTTGATTCATGATCGATTTTTTGCTGACGATCTTTCAAACCGATATCACTGAATATCTCATCCTCACGCTTCAACATGTTCCATTGGCTGTGCCACTGATCCAAAGATTCAGGTAAAGGTAACTTTCCTTCTTTAATCGTTTGTAGAATTCCTGTCAGCGTATCGTTCTCTTTTACTTTTGAAAAAGTTAATAGTCTTCTAGCTAAATAGCGATCAACTGATGTGACTTTTTTCAATGAGAACAACCAATCATAGGTCTGAAGTTCAGAATAGTAAGTGTTGAAATAATCTGTTTTTACACCATCTTTTACAAACCATTGAGGCGAGATAATAAACACCACTTTTTTGTTTTTCAAATCATCCCCTGCAGATCGCATCATCATATAT
>RPSH01000096.1 GCA_003946805.1 Bacillus sp. 2B10 | reverse complement strand
GTCTGGGAGACGGTCGTCTTCATCCTGAACGTGCTGGCGTTCGTACTGATCGGCTTGCAGCTGCGCATGATTCTCGCTCGCATGCGGGAGTCGGACTGGCATACCTACGCCTGGTGCGCTGCTGCGGTCTGCGTCACCGTGATCCTCGTACGGGTGGTCTGGGTCATGCTCTACGGGTACGCGCGGATATGGCGTTCCAGGCACTTCCCGAGCAAGTCGGGTAGGGCTGGGAAATCTCAACCGCGTGGCTCGGGACTGGTGGTCGCCTGGGCCGGCATGGGTGGCATCGTGACATTGGCAGCCGCTCTCGCCCTGCCCGATGGCTCACCCGAACAGTCGTTCCCCTATCGCGACCTCATCATTCTTTGCGCCTTCAGTGTTGTGTTGACCACCCTGGTCGTGCAGGGCCTCACGTTACGCCCGTTGTTGTCCATGTTGGGTTTGAAGGACGATGGCTCCGTTGAAAGAGAGGTGCGCGTGGCGCGCGTGGAG
>RPSH01000095.1 GCA_003946805.1 Bacillus sp. 2B10 | reverse complement strand
AGCTTGCACCATAAAGCTCAGCAAGTTTCGCACTTAACTTTGTCTGATCCGGATAATTCAAACTATTTGTTTCCAACATACTGCTGAGTAGTGAACGTTTTGTAATGACTTCTTGTTGCAGACGTGCCGTAAAACGGATAAAAATCCGAATCGTTTTGTATTGTTTTGTTGGTAAGACATGAAGATTCACGCCTTCTGCCAATTGATACACCATATTTATATGCTCCTTTTCATAGATGATTGCCCCTTACTCTTTTAGTAGGACAATCAGCCTTTTTTACTTATGCATCTGCTTGAAATATATATAAGTTCAGACAATTCGCCGATTTTTCTAAATGATGTTACACTTTATAGTATAGCATAGAAGTTTTTTATCAAAAGGGACAGACAGCTAAAAGCGTATATCGTTTTTTTATTTTTTATTTTTCGATATACTAAAGACATACAAAAGAAGGGAGGGTCATTCATGATAAAAGAATTCAGAGAGTTCATCATGCG
>RPSH01000094.1 GCA_003946805.1 Bacillus sp. 2B10 | reverse complement strand
GGTGGGATCATCGGAATCATCTTAGGTGTGACGTTAGTAGTGACACGTCCAAATGGATTACTAGCTAACAGGCTGCTGTTCGAAATACTTGATAAGTTGATCAATATCATTCGTTCCATCCCTTTCATTATCTTGCTTTCTCTTTTAGCTTTGACTACTCGTTTCTTAGTTGGAACGACGATTGGTGCCAAAGCAGCTTTAGTCCCTTTGATTTTTGGCGTTGTCCCGTTTTTTGCCCGTCAAATCGAGAATGCACTGCTAGAAGTTGATCCTGGGGTGATCGAAGCAGCAGAAGCGATGGGCACGAGCCCAATCGGCATCATTTTACGTGTTTATTTGTTAGAAGGGTTACCTGGTATCATTCGGGTCTCAGCGTTGACGATCATCAATGTGATCGGACTGACTACCATGGCTGGAGCAGTAGGTGCCGGAGGATTAGGGAATCTTGCTATATCGAGAGGATATAATCGATTCCAAACAGATGTAACGATTGTCGCTACATTATTG
>RPSH01000093.1 GCA_003946805.1 Bacillus sp. 2B10 | reverse complement strand
CATCCAATGGCTTTGTCGGTATTTTCACTTCCATGCATATACCGGAAGATGATGTTTCGGCTTATCAAAATCGATTGATCGAACTAGGAAGCGAAGCGAAAAAGAATAAACTAGAGTTGATGGTCGATATTTCAGGAGAGGCATTGAAACGAGCTGGCTTTTCATTAAAAGATCTAACACCCTTGAAAGCAATTGGTGTAACAGGGTTAAGAATGGATTATCATATTTCTAATCAGCAGATCGCCGACTGGTCACATCAATTGAAAATCAGTTTGAATGCCAGCACGATCACGCCTAAACATATCGATGAGTTGAAAGAAGCAGCGGCTGATTTCTCACAGATTGAAGCTTGGCATAATTATTATCCACGTCCTGAAACAGGGCTGGACAAAGAATGGTATCAGGAAAAAAATCAATGGCTCAAAACTCAAGGATTCCTTGTACAAGGCTTTGTACCAGGAGATACAGAGTTGAGAGGTCCACTGTATCAAGGATTACCAACTTTGGAAG
>RPSH01000092.1 GCA_003946805.1 Bacillus sp. 2B10 | reverse complement strand
GTTTTTAAGTCTCCCATAATCATTCCTGAAATCATACCTGCGATGGCTGGTTGTGTTAATGTATTTGAAATAAGCGAATCATTGATTGCAATAAAAGCATAAACCGTAATAAGAATAATTTGATACGCTGCTAAGTGCATACTTTCTTCCTCCTCATTTTTATTTAATTTCTCAGTTTATCCATGAAGTCAACAACTGGATCATTTGGTACCAATTGAGCGGTTACATTTATATCCATTGCTGCAATTGATTCGAACACATCAATTTCTTCTTCTAATACTTTGATACTTTTTGTTATGTCTTTTGATCCCTCTTTATAACTCATATTTCCAACATTTACGTGTGTTAGCTTTCCTCCGGCTTTCAAATAGCGTAAGACATCTGTTGGATTTTTGAATACTAGGAATAGACGCTGTTTTCCATACTTTCCTGAACGTATATTTTTCGCAGCAGATTCAACCGGCAAAACTGAAAGTCTCATCGATGTAGGCGCTGCCATTCTTAAGGAAGA
>RPSH01000091.1 GCA_003946805.1 Bacillus sp. 2B10 | reverse complement strand
GTTCTTGAATCGCTTTTATCAACTCACCGAATAATACTGTATCGTGGTTTGTATCTAGATAGAAAGTTTCCGTTTCAGCTGATATTTTCTCATGTTGATCTGTAATAATCAAATCAGCATGTTTAGGACATTCGATAATCTTGATTGCTTCATTGCGAAATAGTTTCTGTAAATGATCTTGCAGATGGTAATTCCCTGTGAATGGTTTGGTTATCTGCAAGTGGATGAGTAATTGTTCTTTCATTTCTGTGTGTAATAAGTGTTGGATCAATTGAATAAGGTATTGACTTAATTGAACTTTTTTTCTAGAGTTTGAAAAAATTGTGTCGATTTTTTCTCTTAATTTTTTTTCCTGTATAAAAGAAGTCGCTTGATTGGAGGTAGTTTCTGGAAAACAGAGTGTAGAAAAGCTACTGCTAGATTCACCTAAAAGTTCCAAAAGAATAACTGCTAGTACGAGAAAATAAAAATAGATCGGTTTTTTGTCTTCCAAATGATTGATAGGAAACTGTTG
>RPSH01000090.1 GCA_003946805.1 Bacillus sp. 2B10 | reverse complement strand
AAATATTCAAATCGAAGAGGGGATCATTCTTCCTCATATTGAACATGAGTTGATCACTGAATCAAAAATCATCATTTTGTATCCCCAAAAAACCATTATTCAATGGAACGAAGCAATCGAACAAGTCGATTTGATTCTTTTTGTATTGCTTTCGCCAAACGAAACTACGGAAAAAAAGAAGAAAATAGCGAATTTCATGAGATGTTTAGCTGACGAAAGATTTATTCAAACATTAAAGAAAAGAAAATAAGGAGAGACAAAAGATGAAAATCGTAGGAGTAGCCGCATGTACAGTTGGGATTGCCCATACGTATATTGCACAAGAAAAATTAGAAAATGCAGCCAAAAAAGCAGGACACGAGATGCACATCGAAACGCAAGGAACGATTGGAATCGAGAATGAATTAACCCCAGAGCAAATAAAAGAAGCAGATCTCGTGATTCTGGCAATTGATGTGAAAATAAGCGGCAGAGAACGATTTGAAGGAAAACGTATCATTCAAGTCCCCACTGAAA
>RPSH01000089.1 GCA_003946805.1 Bacillus sp. 2B10 | reverse complement strand
GGATTAGGATTTATCGGCCGAAACGGATTGCTGATCACCGAAGAGTTCGGTTCATTTGTCTATCTTGGTGAAATCGTCACTAATATCGTATTTGAGCCGGATAAACCAGGAGAGTTTGGTTGCGGTGACTGTATGCGCTGTGTGACTGCTTGTCCGACGAAAGCATTGCTTGGTGATGGCAGAATGAATGCACAGCGATGTTTATCTTATCAAACGCAGACAAAAGGGATGATGCCCGAAGAATATCGGAAAAAAATGCGAAATGTCATTTATGGATGCGATATCTGCCAGTTAGTCTGCCCTTACAATCAAGGAAAAGATTTTCATTTTCATGAAGAGATGGAACCAAAAATAGATGAAGTATATCCAAAATTAAAGCCGATGCTGTCGATGTCGAATAAAAATTTCAAGCAGCAATTTGGGCATTTAGCCGGTTCGTGGCGTGGAAAAAAACCTTTGCAGAGAAACGCATTGATCGCTTTAGCTAATCTAGGAGATCGAACGGCATTGCCTGAGAT
>RPSH01000009.1 GCA_003946805.1 Bacillus sp. 2B10 | reverse complement strand
AACCGATGCCGACGCCTCGCCAAGGACTGGGAGGCTTCCATCGCCTCGTCAGAAGCATGGCTCATCATCGCATCCATCAGGCGAATGACCCGCCGTATCGCAAAGCTCGAATTATGAGTCGGGCTCTTAGCGATGTCGCCCATGCGAGTGAGGTGCCATTGCCGATTCACCTCGACACTGAACCCAGGCGTGAAGAAATCGAACGCGGTGGAGACTTCCAGACCGGTGTTCATATCATACGCCTTGCCGCGTGGTGGCGTGGCCGTTGCGGCGCCGGGATCGGCAAGTAACGCATGAACCCCGTTCTTCGACGTATCGTTCAGACTGCCAAACATCATAATGACCTCCCTTGGTTAACATTTTTTTGAAAATACAGACCGAAGAAAAGTTTTCGTTATCGGATTTCACGCCGTGCACTCTTGGCGTATGCCAAGTATTATGGCCATCAGGTTACCCTGAGTAACGCGATGTTATGAGGGATTAAAAAAGCTAATATCCGGTGGCACTGAGCCGCTAACACCAGGCGCGCAGTGCAAACACGTGCTGGCGCTGCATCGCATCTTCATGGAATATTGCCTCACCCCATTTCCGGAGACGGTTCACAGTTCGACGATGGTCGTCTTGCCGCAGCCGTCCGATCCGGTGTCCGCGAACACACATAGCCGCCCGCGAACTTCCTTCACCGCAAAGACGAAGCCGCGACGACAAACCCTTAAAATTTTTTAATCCGCGCGGAACCGGCGCGTGAAGGCGATCCGGAAGGTGATCGGACGCAGTGGTGTCGGTTGTTCGCGGGCTGTCGTCAGCGACGGCTCGGCAACGAAACGCAGGGCTTGCGCATCCGTGAGATTGTCGATCGACAGCGATAGGGTCGAGGCCCGCTGCGTGACGTCCAGGTTCAACCCCGTGCGTACATATCCGGGCTGTGTCGCGAATTCCAGCGGCCCCAGCGCCGATGGCGACCAGGATTCGTAGCGTCCCCAAACCGTCAGGCCCGCCGTGATCGATCCTGTTGTCGGGGCCCGGATTGTCGCCGATACACGCGCGGTCGTCGCCGCGACGTTGGGCAGGCGGCTCAACAAGCGATACTGTACCCACCACGGAAACGGGCGCGGGGGGCCGCGCGGGCCGCTGGGTCGCGGCAACCCGCTGAAGGGCGGGGGAAGATCGAGCCGCACGTGATTGTACAGGACCGATCCGTTCAAGGTCAGCGCGCCGATCGGTCGCCATATCGCCGCCGCCGCCAGCGATATGATCTTGGCGTCGCCAAGCTCGTTGGCGAAGAACGTTGCCGACGGCGTGCGGTCGCTTTGGATGTCCGACCAGTCCGAACGGATCACCCCGATCGAACCGCTCAATCTGCGGCGCGCCATTCGCACGCCGAGTTCGGTCGACCGCAGCCGGTCTCCCTGCCCGGCGCCCGGCAGATGCAGCCGCGACGACGCGGAGAGCGGACGGAACCCCTCCTGATAGCGCGCGAACGCGGTCAGCCCGGGTGCCAGATCCTGCACCACGGAAAAGGACGGGATCAGCCGCACGTCCCGCCGCCGGACGCCCGGTTCCGGCGTGATAAACCCGGGCTCGACGTACGGATGCGACGCGGACGAGATGACGCTGAACCGCAATCCCCCACCCAGCAGGGTGCCGGGTGCGACACGCACCGCTCCTTCACCGTACAGCCCCATATCAAGTGTCGTCGTGCGGAGTTGTTCGCGTATCATCGCGACGGGCAGGTCGTCGCGTTGTGCGAAGCGGGCAACGACGCGCGCCGCAGCGACCCCGGCGACCCAGCCCGCACCGTCGTCCGCAGTCCGGCCGATCCGCGTTTCGTGCACGAACATGCGCTCCGTCCTGAGCCCGCTGAGCGGCGCTGCGCCGACCAGGCCTTCCTCTAGGCGCTCGGTGAGACACTGGTCGGTGACGCCGGTCGAGGATCGCACATCGGCATCCCCGATGCGCCCGGCGATTACGACATGCGCCGCGCCATAGCGGGACCGATACGGCTCTTGCGCGGTCGACCCGACACCCGTCGGGGTATTCTCCACCGCCACAGTATGACTGTCGTCGCCGTGGATCCGCTGGGCGATGGCGGTCAGGTCCGCTGACCATCCTTCGCCGATGCGCGTCATCGCCGACAGGCGGCCGCCGAGCGTCGTGGCGCCGTTCGCATTCGACCCGACCCCGGGCCGGTCGATGAAGCCGCCCTCCCGCTGCGCGTAGCCGACGGCGCGGATCGCCGAGCGTTGGCCGAGCGGCAGATTCAGGACGCCGTTGAGGTCCGCGCCGGCACCGCCCCCCGCGGTGACGATCGGGCCGCCTCCGACCGATCCCTCCCATCGTCCCGCGACGGCGCGGTTAGGCTCGATCCGGACGATCCCGCCCAGCGCGCCGGAGCCGTACAGGGTGCCCTGTGGCCCCTGCAGCACCTCCACTGTCGCGACGTCGAACAGCCGTAACCCCGGGTCGGGCGCGCTGTAGCCAACGCGAAGGTCCCCTAGATACAGTCCGGCGACGGCCTGGGTGGAACTGGAGAAGCCCGAATCGGCTATCCCGCGGATGAACATCCTGTCCCGCCCCGCGCCGCGATAGGTCGACGCTAGCGAGGTAGAGGCGACCACCAAAGCCTCGCTGCCGGGGAACAGGCTCGGCTGAATATCGGTGATACGATCGACCTGCACCGCGAAGGTCCGCATCGTGGCGTTGCGCTTGCTACCGACGACGACGATGTCGTCGGCCACGGGCGGCGCGGCGGGGGTCGGCCGTGGCCGACGAGGACGCGGCGGGGACAGCCGCCAGATCGTTCGGCCGATCCGCTCGTCGCGGACGCCGGCACTGCGCGCGATGCGGCTGATCGCTTCGTCGATCGTCATCCGCCCGCGTACCGGGCCGACCCGCCGATCCCACGCAGCTTCATCGTCCGAGATGACGTTCACCCCCGCGCGGCGGGATAGCGCGCGGGCGACCTCACCCAGCTTTCCGGAGGGGATATTCAGATCGTGCACCTGCGCTTGCGCGCGCTGCGCAGCGACTATGGCGAGCGACGTTGCGGCTAGCACGCCGGCCCACCAAGCGGTCACCGCCGGACCATCTGCCAATGGTCGCCGCTCCGCACTACCCGGACGCGCAGCAGGGCGGCGACGTCCTGCGGACGGCCGCGCAGACTCGCCGGCGCGATGACACCGGTGAAGCGGGCCGATGCAAGCGGCTGCTCCACGCGATAATCGACGCCCAGCGCGATCGAGAGGTCGCTGGCCACGCGCCCGAGCGGCGCAGCGCGATAATCGATCGAGGCGAGCGCCCAGTTGCCGATCTGCGCTGCCGGCGTCGGGGTCACCGGCGACACAAGCGTGCCGACCATCTCGACCTTGTTCCCCGGCAGCAGTCGGGGTCCGCCCTGCGCCGGGTTCACCAACACCACGCCCTCGGCGACGGAAACCTGTACACGATCACCCTGCAAGGCCACCTCGAAGCGCGTGCCGGCATCGACGAGCCGGTGTCCGTTGGCCCGGACAGAGAAGGGGTGCGGCGCATCGTGTACGATGGAGAACACCGCGCGCCCGCTCTCGACGACCGCGGATCGAGGCGTCTCCAGCCGGACGCGGGACGCACCGGCCAGCGTTATGCTGCTCCCGTCACTCAGACGGATTTCGCGGCGCTCGCCGGGTGCAGAGGCGATCACGATCGGGTCCGGGGCCGTGCGGGCGTCGATCTCCGACATCCCCCGCATCGACGATATCCAGGCGATGCCAGCCACCGTGGCGGCAAGCGCGGCCCCCCCCGCGACCATTCGGACCGGTCGCAGACCTTGGGTGAAACGGAATGGTCGGACCCGGCGGTTCGTGACGGCCCGGTTCCGCATCGACGCTTGCGGGGAGGGCGCCGTCGCCATGCCGACCGTGGCGAGCCGGGTCGCCTCGCCCACCGCGGCGTACGCTTCGCGATGACGCTCGTCCTGCGCGATCCAGGCAGCGAATCTATCCCAGTCTTCGAACTCTGCAGAAGACGTCTTTACGAACCAATCGGCCGCAGTATCCAGTATTTCGTCATCGATCGGATGCACGTCCCTACGATCCCGACCGTTCAAATTCGGCTCTCATTCGGACCAGCAACTTGATGGCCTTGCGCAAATCGTTTTCTACCGTTCCGAGACTGACTCCAAGTTCTTCTGCGACCTGTCGCTGGGTTTTACCGTCAATGCGATGCAGCCGGAAAACCTCTGCAACGCGCTTTCCTGCTCTTTGCAAACGGACCTCAGCGTGCCGGATATACTCCCTCATGATAAGAGCCTCCTCGGTGCCGATATCCGCGATCTGGTCGTTCACGAGGCTAGTTCGCGCAAATTCGCGATCAAGAACGGAAAATGCCCTGCGCCGCCGCTCATGATCTATGATCATCGTTTGCGCCATACGAAACAGGTAGCCCAGAGGTGACTGAACGCCTTCTGACAACTGCCTGTCCCGCAACAGCCGGATCCATATGTCTTGCAGAATGTCTTCCGCAATTACCTTATCGAGACGAGCTCCGATGAACGCCAACAGGGCCCCACGATTCTCGATCAGCGCAGCTTCCAGCGCGCCGCAAATCGGTTGGCTCACTGCCATTTCGCGTTCAATATCCGTCAGTTATGGTAGACACACTACATGTCAGACTTGAGCATAGGAACACGATCGCTTGCTTTAAGGCCGCTTAGCTCGACCTTTCGAAGCGTGAATTTTGTATCTGTTATTTCGCGGCAGTCAATCGCTTCGCAGTCCAGAGAATGGCCAATCTGGGTTCGGTTAGGATCGAAGGCGAAATGAGAGCCCGACCGAAAACTTGAGCTGCCCCCTTCTGGACTTGCCCCGAAAAAGTGGAGAGTTCCCCTGAGGTGAAAGGCGAACTCGATGACGAAGCAGCGACGGTTCACGAAGGAATTTGAGAACGAAGCGGTACGACTGGTGACGACCAGCGGTCGCACGCAACGGGAGATAGCGGAGGATCTGGACGTCGGGTTATCGACGCTGGTGCGCTGGATCAGCCGCAGCCGTGATCGTCTGGCGGAGATACCCGATAAAGCGCCGCAGGCAGATATGGCTGCCGAGTTGAAACGCCTTCGGCGGGAGAACGAAATCCTCCGGCAGGAGCGTGACATATTGAAGCGGGCGACCGCTTTTTTCGCCCGGGAGGGAAATCGATGAGCTTCCAGCTCATTGATCGGGCGAAACAGGATTTCCCGGTCCACCGTCTTTGCCGCGTGCTCGGCGTCAGCCAGAGCGGCTATTTCGCTTGGAAGGACCGACCCGCCAGCCGGCGCCAGCGTGATGACATGGTGATGCTGGCGCATGTCCGCTCGGCATTCGCGCTGTCGAACGGCACCTATGACCGTCCGCGCATGACGCGCGAATTGCAGGATGACGGCTTCGCCATCGGGCACCGACGCACGGCGCGGCTGATGCGCGAGAACGGCCTGCGCGGCCGGCAGAAGCGGCGGTTCAGGCGAACCACCGACAGCGAGCACGCCTGGCCGGTCGCGCCGAACATCATCGACCAGGATTTCACCGCGGCTGCACCCAACCAGAAGTGGGGCGTGGACATCTCGTACGTCTGGACACGAAGGATGGCTCTATCTGGCCGTGGTCATCGACTTCTTCTCTCGCCGCGTCGTTGGCTGGGCCGTGGGTGACCGCCTCCACCGCGACCTGGCGCTCGCGGCCCTGCGTAAGGCCCTCTTCATGCGGCGTCCGCCCGAAGGGCTCATCCATCATTCGGACCGCGGCCCAATATTGTTCCGTGGAGTACCAAGCAGAGCTGCGCCGTCACGGCATCCGCATCTCCATGTCGGGAAAGGGAAATTGCTAGGACAATGCCATGGTCGAGACGTTCTTCAAGACCATCAAATCCGAACTCGTCTGGCGAACGGTCTTCTACACACCTGCCGAGGCCGCAACGGCCATTGCCCGCTATATCGACGGCTTCTACAATCCCGTCCGGCGCCACTCCGCGCTTGATTACACCAGCCCAGCGCAGTTCGAACGAACCGTGTCACGCTGAGCAAATGCCTTTCCACTTAAGCGGGGCAAGTCCAATCGTCACTGGACTCAGTATAGTGGAAGATATGCGACCTGATCGTGGTTCGCAGAGGACACCGCATTCGCCCCCGCTGCGGTGATCAACGCCAGCGTTTCGGGACGCGGGGATACGAACAGCCAATCCGGTGATGGCGTGTCTTTGCTCGGATCATGCGCTTCCTGCACGGCGTCGCGAAGACTATGGAGCAACGAGTCGGACGGGATGCTCCAGACCGCGAACCCTTCGTTTTCCAACGCGGCGATCTTCATACCGAGTGCAGTCGCCAATGCCCGACGCATACCGACCTCGGCCAGTCCGGCTGCACGGGCAGCAACGATCGCCGTGTCGGTCACGACGTCCAGGAGGCGTCCGTCTGCCGAGAGATACCCAGGTTGGCGATCATCCCATGCTTCGGGCGGGCATAATTTGCGGTCGCTTTTCAATGCCAGGCCCGGGATGATCTCCGCAGGATAGATCCGGCAGGTGTTGGGCCGTGCGCCGTAGATACCGCACCGCATGTCCGGCAAGAGGTTAGGACACGCGCCGTCGAATTGCGCGGTCAGGATGACCTGTACGCGGATCGCCAATCCGCCGCTTCGTGCCGGAAAACTTCGTGCACTCCTGTACGCGACGACCGGGCTGAGGTCGTCCAGATCCGCCGCCGCATGGCAGAGGACCTGGACCTCACCGCCGCGATGCAACCACTGTATCGCCTCCGCGACGCTGAGCGTCAGGCGCAAATCGTGGCAGCAACGACCGCAGGACGTACAGGAGAAATTGATCCCGGTCATCGTTCGGCTGGCCTGCGGCCTGTTGGCCGACCTGAAAGGAAGCATGGGTCGGCCAACACGCAATCAGTGCGCAGCGTCGAAGTCGGTCGAGCTCGACAGCTGCGCGAACTTCGCGGCCTGCTGCCGGCGCTCGGCGGTCATCGTCTCGATGATGCCGAGCACGTCCTTGCCGACTGCGAGGATCCGCGGAGGTTCCGCCATGCCTGCGACCTGCACCATGACTTTCCCGAACTTGGCCGGATCACCCGCCTGCGTTCCATTGACGGGCGCCCAGGCGTCACGAGCGGGAATCAAATGCGAATAGTCGTCGATACTCGGCGCAGTATAGCGCACGGACGCCTCGCTCAGCAGGTCGGTCCGGAACATGCCCGGTTCGACGAGCACGGTCCTGATGCCGAATTGCTCGACCTCCTGTGCCAGCGCGAGGGTCAGCCCCTCGACGGCGAACTTGGTCGCGCCGTACGCGGTGCTCTGCGCGAAACCCTGGATACCGCCGCCCGAGCTGATGTTCAGGATCGTCCCGCACCGCTGGCGCCGCATGACCGGCAGAACCGCGCGCAGCACGTGCATCACGCCGAAAACGTTGACGCGGTACTGCCACTCGATGTCGGCCCAGTCGAGTTCCTCGAAATTCCCGAACACACCGCCGCCGGCATTGTTGAGCAGCACGTCGACCGCACCGAATTCGGCGATGCCCCGGTCGACGGAGGCTAGAACCTCAGCGGGGTTCGTCACGTCGAGCGCGGTGACGAGGAGGGTGTCGCCGGCGTACTCGCGAAGGGCATCGTTGATTTTCGCGACGTTTCGACCTGCTGCGATAACCCGGTCGCCATTCTGGAGGGCCGCGCGAGCGGTGCCGGCGCCCAAACCGCTACCGGCTCCCGTGATAAACCAGACCTTGCTCATGATGACCTCGCATTTTGATAGGCCGACGGTATCGGCGACTCTTCACCCAGCGGGACGAAGCGCGCCGATCGTCGTGACACCTGCTTTCCAGGAAAGGGCTAGCCTAGACAATCGGCGGGCCCTTCATCGACGGGATGAAATCCGCTCACATACCAATCAACGGCTAGCCCAAGCGAGGATGGCGACCGCATCCTCGCTTCTGACCGACGATCCGCCGCAGCGACATCTGGTCGGGGGTAAAGTCAGCCGCTGAGACCGACGGTCTGGCCCCCATCGACGACCAGCGCATGGCCGACCATGAAGGCCGCGGCGTCCGAGCACATGTAGAGGACGGCAGCGGCGATCTCCTCGGGCTTGCCTAAGCGGCCGATCGGCTCTTGCGCGGCCATCTTCTTCTGGCCTTCCTCGGTACCGCCCGACACCCGGTCCATGATCATCGGCGTTTCGATGATGCCGGGGCAGATGACGTTCACGCGGATATTGTCGCCGATATATTCGAGCGCGGCCGACTTGCTGAGGCCGATCACGCCATGCTTGACCGCGACGTACCCGGCCTGCCCCGCGATACCGACGACGCCGGCGCCCGACGAGGTGTTGACGATCACGCCGCCGCCGCGCTTCTGCATCAGCGGGATCTGATACTTCATGCACAGGAACACACCGCGCAGATCGATCGCGGTCATGCGGTCGAAAGCCTCCTCGCTGAGGTCCGCCAGCGGGATCTGTTGCTGCTCAATGCCCGCATTATTGAAGGCGATGTCGATCCCGCCAAAGGCCTCGACGGTCTTGTCAAGCGCGGCTCGGACGTCCTCCTTCTTCGAGACGTCGCAGGTGATGCCGATGGCGCTGCCCCCCGCCGCTTCGATCGCCGCGACGACCCCGGCAACGCCGTCACTGTTCAGATCGACGACGGCAACATGGGCACCGGCCCGGGCGAAGGCGATGGCGGTGGTGCATCCGATGCCGTTGGCGGCGCCGGTGATGAAGGCGATCTTGCCTGCGTAGCTCTGGCTCTGGTCGGTCATGATGTTTTCCTTGACGCTGAGGCGGCTTGGTCGCCGCGGACATGGTCAAGAACGCAGCCGATCGGTGCCGCTTCCATGAAATCCCTTCACCGATCCAATGTAGGAGCCTCATTGGGCCGGCAGGCCAGCGCTGTCGTTTTGTGCAAATAGATCAGAGGTCAGCGCCAGGATTCCCGCACATGAAGCCGCATATCATCTGTCACATGGCCAGCAGCATCGATGGCAGGATCCTGCCCGAACGCTGGACGCCACGCGGCGCGCATTCGCACGAGATGTACGAGGAACTGCATGACCGGCTTGGCGGCGGATCGTGGATCGTCGGGCGTGTCACCGGCCAGGAATTTGCCAAGCGAGAAGTATACCCCGAGCGTCCTGAAGCAAAGTTTCCCCGGAGGGCGTGGCTGCCCAGGACCGATGCGGAGGCGTATGGCATCGTTCTGGATGCCCAAGGCAAGATTGCCTGGGGACGCAGCGACGTCGGCGACGATCCGATCGTCGTCGTCCTGACCAAGGCCGTATCCGACGCGCATCTCGCGGGATTAAGGGAGGACGGCGTTGGCTACATCTTTGCTGGCGAGACCCATCTGGACCCGCACGAGGTTCTAGCAGTTCTAAGTACCGAACTCGGTATCGACCGCTTGCTGATAGAGGGCGGCGGTCACCTCAACGGCGGCTTCCTTCGTGCCGGCCTCATCGACGAGATCAGCCTGATGCTCGTTCCCGCGATCGACGGCGCATCGGGCGCTCCTGCCGTTTTCGATGGCTCCGGGGCGTCGGCGCCGGCCCGGTTGTCGATCGATACCCTGGCTTTGATCAGTCACGAAGTCATGGACGGCGGGATCGTCTGGCTTCGGTATCGGGTCACGCCAGCCCTGACGACTTAGGGTTTTGCGGGCGCGTGCATGAGCTGCGCTCACCGAGGCGTTAACGTCTGGCTGAATTGTCCGCTTGATCGACCTCCCCTAAATTACTGGTCTTCGCAGCCTACCGTTCGTCCCCGAACCGGCACGGCGCGAGCGCCCGGCTCCGTCGCGATCCCCCTCGATGACGGGTCCGGGCGCATATGACACACTCAGGAGAGCCATCATGGCAAGTCCCATCGCGGCGGTTGCGAAAACCGATGCCGCGCGCATCAACGAACGGCCCGCCCGCTGGGGCGCGGTGTACGCAATGGCGCTGTGCAGTTTCGTGCTCGTCGCGTCCGAGTTCATGCCCGTCAGCCTGCTCAGCCCGATCGCTCAGACGCTGAACCTCAGCGAGGGAAAGGCCGGACAGGCGATCGCCGTATCCGGATTGTTCGCGGTCATCACCAGCCTGTCGCTGTCTGCCGTTCTGGGCAGGACGGACCGCCGGATCGTGCTGCTCGTCCTGACCAGCATGCTGGTGCTGTCCGGCGCCATCGTCGCCTTCGCGCCGACCTACCTGGTGTTCATGGCCGGGCGTGCGCTGTTGGGTGTGGCAATTGGCGGGTTCTGGTCCATGTCCGCCGCCGTCGCGATGCGACTGGTGCCGAGCCAGTCGGTCCCGAAGGCGCTCGCGGTCATCAGTGGCGGCAACGCGCTCGCCACCGTGCTTGCGGCACCGCTGGGCAGCTTCGTCGGGAGCCTGATCGGGTGGCGCGGAGCATTTTTCTGTGTGGTCCCCGTCGCGGTCGCCGCGGTGATCTGGCAGGCTGTCACGCTGCCGAGCCTGCGTGTAGCCAAACCGCAGAGCGCCCGCGGCATGTTCGCGCTGCTCCGTCGTCCGCCCGTGGTGCTAGGCCTGCTGACCGTCGCCATGCTGTTCGTCGGTCAGTTTTCGCTGTTCACCTATCTTCGCCCGTTCCTCGAGCAGGTGACGCTCGTCTCGCCAAGGATGCTGTCGATCATGCTGCTGATCCTCGGCGTATCCGGGTTCATCGGTACAGTCCTCATCGGCCGCGTGCTGAACGCGGGGCTGTTCCTCACGCTCGCCGCGTTGCCCGCTTTCATGGCGGCCACGGCGGTGGCGCTGACGGTCGTTGGGACGTCGGTCGTCGCGGTCGGGATCCTTCTTGCGGCCTGGGGTTTTGCGGGCACGTCCGCTCCGGTGGCATGGTGGACCTGGCTGGCGCGGACCGTGCCCGACGAGGCCGAAGCCGGTGGCGGGCTTATGGTGGCGATCGTTCAGCTCGCCATTACAGTCGGCGCGACGATGGGAGGCATCGTCTTCGATTCGGCCGGACCGCGCGCCGAGTTTCTCGCCAGCGCCGGCCTCCTGGCAGTGGCCGCAGTGGCCGCCCTGGCGATGGGCCGCGCACACCGCGGCGCGGCTGGGCATGCCCAGGCCGTGGCTGCATGAGGCAGGCGTTGACGATCCTGCGCTTCCTGCGCGACTGTGCCGAGCGCGGGGAGCCGGCGGCGCTGGTGACGCTGACCGACGTCACCGGCAGCGCGGCGCGCGCGCCGGGCGAGCACATGGCGGTCGCCGAAAGCGGACGGTCGATCGGATCGTTTTCCGGCGGATGCGTCGAAGCCGCGGTGATCGCCGAGGCGCAGGAGGTCCTTACCGATGGACGTGCGCGCCACGTGCGCTACGGTGACGGCTCACGCTATATCGACATTCGGCTGCCCTGCGGCGGGGGCATCGACCTGTTGTTCACGCCAGTGCCGGATCGACGGCAAATTGATTGCGCCATTGCCGTTCTGGAAAGGCGCGACCCGCTCACGCTCCAACTCACCGTGGACGGCGGTCTGGTTGCTGCCCGTTCGGACAAAGACGATCGCACACACAGGCGCGATACTGCCGTCATCGTTCGGCACGATCCGGTCCTGCGACTGCTCGTGATGGGACATGGTGCGGAACCCGCGGCGATGCGCGACATTGCCCGTGCCTACGGCGCCGACGTCATGCTTTTGAGCCCACAAGTTTCCCTGGTCGAGGAAGCACGAGAGAAGGGTATGTCTGCAGAACGTCTCCGCTTCGTCGGCCGCGTGGACGGTTTGATGGTCGACTCATGGACGGCCGTCGTGACGCTGTTCCACGATCACGACTGGGAAACGCCGCTGCTGCTCCAGGTTCTGGAGCAGCGCCCGTTCTTCGTCGGGGCGATGGGCAGCATGCGCACGCATCTCGAACGCCAGCGGCGCCTCCTGGAAGCGGGCGCAAGTCCGAGTGATATTGCAAGGGTCATCGGCCCCGTAGGCCTGATTAAGGCGACACGCGATCCCCAGACTTTGGCACTCTCGATCATGGCGCAGGTAGTTCAGGCCTTCGAGGCTGCGACGGCATCGAACGAGCGTCGTGAAGCATCGTTCGCAATGAGTCATTCTCACGGTTCCATTGAATATCATGCACGCTCCGAACACGGTTCCGATGCGTTACAGTCCTCGACAATCTTTGATGTAGATCAGACCCTTACCGCGGACGCGCGGTTCGACAGGAAGGAAGACCAAGCCCATGCCCAGCGTATCTGAAGTGGAATTTTCGCGGCGCGGGCTGCTCGCGGGCAGCGCGGCGACCGCCGTGATCGTCGCATCTCCGGCCGGTGCCGCCGCCACGCCGCCGCCCAAGGCGGAGGCCGCGCCAACGATGCCGGTACGGTTCAAGGTCAATGGCGAGAAGCGCGAGCTCAGCCTCGATCCGCGCACGACCCTGCTCGACGCGCTGCGCGAACACCTGCATCTGACGGGGACCAAGAAGGGCTGCGATCATGGTCAGTGCGGCGCCTGCACCGTGATGGTCGACGGGGTCCGCATCAATTCCTGCCTGAGCCTCGCGGTGATGCACGAAGGCGACGAGATCACGACGATCGAGGGCCTCGGCACGCCGGACAAGCTGCACCCGATGCAGGCGGCCTTCATCAAGCATGACGGCTATCAGTGCGGCTATTGCACGCCGGGGCAGATCTGCTCGGCCGTCGCGGTCCTCGACGAGATCAAGCGCGGTGTTCCCAGTCATGCGCAGGACGACCTGATGACCAAGCCGACCGCGACGAACGTCGAGATGCGCGAGCGCATGAGCGGCAACATCTGCCGCTGCGGTGCCTATTCCAACATCGCAGAGGCCATGGCCGAAGTCGCGGGAGCAAAAGCATGAGAGCTTTCACCTATGAGCGCGCGAAGGATGCGAGTGCCGCCGCGCGCGCGGTCGCGGGCAACCCGGCCGCCAAGTTCATCGCCGGCGGGACCAACCTGCTCGAC
Organism: Bacillus sp. 2B10; assembly: GCA_003946805.1. Taxonomy (GTDB): domain Bacteria; phylum Pseudomonadota; class Alphaproteobacteria; order Sphingomonadales; family Sphingomonadaceae; genus Sphingomonas. The sequence goes on along the minus strand of RPSH01000009.1, from coordinate 103,240 downwards.
CTGATGAAGATCGAGGTCGAGACGCCGACGCATCTCGTCGACGTGCAGGATCTTGGTTTCGACAAGATCGAGCCAACGCGTGACGGCGGGCTTCGCATCGGCGCGCTGGTGACGAACACCAACCTCGCCGCCGACGAGCGGATCCGCCGAGACTATGGCGTGCTGACCCGTGCGATCGTCGCAGGCGCGTCCGGCCAGTTGCGTAACAAGGCGTCGACTGCGGGCAACCTGCTCCAGCGCACGCGGTGCCCGTATTTCTACGACACCAACATGGCGTGCAATAAGCGCAAGCCGGGTTCCGGCTGCGCCGCGATCGGCGGCTATTCGCGCCAGTTGGGCGTCATCGGCGTCAGCGACAGCTGCATCGCGACGTTCCCCGGCGACATGGCCGTGGCGATGCGCGTGCTCGACGCGGTGGTCGAAACGGTCGACGCGACCGGTCAGCGCCGGTCGATCCCGATCGCCGACTTTCACCGGCTATGGGGTGACATGCCCCAGCAGGACACCGTGCTGAAGCAGGGCGAGCTGATCACCGCGGTGACGTTGCCGAAGCCGCTCGGTGGCAAGCATTTCTACGAGAAGGTGCGCGATCGTGCGTCCTATGCCTATGCGCTGGTGTCGGTGGCCGCGGTGATCCAGCCGGACGGTACCGGGCGCGTCGCGTTCGGCGGCGTGGCCCCCCGTCCGTGGCGTGTCGAGGCGGCGGATGCGCTGCTGCCACGCGGTGCCGCCGCGGTGACCGCACGCGCGTTCCAGGGCGCGACGCCGACCAAGGACAACGCGTTCAAGCTCCCGCTTGCCACCCGCGCCCTGGCCTCGGTCATCGCCGAAGCGAAGGCATAAACCCATGAAGTTCGAAACACCCGCCGTCTCCAACCCGATCGACCGGATGAAGGTCGTCGGGCGCGCGCATACCCGGATCGACGGCCCGCTCAAGACGACCGGGCTGGCGCCCTATGCGTATGAGCATCACCGCGAGGTTGAGAACGCCGCTTATGGTTACGCCGTTGGCGCCGCCGTCGCCAAGGGCCGCATCAACGCGATCGACACGGTCGCGGCGAAGGCTGCACCCGGCGTAATCGCGATCGTCACCGCCGCGGACGTGGGCAAGCTCGGCAAGGGCAAGTTCAACACCGTCAAGCTGCTCGCCGGGCCGGACGTCGATCATTATCACCAGGCCGTCGCCATCGTCGTCGCCGAGACGTTCGAGCAGGCGCGCGCCGCGGCGGGCTTGGTCCGCGTCGATTATGCGCGCGGCAAGGGCCGGTTCGATCTGGATGCGGCGTTGAAGACGGCCCCGCTGACCGACGCTGACAAGCCCGGCAAGGGCGAAGACCGGGTCGGCACGTTCGAAACCGCCTTCGCATCGGCGCCGGTCAAGCTCGACGCCGAGTATACCACGCCGGATCACAGCCACGCGATGATGGAGCCGTTTGCTTCGATCGCCGCGTGGGATGGCGATGCGCTGACGGTGTGGACGTCGAACCAGATGATCGACTGGGGACGCACCGATCTCGCCACCACGCTGAACATGCCGAAGGAGAAGGTCACCTTTCTTTCGCCCTATGTCGGCGGCGGCTTTGGCGGGAAACTGTTCCTGCGCAGCGATGCGGTATTGGCGGCGCTCGGTGCAAAGGCAGCAGGGCGTCCGGTCAAGCTGGCGATGAGCCGGCCGTTCATGGCCAACAACACGACGCATCGGCCGGCGACGCGCCAGCGCATCCGCATCGGCGCGGCCAAGGACGGCACGATCACCGCGATCGCACACGAGAGCGGCTCGGGCGACCAGCCGAACGGCAGCCCGGAAGCCGCGGTGCTGCAGACGAACCTGCTCTATGCCGGCGCGAACCGCCTGACGTCGATGCGGCTCGCGGTGCTCGATCTTCCGGAGGGCAACGCGATGCGCGCACCGGGTGAAGCGCCGGGCCTGATGGCGCTCGAGATCGCAATGGACGAGATGGCGGAAAAGCTCCGCATGGATCCGATCGCCTTCCGCGTGAAGAACGACACGCAGGTCGATCCGAAGGACCCCAAGCGGCGTTTCTCGCAGCGTGAGCTGGTGCGTTGCCTGACCGAGGGCGCGCAGCAGTTCGGCTGGTCGCGTCGCAACGCGCAGCCCGGCCAGGTCCGCGACGGGCGCTGGCTGGTCGGGATGGGCGTGGCATCCGCGTTCCGCAACCACATGAACATGACGTCGGGTGCCCGCGTCCGGCTCGGCAAGGACGGCATCGTCACCGTCGAGACCGACATGACCGACATCGGCACCGGCAGCTACACGATCATCGCGCAGACCGCGGCGGAGATGATGGGCGTTCCGATCGAAGCCGTCATGGTGAAGCTCGGCAACTCGGCATTCCCGGTCTCGGCCGGGTCGGGCGGCCAGTTCGGCGCCGCCAACGTGACGGCGGGCGTCTATGCGGCGTGCGTCAAGCTGCGCGAGGCGGTCGCCCAGCGCCTCGGCTATACTTCGGCCGATGCGGTGTTCGACGGCGGCAAGGTCACTAGCGGCAATCGCTCGGCCGACCTTCGCCGAGCCGCCTCCGCAGGCGAGTTGGTTGCCGAGGACAAGATCGAATATGGCGATCTCGACAAGAGCTGGCAGCTGTCCACCTTTGGCGCGCACTTCGTCGAGGTCGGCGTCGATAGCTATACTGGCGCGACCCGCTTGCGCCGCATGCTGGCGGTCTGCGCATCCGGGCGGATCATCAATCCGACATCGGCGCGCAGCCAGGTGATCGGCGCGATGACGATGGGTGTCGGCAGCGCGTTGATGGAGGAACTGGCGGTCGACAAGCGCTTCGGCTTCTTCGTCAACCATGACCTGGCCAGTTACGAGGTGCCGGTCCACGCCGACATTCCGCATCAGGACGTGATCTTCCTCGAGGAGGCCGACGACAAGGCCAATCCGATGAAGGCCAAGGGCATCGGCGAGCTTGGCCTGTGCGGCGTCGGCGCGGCGGTCGCGAACGCGATGTACAACGCGACGGGCGTCCGCCTTCGCGATTATCCACTGACCCTCGACAAGCATTTCGATCGGTTGCCGGCGGTGGCGTGAGCCACGCCGCACCGGTCGCGTGTGATCCAGGGCGAATGGGAGACAAGATGATGATACCCGAAAAGACCGCCCTGTTGCTGATCGAGTACCAGAACGACTTCGTGAGCGAAGGCGGCGTACAGCATGATGCGGTGAAGGCGGTGATGGCCGACACCGACATGCTGGCGCATAGCCGGACGGTTGTGGAACAGGCGCGCGCGCAGGGCGTGACCGTGATGCACGCGCCGATCACCTTTGCGGAGGGCTATCCGGAAATGCCGTCCGACCCTTATGGTATCCTGGCCGGTATCAAGCAGGCGAACGCATTCCGGAAAGACAGCTGGGGCGCGGCGATCGCCGATGCGATGGCACCGGCCGAGGGCGACATCGTGGTCGAGGGTAAGCGCGGCCTCGACTGCTTCGCGAGCACCAATATCGATTTCGTCCTGCGTCAGCGCGGCATTACCGATCTGGCGATCGCCGGTTTCCTCACCAATTGCTGCGTCGAATCGACGATGCGCTCGGCCTATGAGCGCGGTTTCCGCGTGGTTACGCTGACCGATTGCACCGCGACGCTAAGCCCTGAGGAACAGGACGCCGCGGTCTCGAAGACCTTCCCCATGTTTTCGATCCCGATGACGCACGACCGCTTCCTGGCCGCTCTGGAGACCGCTGCATGAAGTTCGACACGCCCGCAGGCACGACGCCGATCGACCAGTTGAAGGTCGTCGGGCGCGCCCATCCTCGCGTCGAAGGTCCGCTGAAAACTACCGGCACCGCGCTCTATGCGGCCGAACATCACGACGTCGCGCCCGATGTGGCCCATGGTTACATCCTCGGCGCGGCGATCGGCAAGGGCCTGATCGAGCGCATCGACACGGCAGCTGCCCGCGCCGCACCCGGCGTCAGCGCGATCGTCACGCACGAGAATTCGGGCCCGATCGGCAAGGGCGAATTCTACGTCCAGCGCGTCCTAGCGGGGCCGATGGTCGATCATTATCACCAGGCGGTCGCGGTTGTCGTCGCCGATACCTTCGAGCAGGCGCGCGCTGCGGCGGGGTTGATCCGCGTGTCCTATGCTCGAGGGAACGGGCGCTTCGATCTGGCGGCGGAGAAACCATCGTCCCCGATCGCGTCGAAGGAAGCGTTTGGCGGTCCTACCGAGGTATCGGTCGGGGCGTTCGCGACCGCGTTCGCCCGCGCGCCGGTCAAGGTCGACGAAACCTACACCGTTCCCGATCAGGCGCATGCGATGATGGAGCCCCACGCATCCATCGCGCGGTGGGATGGCGACAAGCTGACCTGCTGGACGTCTATTCAAGCGATGAACTGGGGCTGTCGCGATTTGGGCCTGATCATCGGTACGCCAAAGGAAAACATACGTCTGCATTCCGCCTTTATCGGCGGCGGCTTTGGCGGCAAGGGCACGACGCAGAGCGATCTCGCGCTTGCTGCGCTCGCTGCCCGCGTATCGGGGCGTGCGGTCAAGGTGGTTTTGCAACGCCCGCTGATGTTCAATAACACGATCCATCGTCCGAAGACGATCCAGCGGGTCCGGCTGGGTGCTGGGAAGAACGGCAAGCTGGTCGCGATCGGTCACGACAGCTGGTCGGGTAACCTGGCGGGTGGCCGTACCGAGCCCACCACCCTGCCCACGCGGCTGATGTACGCTGGCGAGAGCCGACTACTGCGTCGCTATCTCGCCCCCCTCGATCTCGCGGAGGGCAACGCTATGCGTGCGCCCGGCGAGGCGCCGGGGATGATGGCACTCGAGGTCGCGATGGACGAATTGGCCGACAAGCTCGGCATGGATCCGGTCGCGCTGCGGATCGCCAACGATACGCAGGTCGATCCCGAAAAGCCCGAGCGGCGTTTTTCGACCCGGCCGTTCGTGCAGTGCCTGCAGGAGGGCGCCGAGCGGTTCGGTTGGAATGCGCGGGTCGCGAAACCCGGCAGCCGGCGCGAGGGGAAGTGGCTGATCGGCATGGGCATGGCCAGCGCGATCCGCGGCGCGCCGATCATGAAGGCGGGCGCGCGCGTGCGGCTGGGCAAGGACGGTCGCGTCACGGTCGAGACCGACATGACCGACATCGGCCAGGGCAGCTACACGATCGTCGCACAGACCGCTGCCGAAATGATGGGCGTTTCCCTAGACCGAGTGACCGCGAAGCTCGGGGACTCGACCTTCCCCGAGACACCCGGCTCGGGCGGTCAGGCGGGCGCGGCGTCGACCACGGCCGGCGTTTACGCAGCCTGCGCCACGCTGCGCGACCTGGTGGCGCAGCGGGTGGGCTTCAACACGACCGACGTGACGTTCGCGGACGGCCGCGTCAGTTCGGCAGGCCGTTCGGTCGCGCTCGCCGATGCAGCGAAGGACGGCGAGATCGTTGCCGAGGACGCGATGGAATATGGTGATCTGAGCAAGCAATATGCTCAGCAGACCGTCGGCGCTCACTTCGCCGAGGTCGCTGTCGACGCCTATACCGGCGCGGTCCGTGTCCGCCGCATGCTCGCGGTTTGCGCAGCCGGGCGAATCCTCAATCCTACTACCGCGCGCAGCCAGGTGATCGGCGGCATGACGATGGGTATCGGTGCCGCGCTGATGGAAGAGATGGCGGTCGACACCCGCTTCGGGTTCTTCGTCAATCACGATCTCGCGGGTTACGAAGTGCCGGTTCACGCCGATGTGCCGCATCTCGAAGCGCACTTCATCAACGAGGTCGACGCGACCATGTCGCCGCTGAAGGCAAAGGGCGTCGGCGAACTGGGCCTTACAGGCGTAGCGCCAGCGATCGCTAACGCGGTGTACAACGCGACCGGCGTGCGAGTGCGAGACTATCCGGTGACGCTCGAGAAGCATCTCGCCGGACTGCCAGAGATCGCATGACGCCTGTGCTCTGCCACGGCGTTTTGGCTGTGGCGGCTGCGGTGACGGGCGCGCCGCCCGGCAGCGTGGTGCCGATCCCGCCCAGCGAGCGCGTTCTTCTCGCGATCGTGGCGGATCGCCCGGTGCCGGTTCAAGGCGTAAGGAAAGACCTGGAAGGGCCGGTCTTCCTGCCCGGCGGCGACCTTCTGTTTTCCGATGTCCAAGGAAGGCGCGTTATGCGGCTGGACGTTCGCGGTCGTATCGCGGAGGCATTCCGGTTGGAGAGGCTCAAGCCCGGTGGGATGGCACTTGGCCCTGATAGCCGGCTCTACATCGCCGCCGCCAATACGACGGGTGGGGGCGCCGTGATCTCTGTGTTGCTCGATGGTACGCAACGACGCACGATCGTGCCGGAAAGAGCCGGGTTCGCGCCGAACGACGTTACCTTCGATGCGAAGGGCGGCTTCTATTTTAGCGACGCGCGCGGATCGATCGGCAAGGCCACCGGCGGCGTCTGGTATGTCGGCCCGGACGGTGCGCCACCCAAGCCGGTGATACGCAATCTGGCCATCGCAAACGGCATCGCGCTCAGCCCGGACGGCAAGCAGTTGTGGGTCGGCGAGTTTGCGCTGGGTCGCCTGTACCGGATCACCCTTAAGGACGCTACGACGCCGGCCCCCTTTGGCGCGACGACAGCCTATCATTTCACCGGCCCGGCGCCGGATTCGATGCGTATCGATGGCATGGGCCAGCTTTACGTGGCGATGTACGGTCAGGGTCGCATCCTGGTCTTCTCGCCCTCGGGGATTCCGATCGGGCAGATCCTGCTGCCGGATCGCGATGCCGGGCGGAACCTGAACCTGACGAGCATGGCGATCCGCCCCGGCACGCGCGACATGGCGATCGTAACGAGCGACGGCGAACAGGGCGGCAACGCAACCGTCTTCCGTGCCCGCACGATCGAGCGCTGAGCCTTCTCAGCGCGCGGTGCGAGCACCCGGCCGGAACCCGCTGGCCGACGAGGCGTAGGCGACTACGAAGCCGGCGCTCAGCAGGACCAGCATCGTCGGGAAGAACGCCTGAATGCCCACGCTGCGATAGATCAGCGCACCGATCGCGCCGCCGCACGCGATGCTCACGTTCCAGACCGTGGTCAGCATCGCCCCGACGATATCGACGCCCTCGCCCGCCGCATCGGAAGCAGCCGTCTGTACCGAGGTCGCAGCGCCACCGAATGTCAGCCCCCAGAAGATGACACCGACCAGGATCACGCCCTCGGTGTGCGGGAGGAAGCCGAGCACCGCCGTCGCGCCAGCGAACACCGCGAGGCTGGCCAAGACGTGTAGGCGCAAATGGCCGTCCACCGCGGCGCCGGCGATCCAGATCCCCGCCAGTGCCGCGCAGCCGAACACCAGCAGCAGCAGGCTGACCCGGTCACCGTCGCCCGCCCATTCCGCATAGGGCGCGACATAGGTGTAGAGGATGTAGTGCGCGGTCACCCATGCAAATGCGGTGGCAAGGATCATCGCGACGCCCGGCATCCGCAGCACGGTGAGGTTGGAAAGCTTGCGCTCACGCGGTTGCCCGGCGCTGTCAGGCATTTTCCACGCGACTGCGCCGGCGAGGCACAGCGCCTGCGCGGCCAGCACGAGGAAGGCGGTTCGCCAGCCGATCACACCGCCCGCGAACGTGCCCAGCGGCACGCCGACCGACAGCGCCAGCGGCGTGCCGATCATCGCCAGCGCGAGCGCCCGCCCCTTCAACCGATCGATGACGAGCCGGCGGGCATAGCCCCCAAGGATGCCCCAGCCGAGCCCGGCCGCAACGCCTGCCGCGAACCGCGCGACGAGAGTCATCGCATAGCTGTGCGACAAGGCCGTCACGACATCGAACACGAGCAGGCCGACGATCGCCGCGAGTAACAGCGGTTTGCGCGCATAGCTTTGCGTGAAACTGACGAGCGGGATGGCTGCCACCACCGACCCCACGGCGTATACCGTTACCATTTGTCCCGCGAGTGCACGCGAAATGGACAGATCATCGGCGACCTGGGGCAGAAGGCCAGCCGGTAGCGTCTCGGTCACGATCGCGGTGAACCCGGTCAGGGCCAGCAGAACGAGCGCGCCGACGGGGAGCGTATCGCTCTCGGCTTGCGCATGGGGTTCGCTCTGCAAGGAAATACCTTCGTTGCGACCGCCGAGTGATCGACGTGCCAAATCATGGGATCGGACCATATACGAGCCAGCCGGGCGATCGCGGCATGGCGGTTGCTCAACGCCCGGATGAGCCGGATACAAGCTGAACGCCGCTCATCACGTCATCAACGCGCAGCCGCGTTGTCCACGTTCGAAACGGTGATTATTTCGATTGTCGGCACAGATGCCGGGCGAGGACACGATCATGACGCATCATGCGACACAACCGGCGACCGACTGATTATGGCCACCACGAACACGCTGGCCAACGCGCCGCTGGTCGACGGTCATGGCCGAACGATACGGTATCTGCGCGTCTCGGTCACCGATCGCTGCGACCTGCGCTGCCGCTATTGCATGGCGGAACATATGACATTCTTGCCGCGATCGAAGCTCGCGACGCTGGACGAGCTCGCCATCATCACGGAGCGCTTCATTGCACGTGGCGTGCGGAAGGTCCGGCTTTCGGGCGGTGAGCCGCTCGTTCGCCGCGATGTGATCGATCTGGTTCACCGTCTCGGTCGTCATGTGGGCGGTGCGCTCGACGAACTGACGATGACAACCAACGCAACGCGGCTCGACACGCATGCAGCCGGCCTGGCAATAGCCGGCATACGTCGCATCAACATCAGCCTCGATACCCGCGATCCCGATCGCTTCCGCTTCATCACGCGCACCGGCGATCTCCGCCGCGTGATGGCGGGTATCGCCGCGGCTCGCGCTGCAGGTCTGGCGGTCAAGATCAACATGGTCGCGTTGAAGGACTTCAACGAAGACGAGATCGCGCCAATGCTCGCCTGGTGCATCGCGGAGGGCCATGACCTGACGCTGATCGAGACCATGCCGCTGGGCGACGTCGGCGAGGATCGTACCGACCGGTTCCTGCCGCTGACCGGCGTGCAAGCGCAGTTGAACGCGCACTTCCGGCTTGAACGCGATTTGGTCAGCACCGGCGGTCCCGCGCGCTACTGGCGGGTCGACGACAGCACGACACGGATCGGCTTCATCTCGCCGTTGACGGCAAATTTCTGCGACGGCTGCAACCGGGTGCGGCTGACGACCGAGGGCAAGCTGTACACGTGTCTAGGCCAGGACGATTCGCACGATCTCAAGGCGGCGCTGCGCGACGGGGACATCCCCGCGCTCGATGCGGCTATCGCCGATGCGCTGGCCACCAAGCCGCGCCGCCACGACTTCCGGATCGGCGCAGGCGCTGCTCCGGCCACAACGCGCCACATGAGCGTGACGGGAGGATGACGATGCCCACTATTGCGGCCGGACGGCCTCTTATTTGTCTGCTGGCGCTGCTGGCGGCATGTGGCCAACCCGCCGCGAACGCGACGGCGACCAACACGGTGAACTCCAGCAAAACCAGCGCGAGCGAGGTACGAAAAATGACGACGATCGAGATCGATGCCGGGCCCCATAAATGGACCGCGCAGATTTCGGACACCCCCTCGGCCCGCGATTTCCTCGCGCAACTTCCGCTCGACCTGACGCTGACCGATTACGCGGCAACGGAAAAGGTCGCTACCCTGCCCCGCCCGCTGACCCGTGACGGCGCCCCCGCCGCAGTGACCCCTCGTGCCGGGGAGATCGGGTTTTATGCGCCTTGGGGTAACATCGTGCTGTATTACAAGGACGGTCCGCACTCGCCGGGACTCGTGATCCTCGGTCGGATCGACGATCCTTATGCCGACCTTGCCAAGCCCGGTGCCGTGAAGGTCACGATTCGACGGTACAACGCCGCGCCCGCGGTACGCCGCCCATCCGAGTGATGAACGTTCCTCACGCTTTCGTTGCACACAGGTAATGCATATCAGTGTAAATCAAGACGTTGAGGCCTTGCGTCTGCGATAGACGGGGGGAGTTTCAGCACGATGGCGACGACGGAGCGCAACCAGGGCCTGATCGCCCGATATATACGATACGGGGTGACGGCGGCCTTTGGCATCGTCGGGCTGGCCCTGCTCATCGGCGGCATCATCCTCGCCGCCGATCATGGCTCGTTCTATTACCCGATCGCCGGACTGGCGTTGCTGGCAACCGGGTGGCTGGCATTCCGACGCGACCGTCACGCGCGGATCGTCTACGGCGTGCTCATCGCCGGGACGTTAGCCTGGAGCCTTTGGGAAGTCGGCATCGATGGCTGGCAGCTCGTGCCCCGATTGCTTGCGCCGCTGGCTCTTGGACTGCTTCTGTTCCTGCCGCCCGTTCGCGGATTGCCGGAAGGTCACCGCAGCGCGCGTCGCACCCTGTCTATCGCCGGGGCAGGTTTTGCGCTCGCGACCGTCGCGGGTCTCGCGCTGCATGCGATGGGACCGGATGATCCCCAGCCGGGATGGCTGCGCCGTGGCCTCCAGCCTTCCCCGCCCGGACTGCTCGCCAGCCCGCTCGCGAGCATCGGTCGCGGCGAATGGACCGCGTTCGGCAATGACCAGGGCGGTACCCGCTTCAGCCCGCTGGCCCAGATCAACGCGGCCAACGTGCGCGATCTGAAGGTCGCCTGGACCGTCGATGCGGGGCCGGTCGGTCCGGGCCCTAAGAACGGCCTGGAAACCGTACCCATCATGATCGGCGACACGCTGTACGCGTGCAGCGGCAATAACCGTATCCTCGCCTACGACGCGGAGGATGGCCGCGCGCGCTGGGTCCACGACATGGCGCCCGGCATCCCGTCAGCCGGCAAGCCGTGCCGCGGCGTATCCTATTACCGCGTGCCTGGCGCGACCGGGCTGTGCGCCGAGCGGATCTATGGCGCGAGCCAAGTGCCGACGCTCGTCGCGCTGGATGCGCGCACCGGCGGCACCTGCCCAGGGTTTGGCACAGCCGGGGCGATCGACCTCAACGCCAACATCAGCCGTTATCCCAAAGGGCAGTATTACGTCAGTTCCGCGCCGCAGATCATTCGCGGCAAGGTCGTCGTCGGCGGTGGCATTCCAGACAACCAGTTCTGGCACGGACCATCGGGCGTGATCCGTGCGTACGACGCGGTCACCGGCCAATTGGCCTGGGCGTTCGATCCCGGGCATCCGAACCGCATCGGCGCTCCGCCCGCTGGCCAGACCTACACGCCGTCGTCGCCCAACAGCTGGGCACCGATCAGCGCGGACGAGACGCTCGGTCTTGTCTACCTGCCGATGGGCGGATCGACGCCCGACAATTACGGTGGTCAGCGTCGGCCGTTCGACGATACACTGGGCGATGCCGTCGTGGCGCTGGACGCGGAAACCGGGCGACTGCGCTGGCGTTTCCAAACGACGCATCACGACATCTGGGACTATGATGTTCCCGCGCAGCCAACGCTGGTGAACCTGCCGATCGCAGGCGGCGCAAGGCCGGCGCTTATCCAGCCGACCAAGCGGGGCGAGGTGTTCGTGCTCGACCGTCGAACCGGGCGGCCGATCCTGCCGGTCGTGGAACGCCCGATGCCACAGGACAGCGTCACACCGGGCGACCGGCTGTCCGCGACGCAACCCTTCTCGCCCGGCCTTCCCGCCTTCCGCGGCGGTGCGTTTCGCGAAAAGGACATGTGGGGCACGACGCCGATCGACCAGATGCTCTGCCGGATCCAGTTCCGCCGCTCGCGCTATGCCGGTCACATGACGCCGTCCGCGCTCGACAGGCCGACGCTGTTCGATCCGGGATCGTCGGGCGGCATCAACTGGGGCGGCGTTTCGATCGACGTCGATCACGGGATCATGGTGGTGACATGGATGCGGACCGCCGATCGGGTCGAGGTCGTGACCCGCGCCGAAGCCGAACGCCGCAAGTTCAAGCTCAACGACGGCAAGACCCCCGGCGGCGATGCGCAGCGGCCGATGCTGAACACGCCCTATGGGGCCTATGGTACGCCGTTCCTTTCGCCGCTCGGCATACCGTGCACGACGCCGCCCTGGGGGTTCATCGGCGCGGTGAACCTGACGAGCGGCAAGCTGATCTGGTCGAAGCCGCTCGGCTCGGCGCGCGATACCGGACCGCTCGGCATCCCCTCGATGCTACCGATCACGATCGGAACGCCGCTCACCGGCGGATCGGTCACGACCCGTGGCGGGCTGGTCTTCGTCGGCGCGGCCGCCGAGAACACGCTGCGCGCACTCGATGTGCGGACCGGTCGCGAGCTGTGGCAGGCCCGCCTGCCCGGCGGGGCCAATGCGTCGCCGATGACGTACACGAGCCCGAAAAGCGGTCGTCAGTTCGTGGTGATCGCCGCCGGCGGCAACCAGTCGCTCAAGACGAAGCTTGCGAACAAGATCGTCGCCTTTGCGCTCCCGCCGCGCTGATCTTCCCACTTCGCTTGCGAGGTGACGCTACAGAGCGCAGGATACCCCATGCCGACCAGTCGATCCGATCTTGCCGACCTCACCTATTTCCTCGCAATCTCCCGGCATCGAAGCTTCAGGCTTGCCGGGCTCGAACTGGGGGTCAGCGCGTCCGCACTCAGCCACGCGCTGAAGGGACTCGAGGCCCGGCTCGGCGTCCGACTCCTGCATCGTACCAACCGCAGCGTCACGCTGACCGCAGCCGGCGAGGAACTGCGCGACAAGGTGGCGGAACCGTTCGGCGCGATCGATCAGGCGGTCGAGGGCCTCAATCGCTATCGCGATGCGCCGACCGGGCGGGTCCGCCTCAACGTTGCCGCGGAGGCCGCACCGTTGTTGCTGGCGCCGATCATGCCAGTCTTCATCGAGCGGTATCCCGATATCGAGATCGATATTGCCGCCAGCGACCAGATGACCGACGTCATCGACGACGGCTTCGACGCCGGGATCCGGTACGGCGGAACGGTACCTGAGGACATGGTGGCACAGCGGCTGTCGGGCGAGCTTCGCTGGGTGGTCGTCGCGTCCCCCGCGTATCTCGAGAAGTTTGGCGTTCCGCAGCATCCGTCCGATCTAAAACACCATCATTGCCTCGGGGTTCGTCTCGGCAACGCGCATATCTATCGGTGGGAGTTCGAAGGTCCCGAGGGCGAGTTCTCCGTCCCCGTGCCGAGCAAGATCCTCGTCAATGGCGGGCGGGCCATGCTTGCCATGGCACTTGTAGGGACCGGCCTTATGTACGGGATGGAAGCATCGTTCGCCCCCCATCTCGCGCGGGGCGAGCTGCGGCTGGTGCTTGAGGACTGGGCGACGATGGGCCCCGGCTACCACGTCTATTATTCGAGCCGTCGCCAGGTGCCGACGGGTCTCAGGCTGTTGATCGAGCTCATCCGCGAGATGCGTCCGTTGGGGCTCTAGCGGCAGCCCCGACGGTGAGAGATGTTTCACGCGGCAATGAACATGGCAGCCGTCGCATGAGGCGTGCCTGCCCTTAGATAGGATGATGGCTTTACAATCACCGTCCCTCAAAACAGCAACGCCCGATCGGGCGGCATTAGACCGCGCAACGCTGCCCTCGTTTGCAAAAACTGTCGCCATTCTCAGCGCGCTGATGGCGTTCGCGTCGATCTCCACGGATCTGTATCTGCCTGCCATGCCTACGCTGGGCCAGTCGCTCGGCGGCAGCCAGGGTAGCGTGGAACTGACGCTGTCGAGCTTTTTGATTGGCTTCAGTCTCGGCCAGCTCTTCTGGGGACCGATCGGCGATCGCTTCGGTCGCCGCGCCCCCATCCTGTTCGGGCTCGTCCTGTTCATGATCGGCTCGGCAGGCTGCGCGCTCGCGGGGAGCGTGGCGCAGTTGATCGTGTGGCGGATCGTGCAAGCGGCCGGCGCCTGTGCCGGTCCCGTTCTCGCCCGCGCGATGGCGCGCGACCTGTATGGGCGCGACCGGGCCGCACAATTGCTGTCCACCCTGATGCTGGTCATGGGCATTGCCCCGTTGCTCGGCCCGCTGATCGGCGGCCAGGTGCTGCTGATCGGATCGTGGCGGCTGATCTTCTGGCTGCTGGTGGTACTGGGGATCGCGATCTTTGCGGCGGTACTGCGCCTGCCGGAAAGCCTGCCGCGCGAGCGACGCTCGACGATCGGTCTGGGCGCGGTGCTCGGCAATTACTGGCTGATGGCGAAAAGTCGCATGATCATGGGCTATGCGATCGCCAGCGGATGCTATTATGGCGGCCTCTACGCGTATCTTGCCGGCACGCCGACCGCCTATATCAGCTATTACCACGTGGCACCGCAGGCTTATGGCTTCCTGTTCGGCCTCGGCATCATCGGCCAGATGCTGCTCAACCTCCTCAATACGCGCTTCGTCGTCCGGATGGGCAGCGACTACATGTTGCGCTGGGGTGCGACGCTGGTCGGCGTCTCGGGACTCTGGGCGGGTGCTGCGGCGACGACCGGCGTCGGCGGTTTGTGGGGACTCGTCCTGCCGCTGTTCTTCTTCCTGTCCGCAAACGGCCTGTTCGTCGCCGACGCGATGGCGGGCGCGCTGGCCGTCAATCCGGACCGCTCGGGGGCGATATCGGCGTTCGTCGGCGCGATCCAGTTCGGCAGCGGCATCTTCGGCTCGGCACTGGTGGGCTGGTTCGCCGATGGCACGCCCCGACCGATGGGTGTCGTGATCGCCGTGCTGGGTACGGCGAGTTTCATCGTCACGTTGCGGACGACCCGGCGGCGACGCGGTTCAGGTGGCGGCATTGAGGCAGCGTCACTGCCGCATCAAGCCACGCCGGTCTAATCGCGGACGGTGACGCCGCCCATCTCGTGCCTGGACATCAGGAGAGACAGCATGAACCCCCGCTATGTTTTCACCGGACAGGTCGCGTTCGTCACCGGCGCGGGCCAGGGCCTGGGCCGCGCCACCGCCGAGGCGTTCGCGGCGGCCGGCGCGGCGGTCGTATTGACTGACGTCCGCGCCGATACCGCGGAAGCCGCAGCCGACGGCATCGTCGCGGCGGGCGGTCGTGCAATCGGCTTTGCCTGCGACGTGACGGACGAGCATCAGGTCGCGGCGGCAATCGCTCGTACAGTCGAAACCTATGGCCGGCTCGACATGGCCTTCAACAACGCCGGCATCCAGGCGCCCGCGGTCGACCTCGCCGATCAGTCGGCGGACGATTTCGACCGGGTCGCGGCGATCAATCTGCGCGGCACCTGGGCGTGCATGAAGCACGAGCTGCGACAGATGCGGACGCAGGGACATGGTGCGATCGTCAACAACGCGTCCGCCGGCGGTCTCGTCGCACAGGCCGATCTGGCGGCCTACAACGCTACCAAGTTCGGCGTCGTCGGCCTGACCAAGAGCGCCGCCTTGCGCTATGCTGCCCGTGACGTGCGGATCAACTGCGTCTGCCCCAGTGCGATCGATACGCCGATGGTCGCGGACATGAAAACCACCCAGCCGGACGCAATGGACGAGATTTTCCGACTCCAGGTGATCGGTCGTCTCGGCCGTGCCGAGGAGGTCGCCGCCGCGGTGCTCTGGCTGGCAAGCCCCGGTGCCAGCTTCGTTCACGGCGTCGCGCTGCCGGTGGATGGCGGATTTACGGCGAGCTGACACGGATGGACCATCCCGAGTCCCGAAGCGGCGGGATGGTCCATCCGGTATGCGGGCCTGGTGCGATTTAGGTGCCGGGCGCGTCCAGCTTGCGTAGCGCGGCGACGCCCGAGAACGCCTTCGGCCAGCCGGCATAGAATGCCAGATGCGCCATCGCTTCGCCGAGCTGGGCGCGGGTCAGACCATTGTCGATGCCGTGGGTGAGATGGAAACCGAGCTGGTCGGCATCGCCGTTCGCGGTGAGCGCCACGATCGTCACAAAGCTCCGGTCTCGCGCACGCAGGTCGGTCCGCCGCCAAAGGTCCTAAAACAGCGGCTGGTTGGTCAGCTGTGCAAGCGATGGCGATATCGGCGTCACGGTATCAGTCACGGTTGCCGCCCGCGCCGCATCGCTATCCGGGACCGGCAGCAACGCGGTGCGCGCCGGCTGAAGCGCGGTTGCCGCGATGCTGCGTTTGGCGAACACCCGATCCGCGACCTCGCACGCCGACACCGCGTTCGGCCAGCCCGTGTAAAAGGCCAGATGAGTAATCAGCCCGCCGATCTCGACCGGCGTCAGTCCGTTGTCGAGCCCCATCCCCAAGTAGCTCGCCAGCTGTTCGATCTTGCCGGTCGCTTTGAGCGCGCTGATCGTCACGAGACTGCGATCGCGCGGCGACAACGCCGGCCGTTTCCAGACGTCGCCGAACAACAGCCGGTCGGTATAGTCAGCCAGAGCCGGCGCGACCCGTCGCATCGTTTCAGGCGCCTTCGACTGTACCGCATGCGCTGTCTGCGCAGTCGCGGAGGCCGGTATCACGGTGGCGATCAGAGCCAGTACGACGATCCGCATGCGTTTATCCTTCTACGATTGAGGGGTGAGCGGGCCGTAGCCAAGCCGCTTGAGCAGCAGGTCTTCATGGGGCGCGATCTCCGGCGCGTAGACGGCGGTCATCCAGTCGCTCGCCGGAACGTCGCGAATCGCCACCGATAACGCGTCCACCTCGCTATCGAGCGTGTCGGTACCGGCAGCGACGATCCGCGCCGCAAGCGCCTGCCGGGCGGCGAGGGAATACCCCGCCACCACGCTTACCAGGACATGCGGCATGGCTCAGTTGTCCTTGAAGACGTCGCGCGCCGCCTGGATCGCGGTCATCGCGGTCGGCCAGCCTGCATAGAAGGCAGTATGCGTGATCGCGGCGATGATCTCGTCGTGCGTCAGGCCGTTCTCGATCCCCTTCTTTAGGTGGAAGCCGAGCTCGTTGTGCCGATACAGCGCAACCAGATTGACGATCGTGACGAGGCTGCGGTCGCGCGGCGACAGCGTGTCGTCCGCCCAGACGTCGCCGAACAGAACCTTGTCGGTAATCTCCGCAAGCTTGGGTGCGATATCGCCGAAGGTATCGCGTGCGTTGGTCGGTTCGTTTGCCATGTGGTCTTCTCCGTGTGATGATTATTGGGGATCAGCGGGCGACATAGCCGCCATCGACCGCGAGCGCGTGACCCACGACGAAACTGGCGGCGGGGCTGCAGAGCCACAGGACCGCCGCCGAGACTTCTTCCGCCCGCCCGAGGCGCTTGATCGGCACGTCGCGCATCATTTCTTCGATGACGCCCGCCTCGGCCTGCTTCATCTCCGCCACCATCGGCGTATCCATGATGCCGGGCGCGACGACGTTGATGCGAATGCCCAGCGGCGCATATTCGAGCGCGGCGCTCTTGCTCATTCCATGAATGCCGTGCTTGGCGGCATGGTAGGCGGCGCGCCCCGGCACGCCGACAAAGCCACCAAGCGACGAGCAGTTCACGATGGCCCCGCTGCCCTGCTGCTGCATCTGGGCGAGCTGGTACTTCATGCAGGCGAACACACCACGAAGGTTGATGCCGAGCATGTGGTCATAATCCGTCATGGCGACCTGCGCGAGTTCCTTGGCGTCGCTCTGGATACCGGCGTTGTTGAACGCCATGTCCAGCCGGCCGAAACGTTCGACCGTGCGGGCGACCGCATCGCGAACCTGTGCTTCGTCGGAAACATCGCAGAGGATCGGCAGGACGTCATGCCCCTCGTCCTTCAGCGCCTGTGCAGCGGCGGTAAGCGCGGCGTCGTTCGCGTCGATCAACGCAACCGCGGCGCCGGCTTCGGCAAACGCTCTGCTGGTCGCGAGGCCCATCCCCGAGGCGCTACCCGTCACGAAAGCTACCTGGCCTTTGAAGTCATAAACCGGGTTCATGGCTTCAGTCCTCCAGCTGTCGCGTGATCGTTGACGACGCGGTACGTCACGTCCTTCGCGTGGAGCGAGTGTTCACTGGCGATAATGCCGAAAACCTCTACGGTCATTTTCAGTCCTTGTTCCGAAGCGGCGAAGTACGCCTTCGCTATTCAGATGGTGCTCACGCACGCCGCTGATTACCGGCTGTTGCGTACATGCGCCGATGAAGCTGGTTCATCGATCGACGGGATCGTCACCCGAGGGGCCGTAGCTCCCGGATCAGGTCGAGGAGCAGCCGGAGCGGGACCGGCACTTGCCGGCGGCTGGAATAATAGAGATGGAATCCGGGGCCGGTCGTCGACCAGTCCTCCAGCACGAGCCGCAGGCTGCCCTGTGCGATGTGGGGGGCGAAGGCGGGTTCGATCCCGTACATCATGCCCGCGCCGTTGATCGCCATCGCCTGCATCGTCGGCGTTTCGTTCACCGTGACGCGGCTGGGCAACGCGATCGCGAACTCTCCCTCGGGGCCTTCGAACTCCCACTGATAGATACGATCGTCCCCCAGCCGCACGCCGAGGCAGCGATGATCGCGCAGGTCCTCCGGCCGGGTCGGGACGCCGAACCGGTCGAGATAGACGGGGGACGCGGCGACGACCCAGCGCAGGTCCGGCGACAGCCGCTGCACGATCATGTCCTCGGGCACCGTGCCGCCATAACGGATCCCGGCATCGAACCCCTCGCCGACGACATCGACCAGACGGTTGCTGGCGACGATATCGACCGCGACATCGGGATAGCGATCGAGAAACACGGGCATTACGGGCCCGAGCAGCAGCGTGGCCGCGTCTGCCACGATGTTGAGGCGGATGTGTCCCACCGGCTTGTCCCGGAACCGGCCAAGGTTCTCGACAGCCTGCCCGATCGCCTCGAACGGTGCATTGATTGCCGCGAGCAGTTCTTCGCCAGCTGTGGTCAGCGTGACAGATCGGTTCGTACGGTTGAACAGGCGTACGCCCAGACGCCCCTCGAGCGCCTTAAGCGAATGGCTGAGCGCGGACGCGCTCACTCCCATCTCCAGCCCGGCCAGACGGAAATTCCGGTGTCGGGCGATCGCCAGCACATACGCGAAATCGGCGAGATCCGCCCTGTTGGGCAACATCGACTGGCCGGTCTGCCGATGGTCGAACGCGCTCAGCGTTGCGGCCCCTTGAACTGCGCGTCCGTTACTGGCTCGAGCCAGGTGACGTTCTTGCCCGCAAGCGTTTCGCTGATCGCGAGATGGCTCATGCCCGACGTCGCGGTTGCCCCGTGCCAGTGGCGCACGCCCGGTTTCACGTACACAATGTCTCCCTGGCAGATGCGCGCGACGCGCCCGCCTACTTCCTGAGTCCAACCACATCCTTGGGTGACGTAAAGTGTCTGACCCGCCGGATGCGTATGCCAGTTGCTCCGCGCGCCGGGCGAGAAAGCGACCAGTGCGGTTCCGGCTTGTCCGGGGAGCGTGGGCCTCGTCAGCATTCGCACGGTGACGCGACCCGTGAAGGTCTTGGCGGGTCCCGGTTTGGCCCCGACGGAATCGCGCCGTACGACGGTTTGCGCCTGTCCGACCGATGCCCCAGCCAGCAGTGTCGCCGCGATCGGCAGTGCCCCCAGCACCCTCAGCCAATCAGTGCGCATATTGATCCTCCGTCACGGGTTCGAGCCAGTCGACATTCTTGCCGTCAACGCTTTCCGTGATCGCGATATGGCTCATCCCGGTCGTTGCCGTGGCGCCATGCCAATGCCGTTCGCCGGCGTCGAAATACACTGTGTCGCCCGGGCCGACATCCTCGCGCGGCCCGCCTTCGCGCTGAACCCACCCCTTGCCCGCGGTGATGACGATCGTCTGACCGGCCGGGTGCATGTGCCACACCGTGCGCGCGCCAGGAGCGAACGTCACGACCGCGGTGGACGCCCGGCCCGGCGAATTGGGCTGCGCCATGTTGTCGATGCGAACAGTGCCGGAAAAATTGGCGGGAACTTGCCCCGGCATCGACGGCGTCGATGCGTTACGTGTGATCTTCATAGCTATCTCCTGTTTGCCATATGACGCATCGACACAACGTTCAGTCACACCAAGGTATCATTGAGCCTCATTCATTGCAGCATTGAATGCTTAATCAGTATTGTGGAGCGGGCCATTCACACCCGACCCTAAATACGCTGGAAATATTCGACTGTACGGCCTCGCCTGTGCGCTAAGCGACCTCGGTATCGTTGGCCATAAGGCGGCGGTTACAAACCTCGGAGACGACCGAAAGCTACTAACTTGGCTAGCGAGCGTCCTCGAACGATGACCATTGGCGGTGCATGAGAATTATTTCACTTTTTCCGTGGCACCGACGAGCGCCTGAGCGTTGTGGCTGTTCTCCACAGAACGGGATATGATGCCGAAAACACTCACTATTGTCGGCATGGGCGCCTGTGGCGTCGCTGCGTTCGCCGAAGCTGTCACACGGTCATGCTATGACCCAGGCGACGGGTGGAAGGTCCATCTGGTCGAGCGTGACGATGAACTTGCGCGCGGATTGGCGTTCGGCACGGCGCAGCCCGGCCATCTTCTGAACACGGAATCCCGGCTCATGGGACTCTACAACCGCGAGCCCGGTCATTTCCGAACCTGGCTTGAGGCGCGGCGCGCGGCATCCGGCTCCCCGCTCGATCCCGATGGCGTCGAATACCCGCAGCGCCGCGAATACCGCGTCTACATGCAAGAGGTTCTCGACCGTGCGCTCGATCAGGCGCGTTCCGCCGGGATCGATGTCCAGGTCCACCGCGAAGAAGCTATCGCCATCGAGGGCGATCATGCCGCGGCGACGGTTCGGCTCGCGAACGGGACGACGATCGCGACGGACGTCGTCCTGTTAACGATTGGCACGCCCGATCCGGATCGGTTCGGCAATTTGAACAGTACGCCCGGCTACTTCGACTCTCCGTATCCCTCCCACCGCATGACCGAGGGGATCGAGCGGGATCAATCCGTCGTCATTCTCGGCAGCGGTCTGAGTGCGATCGACGCGGTGATGACACTGCTCGACGATGGGCATCGCGGTCACATCCACCTGATATCGAAGGAGGGGATGCTGCCGCGCGTTGAAATCCCGGCGCCTGAGACAGGCTATGACCGTAAGCACCTCACGCTGGAAAACGTCCATCGGCTGATTCGCGAGCGGGGCAGCGCCTTCTCGGTGGTCGACCTGTTTCGCCTCTTTCGTCTTGAAGCCGAGATTGCTGCCGGACGCGCGATCGACTGGCACGCGGAGGACCGCTACGACGGTGACGCTGAGGCGGCCTTGCTGCACGACATTGCCGCAGCGGAAGCCGGAGACGAACCGTTCCAGCGTATTCTCACCGCCGCGCGGCATGATTCAACGGCGATATGGAACCTGTTGCGCCCCGCCGACCAGAAACGATTTGGGCAGTGGCTGGCGCCGCATTTCGCTGCGGCGCGCTTCGTCACGCCGATGACGAACGCACGGCGATTGGCGGATGCGATGACGCGCGGACTGCTCAGTGTCCGCGGGCGGATCGATGAGACGGCTGTCAACGAGACCGGTGCGGGCTTCACGGTCCGGTTCGATAATGGCGATACGCTCAACACGCCGATCGTCGTCAACGCCACCGGTCAGGCAACCGCGCTCGACGAGATGAAGGAGACGCTGATCAAGGACCTACTCGCGAAGGAATGGCTACAACCTCATCCGGTCGGCGGGGCCATCGCGCACCGGGCGACGTGTCGGATCATATCCGCCACGCGCGACGCACCTCGGTTGTACGCGCTCGGCCAATTGCTGAACGGCGAGTTGCGCGACACCAACGCTGTCTGGTTCAACGTTGAATGCGCCGGTCGTGCGGTCGACGATATCCTGCGCCAACAATGAGCGCGATCAGTAACATCGCGGCGGCACTCCTGCCGCTTTACGGGGTGATCCTGCTCGCCTGGGCTGTCGGCTCCCGCGTTCCCTGGGCGGCAAAGCTGTGCTCGAAGGCACTCGTTTTCGGCCTCATCCCGTTGCTGGTCATCGACAAGGTGCTCGGCGCGGAAGTGCAACAGCTGATGGTGATACCACCGCTGATGTTCGTGGTCTCGGCCCTGATGAGCATCCCTGCATATCGGTTGGCCAAGCGGCTCGGCGACGACTTCGATCCCAGACTGCTGTCGGCATCCTTTTCGTTCTTCAACGTGGCGTTCTTCGGGGTGCCCGTCAGCCAGGCCTTGTTCGGCGAAATCGGCGTATCGACGGTGATCTGCGCGTATATCGGCAGCGCGCTGTACGGCAACACGATCGGGTATTTCCTTATCGCGCGTACCAAGGAAGGTACGCGCAAGGCCGCCACCAAGGCGTTGCGGGTGCCCCTCGTCTATGTGGTCATCGGCTCGCTCCTGGCAAAGTGGGGCGGCGTCACGATGCCTGAAGCGGCAGCGCCGATCGTCTCGATCGCCGGCACGTTGGTGTCGGTCCTCGGCATGGCGGTGATCGGCCTCAACCTTGCCGAAACCGGCCGCGACGACTGGCGGCCAAGACTGATGACGCGCATCCTCGCAGTCAGGCAGGTCGCCGGCGTGATACTGCTCGGCGCAGCGCTCGCACTCGAAGCGGCCTTCGTCGGTGTATTGAGTCCACGCGACCGCGTGATCGTCGGGCTCGTCGCCCTGTTCCCGATCGCCAGCAACGTGACCCTGTTCGCGACCCTCCTCGACACGAACCGCAAATCGGCGGCGATCCTTGTCGCGCTGTCGAGCGCCGTATCCCTCGTCCTCGTGCTGCTGGTCGTGGGCGTCTTTCACTCGGCCATGCCGACGACGTAATCGCGGTTCCCCTTGACCTGCTCCTCGTTTTCGGGCCGCTGATAACCTAGCTTCGGTGTCCATACGCCTGTGGCGGGGGCGGTGACGTGCTCCCCGGAAATCATGCCATAGGTAAGTTAGCTCGTCATATGGAGACGAGCGATGCGGCGAGGCCGTTTTACCGAGGATCAGATCATAGGCGTGCTGCGTGAGCACGAGGCTGGCGTAAAGACCGCCGAGCTGTGCCGGAAGCACGGCATCAGCGATGCGACGTTCTACAACTGGAAGTCGAAATACGGCGGGATGACCGTGTCGGAGGCGGCACGGTTGCGGACGCTGGAGGACGAGAACCGGCGGCTGAAGAAGCTGCTGACGGAGTCGATGCTGGACGTGTCGGCGCTGAAGGATCTGCTGGGAAAAAACTGACCCGGCCTGCGGATCGCTACGCTCCGGTGGAGAAGCTGATGACCGACCACGGCTTCTCCGAGCGTCGCGCCTGCAGGCTGATCGGGGTCAACCGGTCGGCATGGCAATATGAGCCGCTTCGCGGGAAGGACGATGCTGTCCGCGAGCAGATGCGCGAGCTCGCCAACGAGCGTCGCCGGTTCGGCTATCGCCGGTTGGCAATCCTGCTCAGGCGTGAAGGCAAGGGCATGAACCTGAAGAAGGTGTACCGGCTGTATCGCGAAGAGCGGCTGACGGTGCGCAAGCGTGGCGGCCGGAAACGGGCGCTGGGCACGCGGGCGCCGATGGCGATCCCGCAGGAATCCAACCAGCGCTGGTCGCTAGACTTCGTGTCGGATGCATTGGCCTGCGGCCGGCGGTTCCGCGTCCTCAACGTCATCGACGATTACAGCCGGGAGTGCCTGGCGTGCATCGTCGACACCTCATTATCAGGTCGGCGTGTCGTCCGCGAACTCGCCGCCATCGCCGAGCGTCGCGGGCTGCCGTGCATGGTGGTCAGCGACAATGGCACCGAGCTGACCAGTCATGCCGTGCTCGCCTGGTGCTAGGACACCGGCGTTGAGCGGCATTACATTGCGCCCGGCAAGCCGCAGCAGAACGGCTTCGTGGAATCGTTCAATGGCCGCTTGCGCGACGAGTGTCTGAACGAGCACCTGTTCCGCTCGCTGGCTGCGGCGAGACGGATCATTGAGGCATGGCGGACCGACTACAACACCGTGCGTCCGCACAGCAGCCTTGGCGGCATGGCACCCGCCGAGTTTACCAACCGCCCACGCCACGGGCATGAGGACACCGAAGCTAAGTTATCAGCGGCCTGAAAATGGGGAGCACGTCACATGCCGCCATATCGAGTTCCTTCTGTGCGGCATAGTAGTTGGCCTCGGCTCCGGCAAGCCTCGCGCCGACGATCGTCTGGGCCGAACGATCGGCGACACGCCCTCGCGATACGATGATATCGAGCATCACCTTAGAGCTCCTCCGCGACTGGAACGAGACCCGTTATGGCTTCGGCAAATCGCGAAGCGCCTGACTGGGTGAACTCGAGCGACAGAGACGGCTCGGCTTTAGGCACCGTAAGTAGTTGTGCTCGCTCGATTTCCTCCATGGAACTTTGGCACCCACCCCCTGCGGCACCCCAATATAATCACAGACGTGGTGGGACGCGCTGGAACTGGGTTCAACTGCGATACCCGTCGAATTGGCCTCTAACCCCGTCCTCCCGCCCAGCTTAGCAGCGGTCAGACTAATGTTCGACAGTAGTCCGACCCGGATCGCCACGCGGACCTGTCCATAGGCGACATCAATTAGCGCGATGTCGATCAGGATGCGCAGATAAAAATGGACGAGATCGTTGAGCAACTGGATGAGGCACAGCCGACCGTACGGCAGCGCCGAACTCACAAACGGCGGGCAGCGGCGCGCGCCAAGCCAATTTTAGCCGCCCGAGGTACCGCTAACCGAAGCCGCAGGCATCTCTCGGGGGAGAAGCGCGCGTAGCGCAAGACCGGTGAACAGGGCGACCGATGCAAAAACCAGCCAGGGGAGCATCGGAGTTGCTATCCGGCCAGCGATATCGAACATCCAGCCGCCGAGGAAATTACCGATGCCGCCGCCGACCGCCATGGCCAGCGAATTGAAGCCGAGAAATGTTCCCAACGCATTTCTATCGGCAAGGCCCGCAGTGATGGTCTGCTGCGTCGGGCGCGTCAGGAGCGTGCCGAAGGAAAATACGGCTACCGCGACAAGAAAGGCTGGGAAGCTGTCGACGAACGCGATCACTGACATGCCGACCGCCATCAGGATCACGCCCACAATCAGGATTTGTTCGGTCGCCAAGCGCCGTTCGAGCCAGCGCATCGCCGGGTATTGAAGCAGGATCGTCATTGCGGCTGATAACGCGAACATCACGCCGATACCGTCTTCCGAGCCGGTCAGGCGCACGACGAGCAGCGGAAACGTGATGTTGATCTGGACCGAAACAAACCAGTAGCCCATCATTATCAACGTCAGCAGCACGAACGGGCGGTTGCGCAACACCAGTTGGAAGCCCTGAGCTAGACGTGGCGCCTCCGCTGGGACCGGCAGGCGCGGAAGCAGCAAGGCGACGACGGCATTGAGGGCGAAACACGCTGCTGCCGCAAGGCAGACGATGCGGAAGTCGAACCTCAACAGCGCTACCCCCAGCAACGGGCCACCGGTCGTGGCAATCCCGCTGATCGTGTTGCTGATAGAGTAGTAGCGTGCTCGGTTCGCGTCCGTGGTCAGGCTGGCGATAGCGGCCTGGTACGGTGCCTCGAACAAGGCGCCACCAAGCGCGGAGACGAGCATCGCAACGAACAACGTCGGCATATTTGTGGCTAAACCGAGCGCCGCAAAGCCAAGGGCGCGCAGCAACACGCCCGCTACGATCATCGGGCGGTTGCCGATCCGGTCCGCCAGCGCGCCGCCGAAGACGGCAAGTCCCTGCTGCGTGATCTGCCGAACCGCGAGCGCCGCACCGATCGCCGCTGCGGTCAGGCCGATCCGATCGACGAAGTGAACCGCGACGAGCGGCATCACCATGGTGAACCCTGCCACCATGAAGAACGTGTAGACGAGAAGAGCGTTGAGCGCCCGCCGCCTCGCCCGCTCGTCCAGCGACACAGCATCAGCCGCCATGATCGTGCCGGTAGAGGTAAATGGGCGTCGGATCACCGCTGAACTGCGAGAAGGGGAACGGCTCGCTGGACAGGGCGGTCAGCCCATGACCCAGAAATTGTGGAAGGATCGCGCTGCCGGTCTGGGCATAGGCGACCAGTGGAACGTCGCGCCGGCGTGCCGCCGCGATAATCCGGTCGAACGACCCGTTGCCCAGGGTCATGCCGGTCACGAGCAGCATATCCGCCTCTTCGAGCACCCCGGTCATGTCGGCAACGACCGGCTGTCCGTCCTGCGTCCGCTCCATGTTGAAGTCGCACGGCAGACAGACGCCAGCTTGCGCCTTGATCGCCGCGACCAGCGGATTAACGACACCGATAAGCCCCACCTTCGTGCCGGGCGCAATCCGAAGAAGCTGGACGATCGCCTCGTCGCGGGCGACGGCACGTGTAGGTGGATCGCCGAAGGGCAACATGACACGTTGCGAACGTCCGTCGGCGTCGTGCGGCCGCTGACCAGCGAGGTACGCGTCCAGCGCCGCGATACGAACCGGAAGGCGCGCATCATGAAGCAGATCGGCAATCGTCGATCCCGCCAACTCGTCGGCGATACTCGCGTCGAACTGGTTCCGCTCGACGCAACACGCTCCGAAATGGGCCCCCGCGCGAAGCAGCAGATAATAATTACGATAGGTCTGACTGGTGCCAGGGAAACGCGTGCTCTGCGCTACCCAGAAGACGCCGATGACCGGCACGACGGCCGGGTCGGCGCCGAAGGCGCCGCCGAGCACCGCCTGGATCAGTGCATCGACGGTCGTCCGCTCGAACGAGGCCGTCATGCGGCAACTCCCGGTTGCGATGCAGTCGCATCGGCGTAGCGCAGGTCAAGGCGAGCGACGGCCGCTTCTGCCAGCCGGCGCGCATCGCCTCCAGCTGGATCGACCGCCACGACGTGACCCAGGTAGCAGCCGTTATCGATCGCAGCCGGAACTTCGATCCCGGCGATCGGTGGCACGGCATGGCGCGCGATCGCGGGATCCGAGTCCAGCGTCTCGCGCCGATCGATCGCCTCGATCGTACCCGCGCGTGGCGGCACCAGGAATTTGATCGCGGCGCTCCCGACATCGTTACGCCGGCGGGTCAGGTCGGGCTGCCGACCGAGCGCGAGATCGATCTGCACCGCCAGCAGATCGATGCCAGTAACCCGCTCGACAAGCTCAACGATATAATTGCCGCCGGGTCGCGGATTGATTTCGACGATGCGCGGGCCATCGGGCGTCAGCTTGACCTCGGTATGGCTGATCCCATGATCGTGCCCCACCGCCTTCAATACATCGCCGACGAGCGCGGTAACCGCCGCGCCTGTCGCGTCGTCGAGGCCGGCGGGGAACATGTGTCCGTCCTCGATGAAGTGCGGAAAGCCCGTGATGCTCTTGTCGGTGATGCCGAGGATCGTCGTTTCGCCCGCGAAGGTCACGGCCTCGACGCTGACTTCCTCGCCATCCATGAACGCCTCGATCAGCCACAACGGCTCGCGCGCCTGATCGCGGAAGTTGCGCGGAAAGGCGGCCAGCGCGTCGAACGCCGCGCGCAATTCTCCTTCGTCGCGCACCAGCCGAACGAACGCGCTGGACGCGAGGTCAGACGGCTTGAGGATCAGCGGATAGCCAATCCCCCGGGCGATCGAGACGGCTTCCTCCCACGAATGCACCGTACCAAAGCGCGGATTGGGCAGTCCGGCGCGATCGATCGCGCCGCGCACCCAGTGCTTGCGGCGTTCGGCGGCCACGTTCGAGGAAAAACCCTGCGGCAGGCCAAGCGCCTGCGCGACCTGCGCGACCGTGTCGATATAATAATCGCAGATGGTGACAACGCCATCGAACTGCAGGATGGCGTGCT
This sequence comes from Bacillus sp. 2B10, assembly GCA_003946805.1. Lineage (GTDB taxonomy): Bacteria > Pseudomonadota > Alphaproteobacteria > Sphingomonadales > Sphingomonadaceae > Sphingomonas. The sequence goes on along the minus strand of RPSH01000009.1, from coordinate 75,688 downwards.
GCGCACGCAGGAAATCGATGAGCGCCGGCACGTCGTTCGTCTCGGTCGTCAGCACATGATCGGCATGATCGATGACCGGATGGATCTCGCGCGTATGAGGGTCGCGATAATGCTCGCGGTTACGGGTCACGAACGTGTAGCGATGCCCGCGCGCGGTGATAGCTGGCGGAAAGATCCGACCCGTCCCACCCACCCAGCTTTCCAGCATCAACAGATGCGCCATGGTTCCTGTCCTTCGTTCATGGGAAACTCGAAAGAAGCGCCCCGCACGTCGCCGAACTGCCGCCGGTTCCAGGCGAGCGCCGACCAAGGCAACGCCAGTTTGTCCAGCGTCTCGATCATGATGGGTGCCAGCGCGTCGGGCCGTATCGCCTCGCTATGACGCGCGAATACCGCGTCGATGTAGCGATGGCCGGTGTCGGGCGCGATCAGCAGGATGTCACGGTCGGGGTGACGCCGCGCCTCATCCAGCCCGACCAGATAGGTGCAACCGCTTGACAGTCCGGCGAAGATGCCGTGGTCACGCAGCAGGGCCACGGCGCCAGCCATGCCGGCGTCGAACGAGACCCAGTGGATCGCATCGTAGAGTTCGTGCCGCACGTTGCGGAAGGGGATCGAGCTGCCGATCCCCGCGATGATGATGCCCGGGTCGGCGACATGCTCGCTGCCGAAGGTGACGCTGCCGAACGGCTGGATGCCGATCATCGCGACCGTCGGGTCGTGGCGCCGCAATGCCGTGATCAACCCGCCGGTAGAACAGCCCGACCCGACCGACCCCACCAGCGTCAGCCGGCGTACGTCGAGCATGGTGGCGACATGCGCGGCCACCGGTTCGTAGCCGAGATAATGGATGTCATCGTGATACTGCTGCATCCAGTGCGTGCCGGGATGCGCGGCCAGCAGTTCCGCGACCCGTTCGACCCGCCGGCTCTGGTCGAGCTTCAGCGTCGCCAGCGCCGGCACCTGCTCGACCGTCGCCCCGAGGATCTGAAGCTGGACGAGCAGGGTGCGATCGACCGTCTGCGACCCGACGATGTGGCACTTCATGCCGAACTTGTGGCAGGCCAGCGCCAACGCATAGGCGTAGATGCCGCTGGAACTGTCGAGCAGCGTGTCGCCGGGGCGTACAAGACCGCGATCGAGCAGCGTCTTCACGGCGACCAGCGTCGAATATACCTTCATCGTCTCGAACCGGGCGAGGTACAGGTTCGGGGCAAGCCGGATGACCGCTGGCGCCTTGATGGCGTCGGCTATATGATCGAACATCATCGTCAGAACCCCGTCCTTACGCAGCAACATCGATGGCCGAGGCTGCGGTAGAAGGCCGCGAGTTCGCCCAGCCGCCGTGGATCGGGGCGATCGGCGAAAAGATAGCCGATCAGGCTGCCGGTATGGGCGACGACGATGCCGTCGGCCCCGAGCCGCTCGCGCTCCGCGTCCAGGGCGGTAAAGGCGCGTTTGGGCGTTACCTTCTGCGCCAAAGACGCACTTTGCGTCGCAGCTGCGGCGATTGCGATCAGGTCACGCCGCCGGAACGCCTCCAGCATCGTATCGAGGATGCGCGCATAATCATCGCGATGCGCTTCATAGTGACTAATCAGCCGGTCCGTGACGGCTTCCGTGTCGATGGTACCCCCGTCGTCCAGATAGCAGACGTGGAAACCCGGATTGTCAGGCAGGGATCGCACCAGTCGCTGCGCGCCGCTGAGGTAGAGTGCGTGCTCCGTCAGGAACACACTGTCGGATCGCTCGATCGCACGCAGGATGACGGGCACCAACTCGCGGCTGTCTGTGTCGTGCAGAGCATCCAGACAACGGATCGTCGCGACGATATCGGCGGTGGAGCTGGCCATGCCCTTGCCGCACGGCAATTCGCTGGCGAAGCTCCAGCTGCCGGCGGGCATGACGCATCCGTGGTGAGCCTGAAAGAGTTCGATCGCGCGCCGGCAGCGCGGACGGTCGGCGGTTTCATCGTACAAATCGCCGGGCACTCCCGCCTCGAAATGCGCCCAGCTGTAACGGCGGATCGGCAGTGAGATGATCGCGATCTGCATCGCCCCGGCGTCATCGTACGGTCCTTGGAACAACTCGCCCAACGTGCCGTGGCAGACGCCGCTATAATGATCGCAGATGCGGCCAGGACGGCAGGCTTCGTGGAGAAGTGCCATCGCTGTCTCAGAAATCCGCCAGCAGGAAGATGCTGACCCGACGCTTGTCCATCAGGCCATAGCTGTTGCTGCCGACGATGTTCCAGGCGAACACGTCGCCGGCATTCTGCATCTGCACGCGCAACGTCGCCGGTGCCTTGCCGATGCGGAAGCGGTAGCGGGCGCCGACGTCGACAAGCGTATAGGACGGCACGCTGACCTCATTGTCGCGTGAGGCATAGCGGCTGCCGATGTTCGCGACAGCGACGTCGACTGAGAAGCCGGGTGCGAAGCCTGGGCGATATTCGGCATTGCCTCGCAGCGTGCGCGTAGGCTGGTTCAACGGGCGCGCGCCCACCCGGCCGTCGTCGACGGCGGCACCGGTAACCCGCGGCTGCATCAGCACGGCACCCGCGACCAGCGACAGCCGCTCGGTCGGGTTGCCGGCCAGACTGAACTCGGCACCACGGTGTCGCACGTCGCCGAGCACGGTGAAGACGTTGCGTTCGTCGGTGTTGAAATAGGGCTTCGCGACATCGAAGACCCCCGCCACCAGCTTCATGCCGCCCGGCAACGCCCAGCGAACTCCGCCGTCCACCTGCCGCGTACGGATGGCGGGCAAGGCTTCGTTGCGGTTGGCGGCATTGACCGGGGCGATCCCGCTTTCCTCCAGCCCACGGGCATAGCTCGCATACAGGGCGAAACGGTCGGTGATCGTTGCGGCGGCGCTGGCGTTGAGCAGCCAGGGCCGATCGATCGTACCCGTACGTGGCAGGCCGGGCTGTTCGATCGTCTTGCTGTAATCGGCCCGCTGGATGCCGACGCCAACCTCCCCCACCCCCTTCCATCGCCCCTCATAGGCGACGCCGACCGTCGTTTGGCGCACGCGATCGTGAGTACGGGTGCCGAAGCGGAGATCGACAGGCGGCGCAACCGGAACCGGCAAGCCGAGTTCACGCGGCCCGAGGTCGAGCGCCGGGGCGGCCCCGCCATAGAAGCTGTCGAGCGAGCGCGCCCTGATGGTCGCGTGCAGCGCATGCAGCCGCGGCCCATCGATCATGCTGCGGCTTAGGCGCACTTCCCCGCTGGTGGAGGCATAGCGCTGGCCGGGATCGGCGATCACCCGTTCGGTCGTCGTCCCGTCTGCCGTCGTGTCCGTGAATAATTCAGCAAAGTTGCGCTCGTTGACGAAGATCGAACGGAAACCACCCGCCGTGATCGACCAGTCGCTGCCAAGCCGCGCCTTGGCGATGACGCCGGTGTTGATGCTTCGTGTGTCCTTGTTCGCCCATTGCTGTCCGAAGTAGCGCCGCCGGGGTGCCTCCGGCGGAACCACGTTGCCGGCGGCGATGACGGTCGGGGCGACCTGCTCGTCGCGGCCGAGCGAAATCGAATAGAATGGAACGACCTCGATCCCGTCGCGCGGCCGCCAGCGCGGGATCAGCGCGGCACGGATGTAGTGCGCGTTGGAGCCGTCGTAATATTGCTCGTGCGCCCAAGAAGCGCCCGCCGCCACTCCCAGCGTGCGTCCCGCAATCGGCAGTTGCGCATCTACTTCGAAGGTCGGTGCGCCATAAGCGAAGCTGCCGGCGACGACGCTGACCAGCGGCCGGTCACCCACGCCGCGCAGCTTGTAATCAACGATCCCGGTCGGTGCGGGAAAGAGGTAGCCTTGCGCCGACAGGCCGACCCTTATCGTCGAGCCGGACACCAGCCGCTGCGGGATCGCACCCTGCCGATCGATATAGACGCCCTCGATACGCACGTTGCCCGCCGCGACCGGCGAGAAGCCGCGTACTTGGCTGGGGCCGTACAAGCCGATCGTTTCGTTGCCGATCGACGTTCCGAACGCATCCTCTGCGGCGGTCACCGCATTGTCGGCGGCCCGCTGCGCTGCTGCGGGCGCCGCAATGGCCAGCGCGGCAGGGAGTATCAGACGCCTCACAGCACCCACCGATCGGCGCGACGCAGGCCGACGCCCCCAACGATCAGCCCCGCCACCAATAGCCACGCGACGAACGGCAGAACTGCAGCTGTGCGATGGCGCGACGGCGCGTCCGTCATCACGAACGCCGGAATGATTTCCGGATCGGACAGGCTGTACTTTCCGCGCGACGCCTCACGCCGCGTGGGATCGACCGCCTCACGCTGTACGAGCGGATACAGCAATCGGCGCAGCCCAAGCTGATACGTGCGCACCTGCGCCTCGAATGCGCGGTGCCTGGCACCATCGGTCCCCGCCAGCGTCGCCAGCGCCTGCGTTAGCCCAAGCGGCGGTGCGACATAACCGATCACCGTCGCCCAAGCCGCCTGATCCCGCGAGTGGGCGGCCCGCGCACCATGCCGGGCGGCAAGCCGACGCTCGGTCTCAGGCACCAGAAAGGTCAGCCGGGTGGCGTGATCCAGCGTGACGATTCGACCGGCCATAGCTGACAGATCGGGCCGGGCTGCCACCGCCTGCGCGATGATCCGGTCGCGATCGCGCTGAACCGCGTCGGCCACGCGGCGCTGCGCATCGATCCACGCGCCGGTGGAGGGAGTCGGCGCCACCGTCGAGGCCATCATGCCCGCGATCAACGGCACGCCGAGCGTGAGGACCGCCCAAATCGCGGCCAGCGTGCCCAGAGCGGCAGCCGCGCCAGGCAGCCGCGCGAGGACAAGCAGCGCGATGCCGGTCCAGAACACCATATAGGCGACGACCAGCAGCAATGCCGCCGCGAGTTCCCCGATGGCCGATCCCAGATCGGCACCTGCGACGGCCAGCGCCAGGACAAGCCCGGCGAGCGTCATCGGGATCGCCCATGCCGTGATCGCCGCCACACGCGCCGCCAGCCACACGCGCGGCGCGGTCGCCTGCGCCGCCACCAGCCGCAACATGCCCCGATCGCGCTCGAACGTGACGAGCAGGCCATGCAGCAGGATCAGCGCCAGTGGCAGCAGGAGCGCTAGCACGAACGCGAGATCGAAGCGCCCGAGCGCCAGCCCGCGCGGATTCTCGAAATCATAGCGTTCATCGACGCCGAACGGCGTAGCCAGCTTCACTTCCATGCGCGTCGGCGCAAGATCACTGATGCCGATCGCAAGCGGCGACAACGGCAGATGCGGCTTCGTGGCGGGTGGTGCGACGAAATACTGGCTGAACCCGGCCACATCGCTCGGATCCTGCCAATAGGGCACGACGGGAGCAGCAGGCGTGACGGGGGCACGATACGCATCGAACCGCTGCCGCACACTGGCCCGATGCGCGGCGTCGGCAGCCAGCGTGCGGGCGATCGCGGCATCTTGCCCGCGGTGTAGCGCAGCGGTGTCGAGCGCTGCCCAGATAATGCTGGCAACCAGCGCACCCTGGATCAGCCAGAACAGCGGCGTGGCGGCAACCCGGCGCCATTCCCACGCGAACAGGGGCGCGAACGGGGCGCCGGTCACGGCTTCAGCCTCCGCGTTGCGTTCGACAACAACGTCGCTGCGAACAATCCCCAGCCGAGCAGGGCCGCAAGCGGCACCGCCAGCTTGGCAGCCGTGCCGGTCAAAGCAGGCGGCGCGAACGCAAACGCCGGGATGCTGGACCACAACGCGATGTCGGCGGTATGCGCCGCCTCCCCCGGCTTGACGGCATGCGCCATGCCGTCCGCGTTCATCCGGTCGACCAGCGCGCGCCGGTAACGCTCCGCCTGATCGATGAAGGCACGATGCTGGTCGAAGTCGGTGCCCGCCAGTGCCGGCGACAGACGCTGCATCGCGATCGTCGGCGATACGATGCCGAAGACACCGAACAGACGATCCTGCGCCGCCACCCGCGCGTAGAAACCGCCCAGGACACGATCGAAGACCGCGTGGCTATGCCGCTCCACCAGATCGAGTTCGGCCATGCGATAGTTGGGAATATCCTCGACCCGCGCCACGCGGTAGCGGGCGAGCAGTTCGGCCTCATGCCGCGCGCCCTGCTCGGCCGACCAATAGGCCGGAGCCGCAGCGTCGATCGCCTCACGAACGCTCTGCGTCGATGGCAACGGGCGCAGGCCATCTGCGACGCCGCTGGCAAGCCGCGGCACGGCCAGCGCGAAGAATATCCACAGACCGAACAGCGAGGCCAGCCCGATCCGGGCCGAACCGCATGTCATCGCCACCGCCAGTCCGATCGCGGCGATGATCGCGACATAGGCCGACATGACGATCGCCCATGACAACAGCCGCAGCGTCGCATCGCCGTCCAACGCGCCATGGAATGCCGCCACACCGACCATCGCGATCGTCACCGGCACGACCAGTGCCGCCACCCCACTACCCGCGACCGCCAGCAGCTTGGCGACGACGATCCGGCCGGGACGCGTCGCCGCGCCCAGCGCCAGCCGCAACGTGCCACGCTCGCGCTCGTCCGCCACCGCCGCGAACGCCAGCAGGAAGATCGCCAGCGGCCCGAAAGCGAGGATCAAGGCGGCGGGATCCGCCATGCCGGCCCGCTGGAGTGGCGAGGCATCCTGCTGCGGTCGATGCAGCAGGTCGTTCTGGTGATGCGCCTCCAGCCATACCGCCCGCCCGACGAACCCGCCGACACCGGGATCGAGCGGCGCGAGTGCGGGAGACGGCTTGAAGGCATAGACCGCATAATGCGCGGCGCTATGCGGATCCTTGCTCCCCTGCCCCAACCAGCGGACACGTTCCGCCGCTGCGGCCGCCTGCTGCTGCGCGTCGGTCCGTGCCGCATCGGCAGCAACACCCGCAAAGGCCAGCAACACGAGGGCAGCAAGGGTAACGAGCGCCAGCATCGCTCGGCGTTCCCGCCTTAGCATCGCCAATTCATAGCGGGCGAGCGCGAGAATCATTCCGCCAGCGCGTCCAGATACAGCCGTTCCAGTGCCGGCGGGGTCAGGCTGGACGTCTCACGTTCGTCAACCAACCGCCCTGCGCGGAGGATGCCGAGCCGCGAGGCGACGTCATGGACGCGAAACAGGTCATGCGTCGCCATCACCACCGCGATCCCGCGCACCGAGGCGGCGCGGATCGTCGCGGACAGATCATTGGCGGCCGATGCGTCGAGTCCAGAGGTCGGCTCGTCGAGCAGCAGCAGCTGCGCCTCCTTCGCCAGCGCGATGGCGACGCCGACCTTCTGTCGCATCCCCTTGGAGAATCCACCGGCCCGCCGTCCGTGCGCCTCGCGCTGCAATCCGGCCGAGTCGAGCAGCGACCCGGCCTGCGCCGCATCGACCTTGCGCCCGGCGAGCAGCGCGAAATAGCGCAGGTTCTCGGTCGCGGTCAGCGTCGGATGGAGCATCACCGTCTCGGGCAGATAGGCGGTACGCGCGCGCACCGCGAGCGGATCGGCCACCGCATCCACGCCGCCTACCGCGATGCTGCCGGCGTCGGGCGCGAGGAAGCCGAGGATCAGGTTGATCGTCGTCGTCTTGCCGGCACCGTTTGGCCCCAGCAACGCATACACCTCACCCGCCGCCAACGTCAGCGACAGACCATCCAGCGCCGGGCGCCCGCCGAACGCGAGCGATACGCCGTCGAGGCGCAGGGCGGCCGTGCCCGCCATGTCAGAGACGCGCCGTGAAGCTGATGTCGACGCTCCGCGGCGCACCGAGCGTCAGTTGCCGCGCCGAGCCGCCGAACCAATTGGCATACAGCCGGTCGGTCAGGTTGCGTCCACGCAAGGTCACGTCGCCATATGGCAGCCGCCATGCAATTGCCGCATCGAACACGGTGCTGCCGCGCACGCGCACGCTGTTGGCATTGTCGGTGAAGAAACGGCTCATGTACCGCGCGCCGCCGCTCACCGAGATCGGCAGTGCGTCGAAGCGGTAGATGCCGAACACGCTCGCGACCCGCTCCGGTACGACCGGCGGGGTATTGCCGGCGCGGTCGCCGCCCGCCTCGCGCAGAACGTCGAACCGCGCGTCGAGGATCGCCAGATTGGCATCGAGGCGGAACTGCCGCGTCACGGCACCCGACGCTGACAGCTCGAAACCACGCGAGGACTGGCTGCCGCCCTGCACGGCGATGCTGGTATTGGCGGGATCGCGCGTGACGATGCCCTCCTGCTCGATCCAGTATCCCGCCGCCGTCAGGTCCAGCCGATCGCCGAACAGCGTCGTCTTCACCCCGCCCTCCACCGATCGCCCGGTCGTCAGGTCGAACGACGAGTTGGCCAGCGACAGCAAGGCCAGGCTACCCACAGGCGCCACGGCATAGCTGTACTGCGCGAAGAACTGCGTCTTGGGTGCAAGATCGAAGACGGCACCCGCCCGCCACGACACCGGATTCCATGACTTCGAAAACGCCGTGGTACGTCCGGCATTGAGATCGTCGACGCTGCGATCCAGCGTAATGTCGTCGTAGCGGATGCCGCCGACCAGCAGCAGGCGCGGCGTCAGATTGAACGCTTCCTCGGCAAAGATCGACTTGATGACGGTATTGGAGCCGAAATCGGCGCGGCCGTCCGGGAAGTTCGCTGCCGTCTCGGCCAGCGACAGCACGCCGCGCGCCGGATCGAAGATGTCGACCGCGGTGGTCGAGCCGAAGCGGCGCGGCACCGCCAGATCGCTATCGCTATATTCGCCGCCGGCTGAGAAGCGATTGCGATGGCCGCCGATTTGGATATCGCTTACCAGAACCGCGCGTTCCACCACGAAGCGATGATGGTGATCGATGCGGGTTGTTCCGCGCCGGAACGATCCGTTCGCGAAAGCAGCGCTGGGCGTGGCGAAGGTGTAGACTTCCGAGTTCCGGAAGCGCCGGTCGGCATGATAGTAGCTGAGCTCGTTGGTGAAGCGCAGCGCGTCCGAAAACTCATACGCGACGCGCGACCGGGCCCACCACGTTTCCGACCCCTGATCCGCGTTGGTAACGTTGTAATTGCGGTTGCGGATCGCGCGATCGAGGACGAAGCCGTCCGTCGTTCTCACCAGATCGCTGGGGTCACGCGCGATGCTGCGCGGCACCAGCGGCGTACCCCAATAGGCCGTGCCGTAGCGGTCCTCCAGATAGTCGCCCGCCAATTCGATCGACAGTCGCTTGACCGGCTTCAGCGTCACCGCCAGCGTCGCCGCCAGGAAGCGCGCATCGGTATCATCGATGAAACCGCCCGTCCGGTTGGCGCTGGCGACGCCACGCACCGCGACCTTGTCGCTCAGGACGACGTTCGCATCGACGCCGGCGCGCAACGTATCGAAGCTGCCATAGCCGACCGTCGCGGCGTAGGCATCGCCGCCGAACCGCGGCTTCTTCGGCACGAGGTTGACCGCGCCCGCCAGGGATCCCTCGCCGTACAGGACGCCCGCCGGCCCCTTCAGCACCTCGATCCGGTCGAAGCTCCAGCTATCCAGATTACGAATGATGAGCGCCGAGTTGGTCTGACGGACGCCGTCCCAGAGCAGCGACACCGCACCCGCCGTGAAGCCGCGCATCGACATCTGCCCCGGGCTGCTCGCCAGTTCACCCGATGTTGCACCCGGCGTGGCGTTCAACGCCTCGACCGTCGTGCGCAGCCCGCGCTCCTGCATTAACTCCTGCGACAAGATGTCCACGATCGCGGGGGTTTCACGCACGGTCAGTCCCAGTCGGCTGCCCGTCTCGCTTCGGGCGTCCAGCAGCAGCTGGCGATCCGCCGTTCCCGTTACGATGATGTCCGTCGCCTGCTGGTCTTGGGACGCCGCCGACGCCACGTCCTGTGCGTAGGCGACGGGGCTCCATCCGACGATCCCCAGCAACACGACACCGCGCTGCCACCCGGCAAACCATTTATTCGTGTATACGCGACGGTTCACGCGCTCATGATTGGTCAGGTTCATTGGCCCCCGGTCATTGCGACCATCCGCAATTCCGGCCCGCCCCCGAATCACGTTATGTTGTAACATACCTTCGTCGAGGCGTCGCAGTCAAGGCGGTTGAACAATGGCGGTTGGCTTACCACCCAACCGCAGATCACCGTCGTCGCTCGGGACCGCAGCGGGGCGTATGCGCGTGCTGCCGCAAAAGCCTTGCCGCACGCCGTTCAGGTCGCAGACCGCTGGCACCTGATGGAAAATGCCAGCCATGCCTTTCTTGAGGCGGTCCGCCGGTCGATGCGCCAGATCCGGCGTTCAGTCGGTGCCATGACCATCAATCCCGCGCTGCTGACAGCGGCAGAGCGCCTGCAATATGAGGGGTATCTTCACCGGGAGGAGACCAATACTTCCGTCCTGGCGATCTCAAAGGAGGGGGTATCCATCAAGGAGATCGTGCGGCGCACCGGGCACAGTCGCGGTTTGGTTCGTCGGATTTTGCGCGGTGAACGTAGCGATGTGTTTCGGAGCCGGGAAAGCTCGTTGGAAACCTATCTGCCGTGGCTGGATCAACAATGGGCTGCGGGATCTCGCAATGGTGCTGACCTCTGGCGGCGCCTGAGATCTCAAGGGTTTCGTGGATCACTGCGGGTGGTAACCGAATAGGCCAGTCGGCGACGGCAGGCTGAGCGGGTAGATACGGAGTCCCTTCACCGCGTGCCCTCGGCAAGAACCATCGCCAGACTGATGACGACCGGGCGCGATTCCTTGTCTAGGGCAGAAACCGTGACGGTCGCTGCGGTCGAGGCCGGGGTACCGATTCTCGTTGAGGCGCGCACCGTGGTCGAACGGTTCCACGAGATGATCCGGCACAAACGAGAGACCGATCTCGCTTCCTGGATAGAATGTGGTCGTGGCAGCCTGGTAGCGTCCTTCGCCAACGGCATTGCACGTGACGTCTCCGCCGTTCGAGCTGCCATCGTCACCTCTTGGTTCAACGGGCAGACCGAAGGGCAGATCACCAAGCAAAAGCTGGTGAAGCGCCAAATGTACGGCCGGGGTAAGCTGGACCTTCTCGAAGCAAGATTGGTCGGCGCTGCGTGGCTGTGAGATCATCAAAATGTGCGTCAGAGCCCCTTTTCCACGCCGATCCACACCCGACTTCGACGACAGCGCGTCAATCAGGGCATGATCCGGGGGATCATGCCCCGGCAAGCCATCTCGATGTACGCGCGCGGGATGACGGTGCGCGAGATCCGGGGGCATCTCGAGGAGCTGTATGGGATCGACGTTTCGCCGGACCTGATCTTGAGCGTGACCGATGCGGTGCTGGAAACAGTCGCCGAATGGCAGGGCCGCCCGCTCGACACCTGCTACCCGCTGGTCTTCTTCGACGCGATCCGGGTGAAAATCCGCGACGAGGGCTTCGTCCGGAATAAGGCGGTGTACATCGCGCTGGGCATCCAGCCGGATGGCACCAAGGAGGTGCTCGGCATCTGGATCGAGCAGACCGAGGGTGCCAAATTCTGGCTGCGCGTCATGAACGAGCTCAGAAACCGCGGCGTCGCCGATATCCTGATCGCGGTCGTCGACGGACTGAAGGGCTTCCCGGAGGCGATCAACGCTGCTTTCCCCGAGGCCATCGTCCAGACCTGCATCGTCCATTTGATCCGCAACAGCATGAGCCCTTCGACCGCCTGCCAAGGCAGGCGGTCAGGAGAGCCTTTGCGTCCTGGAAGGAGCGCAAGTTCATCGCCCAGGCGCTGCGCGGCGTCTACCGTGCCGAGACGCCCGAGGCCGGCATGGCGGCGCTGGAGGCGTTTGAGGAAGGTCCCTGGGGCCAGAAACACACGGCCATCGCCATGAGCTGGAGGCGCCATTGGGACCAGGTCATCCCGTTCTTTGCCTTTCCCGAGGGCGTCCGCCGGATCATCTACACCACGAACGCCATAGAGGCCCTGAACTCGAAGATCCGCCGTGCCGTCCGGACACGTGGTCACTTCCCCGGCGACGATGCCGCTATGAAGCTGCTATACCTGGTGCTCAATCACGCGGCGGACGAATGGAAACGACCACCGCGCGAATGGGGCGAGGCCAAAAGCCAGTTCGCCGTCATCTTCGGCGAGCGCTTCGTCATCTGACGATAACCGGCCTCCCGCACAAAATTTCTGACAGTCCCTGGTCGGGCGGACCCAGCGTCAGCGCCACGACCTTGTCGACCAGCGTGGCCTTGAGCGGTGCGATCCCCGGCGGTCGCGTCTTGTCGCGCAGCAGGCCATCGACGCCTTCGGCCATGAACCGCTCCTGCCAGCGCCACACGCAGGTCTTCGACTTGCCTGTCGCCGCCATGATCGCAACCGTGCCCAGACCATCGGCGCTCAAAAGGACGATCCGCGCCCGCCACACATGCTTCTGCGGCGAGCCACGCGCCGCTACGATCCCCTCAAGCCGTGCCCTGTCTCATGCCGTGACGCTGATCTCGATCCCGCTGCGCATCACTCATCATTGCACGTCAACGCGCCGCGCTGAATCTCAGAGCCCGACTCATAATTGGAGTTTGGCGATACGGCGCGTCATCCGCCTGATGGATGAGACGACCATCCAGGCTTCGGACGATGCAATTGAAACTTCCCAGTCCTTGGCGAGGCGACGACACCGGTTGAGCCACGCAAGGGTGCGTTCGACGATCCAGCGCCGGGGCAGGATAATGAAGCCCGTCAGGTCGGACCGTTTGATAATTTCGATCGTCAGCCGATCAGGCCGGGCGCACCGTCGCGGTCCTGAACATCGGCGCTGTGCACCACGCCTTCGAGCATATTGAAGCGTCCCGGGTTTTCCGGAGGTTTTAATCCGGCGGCATCGCGCAGGATTGTTTTACCGGATGCGTTTCGTCCGACGGGCGCTGATGATCGTTGGCGCGATCCTCGCGGTCGTCGGGCTGTTCTGGCTGGGTCAGGGGATGGGCATCATCCGCTGGCCCGCCAGTTCGGTCATGATTGACCAGTATCTGTGGGTTGTCACCGGATCGGTCACCGGTGCGCTTGGCCTGCTGCTCCTCCTGATCGCGCGGCGCCTGCCCCGCCGTTGAGCGGCGCTCCCCGCCGATGCGGGTGATTCGCTGCGACAGCTCGCTGCACCGATGCGGCGCGACGCAAGCTGCCGAAAAATACTTTCGACTTTGCTCGACGGGCGCATCCCCCACCTGCGCGTAACAGTCGTTTCGGACCAAGTCTCCGGAACCGTTCGGAAAACATGACGTGCCGCTGCAATCGTTAGCGCCACCCGGAACGCCCTGGCATAGCCACCGGACGCGCAAGACCAGCGCCCGTCGCGGCACGCTTAAATCGATCTTAATCCGGCTCGACCACGGTCACGATCAGCTCTTTGGGGGGCAAGATCGAGATGACTGCTGCTATTACTGTACCGTCGACATTGTCGATGACGACCATCGGTGCCTTCGCCGATGAACTGCGCGCGCTTCCGCTGGACAGGGATGTCGTGCTCGACGTCGCTGACCTCTCGGCATCGGACCTCAGTGTCCTGCAACTCATCGAAAGCCTGCGGGCCGAGACGCGGTTGCAGGGCGGCACCGTCCGCCTCGCCGCACCCGCCGGCGACACGCTCACCACCCTGTTGCGCCGCGCCGGGTTCGTCGACGCACAGGATCCCGAAAACAACATCTTCTGGTTCCACGGAGTCCCGTTGCAATGACCGCTTCCATTCTTGCCGTCGACGATTCCGCCAGCCTGCGCATGGCGATCCGCATCGCGCTGACCGGCGCGGGTTACACCGTCACCGAGGCCGGTGACGGCGTTGAGGGGCTGACCAAGGCGACCGCCACCAAATTCGACCTGATCGTCACCGATCTGAACATGCCGAACATGGACGGGCTGGCCATGATCCGCGAACTGCGCAAGCAGCCCGCGCAGACCGGCGTGCCGATCATCTTCCTGACGACCGAATCCGATCCGGAAATGAAGAACCAGGCAAAGGCCGCCGGCGCGACCGGCTGGCTGGTGAAGCCGTTCGTCCCCGACCAGCTCGTCAAGGTCGCCCGCAAGGTCCTTGGCCAGTGATCGCCGACGATCCCGTCGCCGCCTTCCGCGTGGAGGCGGGCGAGGTGCTCGACCAGGTGGAGCAGGGCCTGCTCGATCTCGGTCACGACCTCGGCAATGCCGATCTGGTCAACGCCGTCTTTCGCGGCCTGCATACGCTCAAGGGCTCGGGCGCGATGTTCGGCTTCGATGCGCTCGCCGGCTTTACCCACCACTGCGAATCCGCGTTCGATCGCGTGCGCAAGGGGCAGGTGCCCGCCACCGCCGGACTGGTCGCGGTCATCCTGTCGGCGCAGGATCACATGCGCGCGCTGGTCGATGGCGACGCGCCTGCGGCCGATGGCGACGCGATCCTCGTCCGTCTGCAACAGGCGATCGACGAAGCGTCGGGCACCGCCCGGACCGCCCCGCCCGTGCCCGCCGCACCGTCGGGCTGGAAGGTCGCGTTTCGCCTGCCGGTGGATGCGATGGCGAACGGCACCAATCCGCTGATGCTGCTCGACGAACTGCGCGAACTGGGCGACTGCACCATCGTCGCGCGGACCGACCGCGTGCCGCCGCTGTCGGCGCTGGTTCCGACCGAATGTCATATCAGCTGGGACGTCACGCTGACCGGTGACATCACGCGCGACGATATCGAGGACGTGTTCATCTTCGTAATGGACGACATGGAACTGACCATCGAACCGCTGGCGATGGACGCCGTCGCGGCACCTGTCGATGCCGTGCCCGCGGTCGTGGAAACCGTCGTGGCCCCGGTGGTCGCGGCACCCGTCGCTGCCGCGACCACCGAAGCCCCCGCCGCCCGCACTGCCGCGAAGGCGGAGGAGAGCGTCCGCGTTCCAGCCGGCCGGCTCGATGCGCTGATGGACCGTGTCGGCGAACTGGTGATCGCGCAGAGCCGTCTGTCGCAGGTGGCGCATCGCGGTCAGGACCTAGTGCTGCGGTCGGTTTCCGAAGAGATCGAGCGGCTGGCCGGCGAACTGCGCGACAACATGATGGTCATGCGCATGGTGCCCGTCGGGTCGCTGTTCGCACGCTTTCGCCGCCTGATCCACGATTTGGCGCGCGACACCGGCAAGACAATCGAGTTCGAAACCGAGGGCGAAGCGACGGAGGTCGACAAGACCGTGATCGAACGGCTGTTCGATCCGATGGTCCACCTGATCCGCAATAGCTGCGATCATGGCCTCGAAACGCCCGAAGACCGTGCGATCGCGGGCAAGTCCGCCGCCGGCACCGTCCGCCTCGCCGCGCATCAGGCGGGGGGCGAGGTCGTCATCACCATCCGCGACGACGGTCGCGGCATCAACCGGGCACGCGTCCGGGCCAAGGCGGAAGCCAACGCCCTGATCCAGCCCGACCAGTCGATATCGGACCAGGACCTGCTCCAACTGATCTTCGCCCCCGGATTTTCGACGGCCGCGGCGGTCACCAACCTGTCAGGGCGCGGCGTCGGCATGGACGTGGTGAAGCGCACGATCGAAGGGTTGCGCGGATCGATCGACGTACAGTCGAACGAGGGCGAGGGATCGGTCATCGCCCTGCGCATCCCGCTGACGCTGGCGATCATCGAAGGGCTGCTGGTCCGGGTCGGCAGCGGTCGCTACGTCATTCCGCTGACCGCGGTCGAGGAATGCATCGAACTCTCGCTAGAGGACGATATGCGCCATCGCGGTCGCAGCCTCATCACCCTGCGTGAAAAGCTGGTGCCGTTCCTCCGTCTGCGCGAACTGTTCGCCACCGACACCCGCCCCGATCCGTTTCAGAAGATCGTGGTGGTATCGACGCCGCAGGGCCGCATCGGGCTGGTCGCCGATCAGATCATCGGCAACCATCAGACGGTCATCAAGCCGATGTCGGTGTTGCACCGCGACGCCGCGACCTTTGCCGGTGCGACGATCCTCGGCGACGGCGAGGTCGCGCTGATCCTCGACATCGTCCAGCTCATCGCGCTCGGCCAACCCCATGAGGAGACGCTGCGTGCAGCAGGATGAAACCCGCTCGACCTCGGCCCAGGTGCCGTGGAACCATGAAGAACAACTCGAGGTGCTGGTCTTCGACATCGGCGGCCAGAGTTTCGCACTGGAAGCGGTGCTGGTCCGCGAAATCCTCGACATGATGCCCGAAACGCGGGTGCCGGGCGCACCGCCACTGGTCGGCCATGTCATCAATTTCCGGGGACGTATCATTCCGCTAGCCGACCTGCACCTCGCGTTCGGCATGACCGCGGGGGCATCGACGCCCGACAGCCGGATCGTCGTGATCGAAATCGAACTGGGCGGCGAACCGGCGATGATCGGCCTGCGCACCGACAAGGTGCACGAGGTCGCGACCTTCTCCGCCACCACCAGGGAGGATGCGCCGGTCGTCGGCCTGCGCTGGCGCCGCGAACATGTCCGGACGCTGGTGCGGCACCACGACGACATCGTCGTGCTGCCGGATCTCACAACCATTTTCCAGTCGATCGCACGCGGCGATACCGCTGACGTGTCCATTCACTGATCTTCCCGGGGGGGGAATAAACCATGCGTGCAACGATCAAGATGAAGCTGGGAGCGACGTTCACCGTCCTCATTCTCATGATACTGGCGATCGTATTCGTCGGCGTGACCCGGATGAATACGCTCAACGATGCGATCAACGAACTCGTCGCGGGTCCGGTCAAGCGATTGGCCATCGCCCAGTCGATCGCGGCCGAAAGCAGCGGTATGCAGTCCGCGCAGATGGCGCTCGCCGCGAACAGCGATATGACGCTCATGAAGGCTTATGATGCCAAAATCGTGCAGAGCCAGGCCCTGATCGCCAAATATCTCGATGAAGCCCAGCAGTCGGCTCCAGCCGATCGCCAAGCGGGCTGGCAGAGAATCCGGGCGGATTATCAGGCATTGCTGCCCGTCTTCAACAGGATCCGCGAACTCGGTCTCGCCAACAAGAACGCCGAGGCCGCCGTGCTCGCGTCGAGCGAACAGCCAAAGCTGGCCTCGAAGCTGGACGACGATATCGACGCGATGGTCGCGCGGGTGCAGGAATCGATGGCGAAGACGTCCACCGACACTGATGTCCTGTACGCCGAAAGCCGCAACCTCTTGTTTGTAGTAGCCGGACTGGCGTTGCTGTTGTCGATCGGCGCTGCCATCTGGATCGCCCTCACCGTCTCGCGCGGTCTGAAGACCGCTAGCGTCGCGATCAGCGCCGTAGCGATCGGCGACCTCGACAATGAAGTAGCCGTGAAGTCGAACGACGAGATCAAGGATCTGGTCGATACGATCAACGCGATGACCGCCGACCTGCGCAAATCGGCGGCTTTGGCCGAAACGATCGCCCAGGGCGACCTGACCGTCGACTACAAGCCACTGTCCGAGCACGATAAGTTGGGCCACGCGCTGGTCAGCATGACCAACCGCCTGCGCGGCGTCATCGGCGATGCCACGATCGCGGCACAGAATGTCGCCGCCGGCACGCAGCAGTTGTCGTCCACCGCCGACCAGGTGTCGCAGGGTGCGACCGAACAGGCCGCCGCCGCCGAGGAGGCATCCGCGTCGATGGAGCAGATGGCCGCCAACATCAAACAGAATGCCGACAATGCCGCCCAGACCGAGAAGATCGCCCGCCAGTCGTCGTCGGACGCCGAAGCCAGCGGTGTCGCGGTCGACCGTGCGGTCAGTGCGATGCGGACGATCGCCGAAAAGATCGGCATCGTACAGGAAATCGCCCGCCAGACCGACCTGCTGGCGCTGAACGCGGCCGTGGAAGCAGCCCGCGCCGGCGAACATGGTCGCGGTTTCGCGGTGGTCGCCTCGGAAGTCCGCAAGCTGGCGGAACGCAGCCAGACCGCCGCTGCCGAGATCAGCTCGGTATCGTCGGAAACGGTGCAGGCCGCCGCCAAGGCTGGTGAGATGCTGACCAAGCTGGTGCCCGACATCCGCCGCACCGCCGAACTGGTGTCCGAGATCAGCGCCGCCTGTCGCGAGCAGGACATCGGGTCGAGCCAGATCAACCAGGCGATCCAGCAGCTCGACCAGGTGACGCAGCAGAACGCAGCAGCCTCCGAACAGATTTCCTCGACGTCCGAGGAACTGGCAGGTCAGGCGGAAGAACTGCAGCAGGGCATCGCGTTCTTCCGCTTCGACGACAGCAACACTTCGACCGCGCGTCGTCCGGCGATCCGCAAGCCCGCCGCCCCGGTGAAGCCGAAGACCAAGGTCAAGGCTCCGTCGGCGGTCGCCAAGGCCAGGAACGGATCGATCGCCGACCAGCAGGCACGCGCCCGCGGCTTCGCGCTTGATCTCGCGCAAGGCGGCCCGGACGGTGACGACGTCAGCTTCGGACGCGCGGCATGAGCGCCGCCGCCCCGACGCAGGTCGTCACCTTCGGCCTGGGGGAAGAGGTCTTCGCGGTATCGGTGACGATGGTCCGCGAGATCCTCGACTACACCCCCGCCTTTCGCGTTCCCAACGGTCCGTCGTGGATGCTCGGGCTGACCGACGTGCGCGGGTCCGGGGTGCCGATGATCGACCTGCGGGTCCGGCTGGGCCTTGCGCCCGTCGACCCCACGCTCGCCACGCGGGTGCTGATCGTCGACGTACCGCTTCCCGACCGGACGCTGGCGCTCGGCCTCGTCGTCGACCGCGTGATCGCCGTCGCCACGTTCGAACGCGATCGACTGGAAAGCGCCCCCGATATCGGAATGCGCTGGCGGTCCGACTATATCGCGGGGGTGGTGCGCGAGGCCGATGGCTTCGTCGTCATCATCGACGTCGCGCACGTCTTTGCCGCCGACGACATGGACCGGTTTGCCGCCGACGACATGGACCGGCTTGCCACCCTTTCCCAAGCGGCCTGACCCGCGATAACAAAAACATAGAAGAGGATGCCGAAGATGTTCTCCCAGATCAAGCATAGCGCCCGCCCGGCAGCAGCGATCGCCGAGATCCATGCGCTGACGCAATCGATCGCCGATGGCGACCTGACCCGTCGGGCACGCGAAGATATGGCGACCGGTGAGGCGCGCGCCATGCTGGCGGCGGTGAACGGGCTCCTCGATGCGGCGCTGACGCCGGTCGTTCGCATGAACGACGGTCTTGCCTATGTCATTGCCGAACATCGACGCGGCGACATCGACGCCGTGCTGTCGTCGCCGGCCTTTCACGGCGACCTTCGCGTGATGGCCGATCGCGTCGACACGCTGGTCGCCGCCCACATCGACGTGAAGAAGATGGCGATGGCCTGCATCCGTGAGATCGCCATCGGCAACTTCGAAGCGCCGCTCGACAAGCTGCCGGGCAAGAAGGCGTTCATCAACGACGCCATCGAAACGCTGCGCGGAAACCTGAAGACGCTGATCGCCGAAATGAACCACATGTCCGCCGAACATGATCGCGGCGACATCGACGTCGTCGTTGCCGCCGAGAAATTCCCCGGCGACTTCGGCGTCATGGCGCGCGGTATCAACGACATGGTCGCCGGTCACATCGCCGTGAAGAAAAAGGCGATGGGCTGTATCAAGGCGTTCGGCGAAGGCGATTTCGAGGCTCAGCTCGAACAATTCCCCGGCAAGAAGGCGTTCATCAACGAAACCGTCGAAACGCTGCGCGGAAACTTCAAGGACATAACCGGTGAGATCCAGCGCCTGATCCGCGCCTCGACCGAGGGGCGCCTCAGCGAACGTGGCGATACCGGACGCTTTCGTGGCGACTTCTCGAAGCTGGTCGACGGCATCAACGGTATGCTCGACGCGATCCTGCTGCCGATCGGCGAGGGCAATCGGGTTTTGCGGCTGGTCAGCACCGGCGATCTGACCCAGCGCGTCGAGATCGAGTGCGACGGCGATCATCAGCGGATGAAGGACGCGATCAACTCGCTGGTCGACAATCTCTCGAAATTCGCCGGCGACGTGGCGTCCGCTTCCGATCAGGTCGCCGCCGGCAGCCAGCAACTGTCATCCTCGTCGCAACAGGTGAGCGAGGGCGCGACCGAACAGGCCGCCGCCGCCGAGGAAGCATCGGCGTCGATGGAGCAGATGGCCGCCAACATCAAACAGAATGCCGACAATGCCGCGCAGACCGAAAAGATCGCGCGCCAGTCGTCGAAGGATGCCGAAGCGAGCGGTGTCGCGGTCGACCGTGCGGTGGGTGCGATGCGGACGATCGCCGAAAAGATCGGCATCGTGCAGGAAATCGCCCGCCAGACCGACCTGCTGGCGCTGAACGCCGCCGTGGAAGCGGCCCGTGCCGGCGAACATGGTCGCGGCTTCGCGGTCGTCGCGTCGGAAGTCCGCAAG
This sequence comes from Bacillus sp. 2B10, assembly GCA_003946805.1. GTDB lineage: Bacteria > Pseudomonadota > Alphaproteobacteria > Sphingomonadales > Sphingomonadaceae > Sphingomonas. The sequence continues at coordinate 55,440 of RPSH01000009.1, read as the reverse complement.
CTCGCCGAACGCAGCCAGACGGCGGCCGCCGAGATCAGTTCGGTTTCGTCGGAAACGGTGCAGGCCGCCGCCAAGGCGGGCGAGATGCTGACCAAGCTGGTGCCCGACATCCGCCGCACCGCCGAACTGGTGTCCGAAATCAGCGCGGCGTGCCGCGAACAGGATATCGGCGCCAGCCAGATCAACCAGGCGCTGCAACAACTCGACCAGGTGACGCAGCAGAATGCCGGTGCGTCGGAACAGATTTCGTCCACGTCGGACGAACTGGCCGGTCAGGCGGAAGACCTGCAAGGCAGCATCGCGTTCTTCCGGATCGAAGAACCCTCGCGCGCCACCGCTTCCGTCGCTCGTGCAGCGCGCGCGCCCGTCGCCAAGGTGAAGGCAAAGATCCCGGCCACCAAGCGCCCCAAGACCGGATCGGTCGCCGATCAACAGTCCCGCGCCCGCGGCTTCGCGCTTGATCTGACGCAAGGCGGACCGGACAGCGACGATGCCTCCTTCGGCCGGGCGGCGTGAGCCATCCGCTCACCCGACATACCCGCCGCTTCCCGACCTTTCCGTCGACTGGAAACAACCGACCATGACTGCCGCAATCGCCCTGACGCCTCCCGGCGCCGACCGGCTCAGCCCGCACAAGTTCGCGCGGCTGTCGACGCTGATCTACGACCGGACCGGCATCAAGATGCCCCGGACCAAGTCGACGATGCTCGAAGGGCGATTGCAGCGGCGACTGCGCGATACCGGCATGGCCACGCTGGACGAGTATTGCGACCATCTGTTCAGCGGGGATGCCGATCCCGCCGAACTGACGCACCTCATCAACGCCGTCACCACCAACAAGACCGATTTCTTCCGCGAACCCGGCCATTTCGACTTCATGGCGAAGACCGCGCTCCCGGCGCTGGCGAAAACCGGGCAGCGGCGCATCCGGGCATGGAGCGCCGCCTGCTCGACGGGTGCCGAGCCGTACACGATGGCGATGGTGCTCGACCAGTTCGCGCAGGGCGGCGGTCCGGATTACGGCATTCTCGCCACCGACATCGATACGGCGGTGCTGGAAACGGCGCGACGTGGCATCTATCCTGCGGCGCTGGTCGAACCGGTGCCGCCGGCGCTGCGCCAGCGCTATCTTATGACGTCGCTCGACCGCAAGGCGGGGCAGGTGCGCGTCACCACGGCGCTGCGTTCGGCGATCGGCTTCGCCCAGCTCAACCTGATGGACGCCCGCTACCCCGTCGGCGAACCGATGGACATCATCTTCTGTCGCAACGTGCTGATCTATTTCGACAAGGAAACGCAAGGAAAGGTCGTTCGCCGGCTGTGCGAATGCCTGCGTCCGGGGGGATACCTGTTCCTCGGCCATTCGGAATCGATCGCCGGAATCGACCTGCCGGTCACGGCGGTCTCCTACACCGTCTTCATGAAGGACTGACATGGGCAAGATCCGCGTCCTCATCATCGACGACAGCGCCAGCGTCCGCCAGGCGATGACCGCGATCCTAAGCGAGGATCCGGAAATCGAGGTCATCGCCGCCGCCGCCGATCCGTTCGCCGCCGCACGCTACATTCAGGAGGAAGTGCCCGACGTCATCACGCTGGACGTCGAGATGCCGCGCATGGATGGCGTCACCTTTCTGCGCAAGCTGATGAGCCAGCGGCCGATCCCGGTGGTGATGTGTTCGTCGCTGGTCGAGGAAGGCTCCGAAACGCTGCTCCAGGCATTGGAGGCGGGCGCGGTCGACGTCATCCTGAAACCCCGCATGGGCATCGCCGACCATCTGAACGAATCGCGGATGATGATCCGTGAAACCGTGAAGGGCGCGGCGCGGGCACGCGTGCGCAGCCGCGCGGCCGGCGCCCGGTCCGGCGCACCGGCGGCGAAGCTGACCGCCGACGCGGTCCTGCCCCCACCCACCGGCCGGGCGATGAGCCGGACGACCGAGATGGTCGTCTGCATCGGCGCATCGACCGGCGGGACGGAAGCGCTGCGCGAGGTGCTGGAGGCGTTGCCCGCCAATTCGCCGGGCATCGTCATCGTCCAGCACATGCCGGAAAGCTTCACCCGCGCTTTCGCCAGGCGGCTGAACGGGCTGTGCCAGGTCGACGTCAAGGAAGCGGAGGACGGCGACACGGTGATGCGCGGCCATGTGCTGATCGCGCCCGGCGGGCTGCGCCACACGCTGCTGGAACGACAGGGCGCGCGCTATGTCGTGTCGGTGAAGGAAGGACCGCTGGTGTCGCGGCACCGTCCGTCGGTCGATGTGCTGTTCCGGTCGGCCGCCCGCAACGCCGGATCGAACGCGGTCGGCATCATCATGACCGGCATGGGCGACGACGGCGCGCGCGGCCTGCTGGAAATGAAACAGGCGGGCGCCCGCACCGTCGCGCAGGACGAAGCGACCTCGATCGTGTTCGGTATGCCCAAGGAAGCGATCGCCCGCGGTGCCGCCGACCGGGTCGTACCCTTGGGCGCCATCGCCCGCGAACTGTTGCAGGCGACCGCACGATGACCGTCGCCGCCCGCCCCGCCGCCGCCCGACCCTCCCCCGTCAACGCCAAGGATTGATCCCATGCAGCATATCCGTATCGATCCTGCCGAGGCGATGGAACTCGACACCATCGACCTGAAGCGTACGCTGGCGCTGACCGCGGCGGGCATGGACGCCCGTTTCGTCCGCGCGGGCACCACCCTTGCTACCGCGATCGACACGATCGACCGGATCATCACCTCGATCGAGGAGGTCACTGGCGCGCTCGACGAAAGCGTGGCGGGAATCGCGGTCACCAGCCTGAAGGACGTCGCGCTACAGCTCGATGGCTTGCCACAGGTACAGGCCGACCGCGATGCCGACATGGCGCGCATCGGCACGGCGTCGCGCGTCCTGCGCGACCATGTCATGGACATGCGGCAGGCGCTGCGCGTCCTCCACATCTACGGCATGAACATCAAGATCGCGGCATCGGGCGAAACGGCGTTCGTCGGCTTCGTCAACGACATGGGCCAACGGCTGGCGGCGGGTGAGGAACATCTCGAAGGCTTCCTCGCCAAGCTGAAGGAACTGTCGGGCAGCGTCGGCAGCGTGCAGCAGGCCGGACGCCTGCTCGCGGCGGAGGCGCGCAAGATCCTGCCGGCGGTGCCGCAGCGGCTGACCCGCGACGCCGGCGCGCTGCACAGCCATCTGGGCGATGTCGCATCGATGGCGCGGCAGGTAGCGACGATCGCCCGCACCGTGCAGGGCCGGGTCGCGACGATGCTGGGCGCGTTGCAGGTCGGCGACAGCACGCGGCAGCGGCTGGAACACGTCGTGTCGGCGCTGCAACTCCTCGACAGCGCACCCCACGATCTGACCGATCCCGCCGATCAGGCGGAGGTGAACGGGGTGGTCCACCACCTTCTCGCCGCGCTGCTCGAAACCAGCGCCAACGATTTCGATCGCGACGCCGCGCTGCTGCTCGAATCGCTGAACGCGTTGCAGCCCGATACCGCTTCGCTGCTCGACCTGATCGACGACGATGCCGGCGGCAACGGTCGCCCGTTCCTGATCCAGATCGAGGAAGCGGTCGGCGAGGTCGCGGTCATCACCGTGCAGTTGCAGGAGGCGGACCAGCGGTCGGCGTCGATGCTGGACCTGATAACCGACACCGTCCGCGAACTGACCGGCCGCCTCGAACAATTGCAGCGGGTCCAGTTCAACGTCCAGGACATCGCGACCAACACCCGCCTGCTGTGCCGCCGCCACGGCGAACTGGGCAAGGCGGTGTCGGTCGTCGCCAGCGAGGTCGACATCTATGCCCATTCGCTGGGCAATGCGATGCGCGGCATCGGCCAGCCGATCAACGAACTGGCGGAAGTGAACACCACGCTGATGATCAAGCGCGGCGATGCAGGCGACCGCGACATGGGAACCAAGCTCGCGCAGGCGCTGGTCGTCATCCGCGAAGGGTGCCAGCGCACCGACCTTGCCGTGCGCGAAGGGGGCGACGATGCCCGCCAGTTGATGGAATTGCTGACCATCGCGGGCGATGAGATCGGCGCGGAACTGAAATTGGGCGCGACGATGCGACAGGCGGCGGCGGTGCTGGCATCGACGCCCACGGTCGACGCGCCCGGCGATCCTGCGATGGCGGCATTGGGCGACCTGCTGCCGCGAATCACCGCGCTCTACACCATGGCGCAGGAACGCGACGTCCATGCCGCCTGTGTCCCGGCCTGTTTCGCGGTCGTCGGCACCGCCGCCGCGGCGGTCGAGGACGATGACGACGATGACGGCCTGTTCTGACGCCGATCATTCGCCCCGCGCTTCGACACCGATTCTTTTGAATCGGCCTTCAACTCGTTTGGGTGTCCTGAATGTCGATCCCGCCGAAGAACTCCAACGCCTTAGGCGATCAGCTTTGTCGATCAGCTGCGTGGTGACCTGCAGCCCGTTTCATGGACCTGACGTGATGGGGTGGACGGCCCCTGCACCAGCGTATCTGTGCAATGATGTAGCCGCTGAGCGACGTCTATTCGGCCGATGGCGCCAGGCTCAAGGCGTCGACCGTGATCGCGGAGGGCCTCCGCCGATCCGACCTTGGGCAAGCTCATCGCCAATGCCTTCGATCAGGAGCCGATGCCCAGGAACGATCTGACCGGTTCCGAGATAAGTGTCGGCGCTGTAAAGGACCGGCATCCAGCAGGTACGGCGCAACCAGCGACGTTTCCTCGTCGCTACGTTTCGAGCCCGACCGAGAATTGAGTTGAGCGATTTCAGCCAGTTGTGATTCACCGGGGGTTGCGAAGACCACGGAGATCACATGACCTGGAACGAAACCGCTCGGCGCGAGCATGACAGACGAGGGCTGCGCTACGCAAGCGACTGCACCGACCGGGAATGGGCGATTATAGCCCCGCTGCTGGCACTAACGACGAAGGTGGGGCGCCCGCGCCTGCATCGGGCACGGGATTTGTGGAACGCGATCCAGTACCTTGCGAGGACGGGGTGCCAGTGGGCGCAGTTGCCTAGGGACTTCCCGCCGTTCACGACCGTGCAATACCATTTCTACCGGATGCGGGGCAACGGCCTGCTCGATGCGATCATCGCGGTGCTGGTGGCCTGTACACGGATCGCGGAGGGCCGCGCGGCCGAACCGACTGCGGGCATCATCGACAGTCAATCGGTAAAGACCACCGAAGTCGACGGACCGCGCGGCTATGATGCCGGGAAAAAGGTCAGAGGTCGCAAACGTCACATCGCCACCGACACGGTCGGCAACCTGCTCGACGCCCTCGTCCATTCCGCCGACATCCAGGACCGTGACGGCGCGCCCGACCTCATCGAGCGCTGCCGGGATGCATATCCCTCGCTGGGTCGCTTCTTCGCCGATGGCGGCTATGCCGGGCCGAAGCTGGAGGCCGCCATCGCGCATCTCGACCGCCTTGCCATCGAAACTATCAGGCGTTCCGACGTCAGGCACTTCGTCGTCCTGCCGCGCCGCTGGGTCGTCGAGCGCACCTTCGCATGGCTTAACCGATGCCGACGCCTCGCCAAGGACTGGGAGACTTCCATCGCCTCGTCCGAGGCATGGCTCCTCATCGCTTCCATCAGGCGCATGACACGCCGCATCGCAAAGATCGAATTATGAGTCGGGCTCTTAGCACTACTTTGGCAGAGTTGGTTGGTTAGGGTTCGGCAACCGCTTATGACCGTGGGGCAATACGTTGGCGGTGGTCGTACCAGGCGGTCGAGGATCGCTTGCCGGATGGATGGCAGGGTCGGTTGCGGGGGCGGTCCACCGACTCTTTTTTTCCGTCCCGCGGCCTCGAGGCGGCGGGATTGCAGGAAGGCGTAGGCGAGCATCGTCATCAATGCGTGGCGATGTGGTCCCGGCCACGATCGTCCTTCGAAATGGGCCAGGCCTATGGCGCGACAATTACGATCAGCGGAGCGCGTCAATTAGGATGAGCGCCTGCGGGTATGTGTAGGTCGGCTAATTGACGGGGCGCGTCAATTGGAAGGTGATGGATCCGCGCTTGAGATGGTGCCGGTGACGCGGGCCTGGGCGGTTTTTCGCCGGTAGCTTGCGGTGTTCATCTCGAGGATGATGGCGTGGTGGACGAGGCGGTCGGTGGCCGCGACGGTCATGGCGGGGTCGGGGAAGATGTCGTCCCATGCGCCGAAGGGCTGGTTGGCGGTGATGAGAATGGAACGGCGCTCGTAGCGGGCGCTGATCAGCTCGAAGAGTACGGAGGTCTCGGCCTGGCTTTTTCTGACGTAGGAGAGGTTGTCGAGGATGAGCAGGCGGTATTTGTCGAGCTTCTCGATGGCGGCGGCCAGGCGCAGTTCCTGGCGGGCGGTCTGGAGTCGCTGGACGAGGTCGGTGGTGCGGGCGAACAGGACGCGGTGTCCGGCCTCGACGAGCGCATGGCCAAGCGCTGCGCTCAGGTGCGTCTTGCCGACGCCGGGCGGACCGAACAGCAGGATGTTGGTGCCGCTGTCGAGCCAGCTGTCGCCGGCCGCGAGCGCATTGATGCGCGCGAGGCTGACCATCGGGGTGGCGGCGAAGTTGAAGGTGTCGATGGTCTTGGCTGCAGGAAGCCGCGCCTCGAGGAGATGCCGGGCGGTGCGGCGGTTGGCGCGCTCGGCGACCTCGTGTTCGAGGAGCGTGGCAAGCGTCCGCGCGGCCGGCCAGCCCTCGGTGTCGGCGGTGTCGCCGATGCTGGCCCACAGCCTGGCGACAGTGGGCAGGCGCAACTCGGTCAGGAGCAGCGGCAGGCGGGCGGTGTCGGTGGTGAGGGTCATGCCGCCAGCTCCATCGCGGTCGCGCTCAGCAGCCGGTCGTAGCTGCCCGCACCGGGCATCTCGACATGGACCAACGGGAGGGTGGCGCTGGCGGGCATGAAGCGGGCGCGCAGATCGGCGAGGCCGGGCAGTCCGCCGGCATCGAGGATGGCGGCGAGCGCGACGGCCAGATCGGCCTCGACGCCCTGGTCGTGGGCGAGCGCGAGCAGGCCGACCATGGTGCGGCCCGCATCGCGTGCGGACCTGACAGTGCTGAGCGCGTCCCATGCCCGCCGGTATGCCGGGCGTGGCCACAGCGCATCGCGATAGCTGAGCCCGGCAAGCGCGCCGGGCTCGGCGCGCAGCGAGCCGATGACGTGACGATAGTCGACGACATGAGTGGTGGTGCGCCCGGCCGTCTTCGCCGGCGCGCGACCGCGCGGCAGCGTCACGACGAGCGCTGCTCCCAGGAACGCCTCGATGCGCTCGTCGTGGACGTGCAGGTGCAGGCGATGCCCGATGAGCCGCGAAGGCACGGTGTAGAAGGCGTGGCGGAACGAGAAGCCGGACGAACTGGTGACGCGCACGCTGGCCTCGTCCCATGTCGCCGCAGGTGTAGGCGGCAGCGCGCGCAGATGCGCCCGCTCGATGTCGATTTTGCCGGCGTGCCGCCGGTTGTGGTCGGCGATGACGCCGCTGACGAAGGTGCGATAGTCGTCGAGGCAAGTGAAGTCGGACGAGCCGCGCAGCAGCAGCGCCTGTGCGATGCGGTCCTTCAGATGCCCGTGCCGGCTCTCGATGGCGCCGTTCTCGTGTGCGACGCCGCGGTTGTTGCGCGTCGGCACCATGCCGTAATGCGCCGCCAGCGCGGCGAAGCGGCGGGTGAGATCCTGCGCGTCGTCGATGCACAGGTTGCGGAACGCGGCCGTTAGGCTGTCGGAGCGGTGCTCGTGCGGCGTGCCGCCCAGGATGGTGAGCGCCTGTGACAGGCCGGTCGCCAGCGCGGTGTAGCTCTCCCCGCCCAGCACGACCTCGCCGTGTTCGAACCCGGAATAGACCAGCGCGAAATGATAGAGCCGGTGGTCGAGCGGCACCCCGGCGACGCACACGCCCAGCTTGCCCATGTAGGTGAAGTCGGAAATCCCCATGCGGCCCGGGCTATGGGTCTGGGGAAACATGACCTCCCTGTCCGGGCCGTGCAGCCCCTTCCAGGCGCGCACGCGCCGCTCCAGCGTACGCCGGATGGCCGGGGTGACCCGGTCGGGATGACGGCGGTCCAGCTCGCCCAGTACCGTTACCGGCCGCAGGCCGGGTGCCGCTTCGAGCATGGGAACGACGACCGTCTCCCACAGCCCCTCCAGCGGGTCGACGTGGGTGCGGTACTGGCGAGCTTCCTTGCGCGCCGACGGCGGTCGCGGGTCGCGCTCGATGCGACGACCGGTCGCGACGGAGATGCCGGCCATGGCGGCAGCGTTGGTCTGGGGGCGGGTCAGACGGGCATTCATATAGAGCCTCACTTGCTGGTCGGTGATGTGTCTGCCTGGCATCGCTCGCCCCCTCGCAAGGGGAAAAACGCGCCGGGGCCGACCCGCAGGCGAAGCCGAAGCGGTTGGGGGTTTGCTCCCGCTCGGGCTACGCCCTCCCGGAAGCAAACCCCCAACCGCTCAACCTAATTGACGCTCATGCGCTCATCGTAATTGTCGCTGGGTACCCCGCGCCGCCCCGTGACCTTCCATGCGTGGTAAATGCAGCAACATCGTGAAGCGGGTGGTGCGCTCGACCAGCGTGCCGATCGCGGAGCTGCCGAGCCCGAGGATGAGGTCGCCCTCCCAATGACCTGGGACGGCCCGGTCGTCGGATTCGGCGGGGCGCTCGCTGATCATGATCTCGGGCGATACGAAGCTCTTGCCACGCTGGCCGATCCGCGCCCGCGGCAGCGCAATGTCCGTCCGCTGCGCAGGCATGCGGTGAGTTCACGGCGCAGAGCGCCGCGGCCTTGCACGAACAGTGCCTGGTAGATGGGCTCGTGGCTGATGTGCATGCCGTCGTCGTCCGGAAACTCGATGGGCAGACGCCCGGCAATCTGCTCCGGGCTCCAGGCCTTTGACCAGCGCCGGTTCTGACGCGGCCCATGCCGCCGTCCATTCCATGATGATACCGATGGACCGAGGACGGACGGGCCACCGGGTCTGGCAACGGCTCCGCTCAACCGGTCTTGAACCCAGCGTCGCAGCATGTCGTTGGCCGCAAGCCTCGCGACCTTGGGCCGACGCGCTGCCCGCTCGGCATGCCACTGCGCCGTCGTCGCGCGATAGTCGAGATTGCCACCGCTAGTTGCCGCATTGCGCCGGACTTCGCGCGAGATGGTCGAGGCAGCACGTCCGACCCGGCGGGCGATCTCACAGACGCCATGCCCCTGGACCAGCAGCAATGCGATCTCCTCGCGTTCCGCCAGCGACAGGTATCTGCCCGACAAAGGCTTCGCCGATGGCCTGAACGCCGCTGGTGGCATCCCGCCCGCCTCCCGAAACCAGCGGCTGCCAACCGGTTGTGACGCTCCTGCCTTCACCGCTGCCGCCTCGCTGCTCATGCCGACAGATACATACCGCCAGAACAGTTCACGCACTTCCCGATTGGCAACCGGCGGTCGCCCCGGAGACCGTAATGGCGGCCGGGTGCACTGCCCCGAGCGCCGCTTCTTGATATCCATCGCACGCCTCCATTCGCACAGCGTTGCGACGACCGATTGAATCCGCGTTGGCTGCCGCGGTCCGAATGATGAATGAGCCCTTCGGGCGGACGCCGCATGACGAGGGCCTTGCGCAACGCGGCCAGCGCCAGGTCGCGATGCAGGCGGTCGCCGACGGCCCAGCCGATTATGCGGCGGGAGAACAGGTCGATGACCACGGCCAGATAGAACCACCCTGCACCGGCTTTCCAACGATGCTTCACATCGCCGGAACCTTGGCCGGCTCCGCCCTCCCGCGTCCAGACATACGAGATGTCCACGCCCCATTTCTGGTTGGGCGTCGTCGCCGTAAAATCCTGGTCGATGATGTTCGGCGCGATCGGCCAGCTGTGCTCGCTGTCGGTTGTCCGTTTGAATTGACGCTTCTGCCGACCGCGCAGGCCGTTCTCGCGCATCAGTCGCGCCGTGCGACGCCGCCCGATGGCGAAGCCATCATCCTGCAACTCCCGCGTCATGCGGGGACTGCCGTATGTGCCGTTCGATAATGCAAACGCCGAACGGACGTGCGCCAGCATCACCATGTCATCGCGTTGTCGCCGACTGGCTGGCCGGTCCTTCCAGGCAAAATAGCCGTTCTGGCTGACACCGAGCACTCGGCAGAGACGATGTACGGGGAAATCCTTCTTCGCCTGATCGACGAGCGCGAACCTCATCGACTTCCCTCCCGGGCGAAAAAAGCGGTCGCCCGTTTCAGTATGTCGCGTTCCTGCCGAAGGATTTCGTTCTCCCGCCGAAGGCGCTTCAGCTCGGCAGCCATATCTGCCTGCGGCGCTTCGCCAGGCATCTCCATCAGCCGATCACGCCGGCGCCCGATCCACCGCACCAGCGTCGACAGGCCAACCCCCAGATCTTCCGCAACCTCACGCTGCGTGCGCCTTCTGGTCGCCGCCAGCCGAACCGCCTCGTCCTCGAATTCCTTCGTAAACCGTCGTTGCTTCGTCATCGAGTTCGCCTTTCACCTCAGGAAAACTCTCCACTTTTCTGAAGCAAGTCCAGAGGGATCCCGCAATGGTGCTGACCTCTGGCGACGCCTGAGATCACAAGGATTTCGTGGGTCGGAACGGGTCGTAACCGAATGGGCTAGCCGGCGACGACAGGCTGAGCGGGTCGATACGGAGTCCCTGCACCGCGTGCCGTCGGCAAGAACGATCGCCAGGCTGATGACGACCGGACGCGTACCCTGTCCAGAGCAGAAACCGTGACGGTTGCAGCCGTAGAGGCCGGCGTACCGCCGCTCGTTGAGGCGCGTACCGTCGTCGAGGGGTTCCATGAGATGATCAGGCGCAAAACAGAGGGAGATATTGTCCCCTGGATCGAACGTGGACGAGGCAGCCTGGTAGCATCTTCCGCCAATGGAATTGCACGCGATGTCGCCGCGGTCCGAGTCGCCATCGTCACATCATGGTCAAACGGGCAAACCGAGGGGCAGATCATCAAGCTCAAACTCGTGAAACGCCAGATGTACGGAGGCGGTAACTAGACCTACTCGAAGCAAGGTTGGTCGGCACCGCATGGCTCTGAAATGATTGTGTCCCACCGCGTGGTGTAGCTTGGGCGTCGTAGCCGCATCGATCTCCGGGCAGGCCGGGATTGGTCAGGCGGCCATGGACGGCAGCGTGACGGAGGGATCATCGCTTAACTGCGCGACGCTTTCCAGCGTGATGTAGCGGGCGCGCTGTACCGCCCATTCATCGTTTTGTTCGAGCAGCAGCGCGCCGACGAGACGGGTGATGGCCTCCTCGTTCGGGAAGATGCCGACAACGTCGGTGCGCCGCTTGATTTCGCCGTTCAGGCGTTCGAGCGGGTTCGTGCTGTGCAGCTTGGTGCGATGCTGGGCCGGGAAGGACATATAGGCGAGCACGTCTTCCTCGGCGCTGTCCATGAGCTTGGCGAGTTTGGGTACGTTTGGCCGGAGCTGGTCGGCGACCTTCCGCCATTGGCCCCGGGCGGCATCAGGCGTTTCCTGCGCGTACGCGGTGGCAATGAAGGCCGAGACGACGCGACGCCCGCTCTTGCCAGCGTGCGCCATGGCGTTGCGGGAGAAGTGGACCCGGCACCGCTGCCAGGTGGCGCTGAACACACGCGAGACGGCCGCCTTGATGCCCTCATGCGCATCCGAGATGACGAGCTTCACGCCGCGCAGACCCCGCCGGGCAAGGCTGCGCAGAAAATCGGTCCAGAACGTCTCGGCCTCCGACGCGCCGATCGCCATTCCCAGCACCTCGCGCCTGCCATCGGCATTCACGCCGACCGCGATGGTGACCGCGACCGAGACGATGCGACCGGCCTGGCGGACCTTCAGGTATGTCGCGTCGATCCACACATACGGCCAGTCGCCCTCGATGGGGCGGTCGAGGAACGCCTTCACGCGGACGTCGATCTCCTCGCAAAGTCGGCTGACCTGGCTTTTGGGAATGCCCGACATCCCCATCGCCTTCACCAGATCGTCGACCGATCGTGTCGAGATACCCTGGATGTATGCCTCCTGCACGACCGCGGTCAGTGCCTTCTCGGCAAGCCGACGTGGTTCGAGGAACGCTGGGTAGTAGCTGCCCTTTCGCAAACGTGGGATGCGCGGCTCCACCGTACCGGCGCGCGTCTCCCAGTCGCGCTCGCGGTAGCCGTTGCGCTGGGCGAGCCGGTCGCTGCCCTTCTCGCCGTAGCCGGCACCCGTCAGGCTGCCGACCTCAAGGTCCATTAGCCGCTGCGCGGCAAAGCCGATCATCTCGCGCAGGAAATCGGCGTCCGCGCTCTTTCCCACCAGCGCCTGAACGCCCCTCGTATCGTCGGTCATCGGGGTCTCCGTCGGTTGAGTTTCGCAACCCAAACCTATCCGAAGATCTTCGATGACCACCCCTCAGCTACACCACGTCCTGGGACGCGACCTCTGAAATAATCAAATGTGCTTCAGAGCCCTTTTTCCACGCTGATTGACACGTAGGAGTCAGGACCCCATCGACGGAGCGATATTGAGACCTGTTACCGGCTGCATCATAGCCAATCGTCGTCGTCCTGCTGCCCGCCGGCGCGCCACTGCTGGAGGATAAAACGAGGCGCCCCAGTACGTCGTAACTATACGACGTCGTGACTTGCGAAGCAGCCGGCAAAGCAAGGCAGCCGACGGCAACAAATTCCGCCCAACCAAATACTTTTATCACTGAATCCTTCGCGAAATCAGCGCGCCTACCACTGCGATTCCGACATTACACCGTAAGCAAGAGCATCTATTGCAACTGACCATGACCACGCTTATTTTGAATTGACCTTCATTCGCCAATCGCCAATCGCCATTTGCCTCCAAAATGAAGGCGATATTCATAGTCCGCCTGGGCGCACGTGCCGGCGATCGTCCTTCCGCTGGCGCATTTTTGCGGCAACAGCGAGGAGGTAGCGATGTCGCCGAACATGTTCGGGACTGTGATAGCTTGCGATGGCCATCCAGATGTCGCGGGTGCGGAAAAATTCCATCAGCAATATCCACCGCGCGGCTTCGATGTTGAAGCAGGCTTCGTCGCGCAACCAGAGGCGCACCGACTCGGGCGGGCGTCCAAGCAGCCGCGCCATGCGAGGCACCCACCAACTGTTGATCTGCATCGGTCCAAGATCATAGCGGCCGTCACGGTTCCGCACCGCCGCCCCGATCCACCCTCCCTCCTGGTCGCGTATCCCCAGCAATGTGCTTTCCAGCCACCGCTTGCCCCGCGCGGACTGATGGATACAGCGGGCGATCAATCGCTCATCGGCAACGGTGCCTTCACTTTGGACCTCCGCTGCCGAGGGGACGGCCAAGAGTGTGATCAGTAACGCGAAGATCGATGCCACCACCGGTTTCATCGCGCCTTCCCATCGATCGTGACGGCACCACCCGTGATCAGTGCCAGCGGCTGGCGGCCGGAGATGATCTCGACCTTGCCATTTCACGCGACTACGTCGCGACTGCCGCTACCGATGCGGCCAGTATGGATGAACAAGCCGGACAAACCGCTCACGGTGCAGAGCGAGGCGAACGCCTGGACGTGCTCGGGGCGGATCGCCCCGGCGTAGCGTTTGCCCTGGATCAGCCAGACGCGACCATCGATCACCACCTGCCCGTGGATCCCGCCATCGCCGCGGTCGTCGCGGCGGTTACGGACGAAGCGGTGTCCGCGTCGCTCGAAGCTTTCGAGCAGCAGTTTCTCGAACGCCAGTGCATCCATCGCTCGCAGCCGTGCATAGATCAGCGCGGGCGACTGGCTCCGATCGCGACCGTGGAGCCCCTCGCACATGATCCGCGCCTGCCTTCGTCGCCAGCGATGCTTGATCGGCACGCGAGAGGCTCTCCAAGCGAGCGCTACAATGAGGGTGGCAAGGCAAAATAGCAGGATGGTCATGGCGGACCTCAGCGTTCGGGACCGCGCTGCCGCACGGTATGTTCGGGGAAATGGGACGGTGCGGCAGGCGTATGCCCGGGCGCTTCACTGCCTTCGCGGTCCGGCGTCCGCTCGCGATCGAGCACAGCCTGGAGGAAGCGGTCGAGCCGCACCGCGATCTCGCGCGCGCCCTCGGCGAGTTGCTCTGCAATGCCGTCGGGCGGCGCCGGACGTCGGCCAAGCTGTCGCATCAGCACACCTTCGCGGCGCTCCTCCCGCCAGCGCTCCTGCTCCGCCCTGCCCTCCTGAAGCTGATCGGGATGCCGCCCAGCCACCGCGCGACGCCCGTCCTTATCGAGCCGTCCCAGCCCTTCCAGCGCCGAGGTTTTCTCGCCCGAATTCTGTTCGAGCTTCTCGGCCAGCGCCTTCGGGTCTTCGGTCCACAGCTTCACCCCGAAGCGGGCACGCGTGATCGCGGTGTAATAGTTCTGGCCATTGACCAGCGCGGAGCCGACCGGCGCCAGGACGTAGACACGCGCATAGGTCTTCGACTGCGCCGAATAGACCGTCTCGGCATACCCATGATCCCAGGTGCGGTGCCGGTCGAGGTCGACCTCCTGCACCCGGCCGCCGCGATCCCAACGGATCGTCGCCACGTTCTCGGCCAGCTTCTCCACCGTACCGCGATCGGCGTTCTTCAGGCCCAGCTCGTGGCTGACCAGCCGCCACTGGATGCGGTCACCCTGTGCGAGATCGCGCTCCTCGACGTTGAAGACGTTGACGTTGCGGACCTGCCCCAGCCGCGGCTCCCAGCGGATGATCTGTCCATGCTGGTTGGCCAGCTTGACCACCTGCCGCCCGTTCGGCTCGCGTCCGATCCCGACGACACGGTATTCGGTTTCGCACGCGATCCCTGCGACCGAGATGTCACGACCGAACGTCACCACCTGCCCGCCCGAGTAGAAGCGCGCGTAAAGCTTCTCCTGGTCGGTCATCGGCGCGGACGACAGTACCTCCAGCCGCGTGTCCTCGGCAGCCACCACGCCCTCCCGCTTCAGCGTGTCGCGAATCATCGCGTGGACGAGTTGACGGGTCTGGTTCTCGAGCACGAGGATGTTGGTCGAGGCTCGGGTGTTCCCGCTCAGCCGCGTCCATTCGGCGACCATGCCCTTGGCTAGTTCCTCGGTATCTTCGCCGCTCGTCACCCGGTCGAGCGCCGCCATCGACCCGGTGTAGTCGCCGGCCCGGGCCCGGGTCACTGCAGCCTTCATCGAGCGCGTCTGCTGACGCATCGACTCGGTCAATTGCGCGGTCGGCATTCCCAGCCGCTGCATCAGCCAGAACGCCTTGCCCTGCTCGATCGCGCCGGTCTGGCTGTTGTCGCCCAGCAGGAGCAGGCGGGCGCCGGTTACCCGGCTGATCTCCAGCATGCGCAGCGCCTGGCGGTTGCCGAGTTGCCCGGCCTCGTCGAGGACGAGGACGTGCGCGGGGGTGAGGCCGTAACCGCCGGTGGCGAGCAGGCTCGCGACGGTGCGCGACGGAATACCCGCGCTCTGTCCGAGATTGGCGGCGGCCGACGAGGTCGGCGCCAGCGCGATGAACTCGGTGCCGGGTTCCGCCGCCGTGCGCAGCGTCCCCACCAGCATCGACTTGCCGGCGCCGGCGACGCCGTGGACGCCGGTCACCCGATCGCGGGTCAGCGCTGCGGCGGCGACCGCCTGCTCCTGCTGCGGCGTGAGCCCGGCGGTCTCAAGGATGGGGAGCAAACGGTCGGCGTTGGCGATTGGACGGGCGTCGTCGAGACCCAGCGCGATATGCTGGGCGAGCGCCTGTTCGAGCCGCGCGGTGCGCCTGGTCGTGCGCCCGCGCAGCAGAACCTTGTCGCCGGTCGGCTCGCGAGTGGTGAGGAGCTTGCGGCGCTCCGCATGGTCATCCATCAGCGGCCGGACCTCCGCCAGCCGTACCTCGCCGACATGGCTGGCGAGCCCGACGCGAAGCATGCGCCCGAGCTCGTTGACCGCCTCGCGCGTCTCGGTCTGGCGGATGCCGAACAGCGTCGCACGGGCGGCGGTGGCGGGGTCTACGGACACGTCGTGGCCATTCGCCGCGTCGCGCACCTCACCCAGCTTCTCCTGCTCCGCGGCCGATCGCTCGGCCCAGCGACCGTGCAGTTCGTCGAGCCCGATCCGCTCCTTCGCGGGCCGCGTCGCGTAGAACGCCTGCCGCCGCGCCGCCTGCCCTTCCAGGCCATGCTCCTTCGCATAGGCGTTGATCTGCTCGGCACGTTGCGAGAAGGCGTGCATAAGGCGACCGGGCACGTCGCGGATCTCGAACAGCCCTGTGCGGGGATCGCTGTCGATCTCGTAGCCGAGCTCACGGACCAAGTGGGCAAGGTCGTTGCGATAGACCTGCCCTGCGGTCATCTGCTCGGCATACATGGCGCGGGTTTCGAGGCTCGCCATCGGCCCGCCATCCTCGCGATTGGTCATGTTGAGCACGACCGCATGGGTGTGGAGATGGGGGTCGAGTTCGCGGCTGGCGTGCTCGGTGAAGCGCGCGACGAGGACGCGGCCGGTGGTCTCGTGGACGATCTTGCCGTCGTCGCGACGGCGGAGCGTCGCGTGCTCTTCCAGATAGGACAGTGCTACCCCGACCGCGAGCTCGTGCGCGGCGATGATCCGCTCGTCGCCCGCGACTAGCGCCATGATCGACACCGACTTGGGCGCGTTGACCGCGAAGTCCCAGCCGGGATGATGCTCGATCCCGCCTTCCTGGCGATGCCGGCCGAGCTGCTGGCCGGCGACCTTGCCGGCGAGCAGCTCCTTGAACACAGCGGGATCTACCTTGCCCGATAGGCCCAATTCGGCAGCGAGCGCGCCGCCCCATTCGGAATGCTCGTCGGCGCCCTTGGTGTAGTAGTCGCCCACCGTATAATAGCGGGCGATGTTGGCAGGGGTCCCCTTGAGGCGGCGGGGATGGATCATGCCGGCCTCGCGTCATGACGGGGACCATCGGCCTCGCCGTGCTGGACCAAACGGGAGATCACCTCGCCCGCGCGTCCGCCGACCATCTCCCAGGCGGCGCGCGGTGGAATGGGCAGCTCACCGTCCTCCGCGGCAAGAATGGCTTCCTCGATCGGGACGCCGGCCGGGATGGCGGACCTGGCTCCGAAGAGGTCGGACTGGGTAGCTGCCGGTTCCCCTTCGGCGGAGTGGCCCGGGCTGTTGGCAGGCTTCACGGATGCAGGTGCTGCCTTCGGCTCCTGCCCCTCCTTCTTCCCCGTCGCTTTCTCAACATCCAACGCGTCGCGGACCTTCGATTCCGCGTGCGCGATCTTGATCAGCGTCATCGCCGTGTCGAGCCGGATCGCCGGGGTGGTGCGCTCGACGAACCCGGCTGCGATGGTGGCGATGGGGTTGTAGCGGTCGTCGAATCGCATCACCGGCAGGTTGCGGCCGAAGCGCAGATAGCCCGACAGGTTGGGCAGGTTGGTGACCTCGGTGTGCATCACCAGCGGGCGGGTCACCTGCATCCGCGACAGGTTCACCCCGTCACGCATGTCGTTGACGCCGTAGCTCATGCCCTCGTTGGCCTCGACCTGCTCGACCTGGCCGAGATTCTCGGAGACATGTTTGGCGGTGTCGGTGTCGTTGGCGCGCAGCGCCACCCAGGTCGAGCAATAGCCGGTGATCGCCGCGGCATCCTCCTGGCCATAGGTGGCGCGGAGCTGGGGATAGGACTGGAAGCCGAGGATGCCGCAGCCACCGTACTTCCGCGCGCGGGCGAGGAAGTCGGACAGCGATGGCAGTTTCTGGAGCGTCGGCAGCTCGTCGATGACACAGTAAAGTCGGCGATCGCGATCGGGGGCGAGGCTCATAATCGCGGAGATGGCGATATCGAGCCAGACGGTGATGAGTGGGCGCAGCGAGGGAAGCTGGTCGGCCTTGACGGTGACGAACAGCCAGCTGTCGGCCTTCCCCTCCTCCACCCAGTCGCGGATCGAGAAGCCGTCCTCGGTATCGTCGAGATAGCCGAACGAGCGCATCACCGAGGCGAGCTCGGCCTGGACGCCGGCGGAGGTGCGCTCTCCTTCGGTGGAGATAAAGGCGGCGGCGTCGGTCCCCGCGACGAAGGCGGCGAGGTGCTTCAGCTTCGACCGGACGAGGCGATCGAGCATCACCGAGACATAGGTGTGTTTCTGGCTCGCGAGCTTGCGCAGCACCGCGACCAGCGTACCGCGCGCCGCCTTCGCCCAGAACGGATCGCCCGGCTTGTCGGGGATCGTCGACTCCGCGATCTGATCGTAATGATAGTCGCGCGGCACATCGACCCAGGGCGACCAGCGGGCAGTACGCGCATCGAGCGGATTGAGCAGCGTGTCGACGCCGGGGCGGTAAAACTTCTCCACGAAGGTGCCAGCGGTGTCGTAGACGATCGCGCGCCGCTTGGACTTGCGGATGCCCTCCAGCATGGTGACGATGAGGTTGGTCTTGCCGGTGCCCGGCGCCCCGCACAGCAGGATGTGCTCGGGCTCATAGGCCTCCGGCACGGCGACGCCGCCGATGTTGAGCGGCCCCTTCTTCTGTCCGCGCAACGCGCGTCGGACATCGCGGCGGGTGCCGAAATGGGCGCCGCGCAGATACTCGTTGGAGCCGAGCCCCTTCCCCATCCGCGCGAAGTAGAACCAGGCCCAGGCAAGCGCCGCCAGCGCGAACGCGCCGGAGAGCAACGCCCCGTGAAGGAGGTATATCTCGAAGCTGTGCAACGTCCGCTTCGCCAGCCCGGAGGCAAGCAGCCAGTCGGCCGAGGTCCAATATTCGCGACCGGCGGGATCGTGGAAGCGGACGGGGTCGTTGGTACCGGGCGCGGCATCGACCTTGATCGCCGCCTCGGCGAGCTTCACCAGCACGAAGCGTTCGTACTCGGTGGATTTCTCGAGCGCGTACCAGACGATGCCGACGATCCAGAGTACCACCCCGGCCAAGGCGGTCTGGAAGAACACCTGCGTGGTCATCCGGACGTTGTGGACCGTCGCCTGCCCGCCCCTCGTCCAGGCGCCGAGCATGTCATGCCGGAAGAGGCTCATCGCGCATTCTCCCGGCCGAGCAGGCCCCGTTCGGTGAGGATCGCGCGGGCGTCCGCCATCCCCTGCTGGAGGGCTTTCGGCGATTGCTGGCCGATCCCGGTGGCGACGATCGAGAGGATCTGGATGCAGGTCGCCAGGATCTCGTCCTGCGACGAGAAGACGTAGCCGTTGGCGGGGTCGGCACCTTGCTGGAGTACCCGGCGCAGAAAGGCGGACAGCGTCAGGTCGGCATCATGCGCGCGACGCTGGAGGCGCGCGTGCAGCGCCTCGTCGATACGGACATTGATCTTGATCACGGGCGAAGCTCCGACGTGGAGCCCCGCGGCACGGATATGAAGCAGGGTCGCTATACGCCGATCGCGCCTTGCGATCAACGACATGCCGTGCGGGCCGTGTACCACAGCCATAATCCAGCAGGATCAGCAGGGTAGCTCCTGGCTATCCGGGTCAGTGTGCCGTGTATCACAAACGGGCGCGGCGGCGTGGTACATGGCACACACGGCTATAGCATCGTGTTTACTGGCGGATTCGCTCCGGAGCACCCGTGCGTACGGTGCATTAAAACGGACGAAGGACGTGCGTCCTCCCCAGCGCAGCGGCCTGACCGCTGCGACCACCATCAGCCACGATGGCGGACCTCCCCCGGTAGGGGGCACCTTCATACCTTCCGGCGGCACGCCGGTCCGCGACGCTGCACTGAAATAGGACGCTGATTGTCATGATACGATCCTCCGATCCGGGTTGCGAACGCACCGCGTGCGTCGCATGATGACGGGTGGCGGGCAGCCCGATGACAGCGAGTTGGACATGCCCAAACTGAATGAACGAGAACGACTGGCGGACCTCGAAGCGCGCCAGCGCAAGATGGTCGAAGAGGTCACACAGGCACGCAGCGCGCTTCGCGATCGCTACGCTGCGATGGTGAAGGACGTCGGCATCGAAGCGCTCAGCGAGCGCGAGTTCCGCGACCTGATGACCCACGCGATCCGGGTCGGTGGAGCCGCTGCCGTCGGCGCGCTGAGAGCGCTGCCGACGGCTAGGGCTGCATGACGAAGGGCGGTACGCTGTAATCCGACAGGACCGCAGCGTACCGCCCTCCAGCGGCGCGAACCGTTCAGTGCGAGCGGGACGGATATCGCGCCACGAATGCCGTCCGCGCCTCGTCCGAATTGAGGTTCTCGAACCGAGCCTCGTCCTCAAGCCACACCGCGACGAAGCATCCCCGCCCGCAGAGCCGATGGATATTGGCGAGACTGCCGCGACTTTTGCCGTCCCATACCACCAGCCCGGTATCCGCCTCCGCCGCCATCGCCCGGTCCTTGCCGGCGTGGAATGCCGCGGTGCCGCTACGGCCTTCGCCCGGTACATTGCGGACCTGCCAGTCGCCGACATTGTTGCGGGGAAAGCCGTCAGCCGCGAACACCGTCAGGTTCTTGGCACCGCGCTCGTGGAGGAGCCGCTGGACCGCCGTATCCGCACCACGGGCATCCCCGATCAGGACCGGCAGGCCACGGTCGAAGATCGCCTCGATGCGCTCGGTCACCGGGCCGGACAATTGCCGGATCGCGATCGACCCGGAGATGAATACCGACGGCTTTGCGTTCGCGGTGTTGGTCGCGTTCGTGGTCATGGCTCTGATCTCCTTTGTTCGGCCATCCCGCAAAATCCCCCTCTCCTCTGGTGCCGGCATGATACCGTGGTGACCTGCACCGATCGTCAACGTCATCCCGCAGGGATGTCCCAGCGACGAGCACGGCGGAGCCGCGCACAGGAGGCCGATGGCATCGCCGTCGCATCGACCGCTCGACGGACCCAGTCCCGCAGGGGCAGGGTCCCGAGAGCGGTCGATCCTCCCCGGCCAGCAAAAAAGGGGATCGGCCGGGTGTGACCCCGACCGATCCCGCGCGCGATTCACGCTGCCGCCGCCTGTTGTCCGTCGCAGCGGAAGAAGTGCGCCGGCACCTTCGCCGCGCGTACCATCCGGGCAAGGTGCGACTGCAATCCCGAGCCTTCGCAGACCACTGCCTCCACCGGTTGCAGCTTCACCATCTGCTCGTTGCGTGCGAACCCCGCCCGGTTTCCAAGCCGGTGGTTGAGCGCCATCGCCACCAGCATCACCCCTCGACTGGCCGCCCACGCCGCCGCGATGGCATCGCACCCCTTCGCCTGCGCCGTCGTGACCAGCACCATCGCCGGCACCCGCGCGTGGATCTGGTCCAGCTGGTCCCAGAGCTGCTGGTGGTCGTGCCACTTCTGTCCGCCCGAGAAGAGCACCACCGGACCCTGCGGCGCGTGCGCTTCGATCCGGCGCTGGCGGCGGGCTGCAAGAAAGTTGGTCCCGTCGATCACCGACGCGGTGCGCTTGCCCGACACCAAAGTCGCGCGCGGTGCCGACCACGGGCGTCCGGTCTCCACCCGGAACGTATCCGCCGCACGGTCGCGCATGCACTCGACCGCTTCGCGCGCCTCGTCCAGCGACTGGCAAAGCGCCTGCGCCTCCTCCAGTTCGACGGTGCCGATCTCGCTACCGTCCGCCGACCGGATCAGGTCCTTGACCTGCACCGCCGCCCGGTCCGCTTCGTCGTCGAGTTGCTTGGCCACCTTGTGGAAGGCATGGACGACACCCCACGCCAACCGTACTGCGATATCCTCCAGCCGGGTATCTCGCATCACGTCGAAGATCGTCTGCACCACCATCTCGGAGGCGCGTTCCGCTTCCGACGCTTCGGGCAGTCCCGCGGTGATCGGATCGTCGCCGCGCGTCATCTGGAAGCCATCCACCGTCTCGGTGAAGGCGGCGGCGAAGCTGTGCGAGGGATCTGCGGTTTCGTCAGCGAACAGGTCGGCGATGTCGGCGAGGTGGGAAACAGTTGCGTTGGTCATCGGAACCTCCTTCTTCTTCAAGAGGTCTCCTCCCCTGCACGGGCTCCGAGCACCGGGGTCAAGGATCGCGCAGCGACCGGCGAAGCCGGCGGTGGGGGTCACGATTTTTTCCGGCGGCCACCGTCCGTCGAATGAGGGGACGACGGTTGCTCCGCCGAAAAAAATGGTGGGGCCCCGCCGTCCTTGAGGCCGGTGCGGTCCCGTGCCACACTCGGAATTGTTGAGAGAGATTATTATCCCCGACGCCCGCCCCGCGCGCCCCAGGACCGGCATGGGCTCGATGCCCATGGCGGGCCTTTTCAGCAGAACGTCGGCGATCGCGCGTCACCCCCGACACGGGGATCGGACCCATGCTCCATCCCCGGCAGGCGCGGTCATCCCGTGCCCCGCCACCACGCGATCCGCTCGGCCCGCGTCGCATTCGCCAGCCACCGCAGCAGATCGCCGTGGCACGCCAGCGGCGCGCAGAAGCACACCAGATCCCTGCCCCTCAGTTCGTCCAGCGCCCGCAGCAACTGATGCTGTGTCCGCAACCAGCGCCCGTACTTCGCGATGACCTCCGCCCGATTCCCGTCACGCCCGATGACGAACGGGTTCCCCCATTTCGAGCCGCGCCCGATATAGACCGCCCCCGCCGGAACGCCGCCCACCCGCTTGTTCAGTATCCTGCACATCGTCACCTCCATCAAAATCGAAGAGGTTTCCCCTCGCCGCGGGCTTCGAGCGACGGGGTCAAGGATCGCGAAGCGACCGTGTCAGCGGCGGTGGGGGTCACGATTTTTTCGGCGGCCACCGTCCTTCGAGCGAAGGAACGCCGGTCGCGCCGCCGACAAAAATGGTGGGGCCCCGCCGTCCTTGAGGCCGGCGCGGTCCCGTGGGATCATCGGACAGATCGGGAGAGGAGTTTTCCCCAACGCCTGCCCCGGGCGGCGGTCGACCTTCGCGGCCGGTTCATGGATGGTACCAGAAGCCCTCGCGGTGGCCACATGCCTTGGAGGAAACGGGGCAATAGGCGTTGATGCAGCCACCCTCCAGTTGCTGGACGCGCCCGTGCCGCGCCGGCTTCCCGCAATCGGGACACGGTGCCGTCCACCATTCGTCCTCGAGTTCCATGCCGCCGGGTTCGATGCAACTGCCGTAGACGCGCATGACGTGTATCTCCCGAATGGGGATGGCGCGCGCAGCGTCATCCCCGAATTGATGGACAAGAATCAGGCAGCCCGCAGCAGCCTTGCGCCGCCGGGGCGGCCGACCTTCGCCGCCGGCGTCTGGTCGGCCTTGCGGAAGGCGTGGATCGGGACGCCCGCCTGCCGCAGCGTCTGGTAGAGGTTGGCCTGGATGCCCGACCCCTCGCCCAGCACCGCCTCGACCGGCTTCAGCTCGGCGAGCTTGCGGTTGCGCAGGAAAGGGGCACGCCGGCCACCGCCGATCAGGCCGAAGGCGATCAGGTGGACGTTGCGGCTCGCACACCACGCCGCGACGATCGCATCGAACCCCTTGCGCTGGGCAGTGGTGACGACGGTCATGGTCGTGATCCGCTCGCGGATCGCATCGAGCCGGTCCCAGATCGGTTGCCAGTCGTGCCACTCGGCATGCCCCGAGGCGACCACCAAAGGTCCACGCGGCAGATAGCGTTCCCGTTCCTCCATCTCGCGCAGGCGCAGGTAATCCTTGACTGCGGTCTGCGTCGCGGTCGACGCCCTCGACGCCCGGCTTCCCCGCGCCGGCGACCACGGCCAGCCCGACTGCACGCGGTACATCTCGGCGGCGTAGTCGCGGCACACCTCCATCGCCGCACGATGCTCGGCGACCGACTGGCAGAGCAGTTGCTTCTCCTCCAGCTCGTTGTTGTAGACCTCGCTGAGATCGGGGCGGCGCGCCAGATCGGCGAGTTCGTCGGCCAGCGCGTCCTCGCGGCGCTCCAGTTTCTGGGCGGTGAAGTGGAAGCTGTTGACGATCCCCCACGCGACCTCCGCCGCCAGCGGCGCGAGCCGTGTCTCGGCGAACAGGTCGAAGATCGTGGCGACGAGCGCGCCGCATTCGGCCTGCACCGCCAGCGGCTCGGGCATGTGGTGCTCGCCGGGCGCGTCGCCGGGTTCTATGATCGACAGGGGGATCGGATCGCCGAGCGCGCGCTGGAAATCGGGAGTTTCGGTCAACTGCGCGTAGAGCGTCGGCAGGTCAGCGAGGTTGCGGACGCTGCGCGAAGACGGTGTATCGGACATGGGTGTTGCTCCGTGGATCGGATGAAAAAGGGGCCGGCGGCGCGATGCACCCGACCCCGGTGAAGCGTCAGTGCTGCGGCTGGCGGCAAGCGCCGTTGACCAGCTGCCACGCGACCTGCGCCGCAAAGGCTTCGAGCCCGGATCCTTCGAGCAGGTCGAAGATCCGCGCGATGACGGTCCCGGTCTCGATGACGGGTCCACCGCTCGCGGCCGGATTCGTGCTCGATGGACGGCAGGGTTCGGCGATGCCGCAGGCGGTGCTGGCGACGATGATATGGGGCACGATGCTGGCTTTCGATAAGCGGGAAAGGAAAGGGCCGGAGAAGCGATGCTCCCCCGGCGCCGGTCAGGCGTTCAATGCAGCCGCGTCAGAACGGCATGTCACCGTCGAGCCCATCACCGCCGTCCGCGCCAACCAGCTGGCCACGGTCGCCCGCGGTGCTGTCGCCGAAGCCGCCGTCCTGCCGGCCGCCGCGATCGCCGCCCCGGCTACGGTCGCCCTGCCCCTCGGTGTCGTAGTTGCTGGCACCGAAGCCGCCGCCGAAGTCCGAGCGCATCGTGTCCCGGCGCCACGCGATCATGTAGCCGTCGAAGTCGGCCGCGGGGAACAGCGCGACCGGCAGCGGCTCGGGCAGGCTGGGATCGTCGATCGTGCCGGCGAGGAAGACCTCACCCGACCGCTTCATCGCCGCTTCCCAGACCGCGCCGATCTGCACCCAGCGCCGCGCCACGTTCAGCGCCACCACCTCGAACCTGGGCGCACGCGGGTTGTCGCTCTGCACCGGGCGCAGCCCGATCTTCGGCAGATCGATCGTGCGCGTCGCGATCGAACCCATCAGACGTCCGTTGACCTTGCGAAGTTCACCGATGTTCATCGTCTCAACCTTTCGACATTTGCGTCGCTCTCGAGCTCATCCCCGGCGACACAAATCTCAGATCCTCCTCTCCTCTGATCCCGTACTCTCCTCGCGCGCTGCCGCGCATGTTCGCGCCGCACCCTCACCGCGCACCGACCCCGATCCCGACGCTTCCGACAGCGTGGACCCAGCACCAGCCCCACACGTTCGCGCTGCACCAAGGCGCCTGCGAGCCTGCCATGGTCCGCTTGCCGTAGGCGACCCCGGTCCACATCTCCGGGTGCCATCGAGGGATCGCCCGTGCCGTCGCTGTTCGAGAATGCCGTCTCTTCCCTTCGGATGGGGGTCGAGGATTACCGCCAGCAGGATGCCGATCGCGACGTCTCGGCTGTCCGAAATTTCTACGCCGGAGTGTTGCTGCTCGCCAAGGAGGCGCTGATCCGGAAGGTGAAGTCCCGCGATTTCCATTGAGATCGATCTCCCGTCACCAGCGTATCGTGATCGACCTGTCGCTCCGGATCCTGTGCGCCGCCATGGCGCGATCCGGCGATCGGCGCGTCGATACGATCGAGGTTCGCCTTGCCCAGCGGTGCCTGGTCGAGCATTGCCCCGAGCGATGGCCGCTCGACAGTTTCTGGGCGTCCGCCGCGGCCGGACACGACATCGGGCGGGCACAGGGATGCACGGCTGCCTTCAACGAAATCGTGCGACAGCTTCGTGTCTCGGGAAGTCTTGCCGACGGATAGACCGCGCCGTCTTCCAGTCGCCCGCTCGCCGATGGAAAGCGTGACCCGTCATACTTGTGGATGCCTCGCTGCCCGTCAACTACGACCGCGATCGGACGAAGGCGGGATGTGGACGACGTCCACGGTTTGCTGCGATCCCAGGGCGGAGATCAGTCCGGCGGTTGCATCGGCACGCGATCCGGCATCGGCGAAGATCTCGATCGTGTAGGCGGCACGGGCGAAGTCTTCCGCGGCCGTGGCGCACAACGCGACATGGTCGGGTGGCCAGCGGCACAGCAGGATCCACGGCCATCCCGGCACAGGGGGATCGTAATGGATGAAGCCGATGTCGTCGCAAATCAGTCGTGAAGGCCGGCGATCGAGCAGGTCGGGCGCTACGGGCCGGTCACGTTCCCCGGCAATGAACGCCTCCCACTCACGCCACTCGTCATCGGTCTCGATGATGATCGGATAATAGCGCCGCAAGGGCAGTCGTCGTCCGGCGAAGATCGGCGGCACATCGATGACCAGCAGGTCGGGCACGGTCGGAAGCGGCCTGGGATAGCGCAGGCGCCACCGGGCAACGCCGTCAACGAGCCGCATCGCTCCCCCCGCAGGTCGGAGCGGACGACGTGTTGCGAATAGTGGAGGCGGAAGTCTGAACCATACAGACCACGAAACGGCCGGACAGGATCGAAGGAAAGGGATGTCATGGTGTTTATTGCTTCCATTTTGAAGCGATCGCCGGACGCGGGTACGGAACGACGCGCATTCCTGGCACCTTCAAACCGTGGTTCGGGCGGCGTTGAAGCGGTCGAGCCACGATCCCATCGTCGGGCGCCGATTGAGCGGAACCGCGGCGGCTGCCTTCTGATATGTGAGGAGGTCGGCGGGCGCTTCGACGATGATGGCATCGATCTCGGTGCCATCGAGCAAGGCTTTCTGCCGAATGAAAGCGGTCGTCGATCCGGCCGGTTACGCGTGGACCGGTGCCAGAGACCCTCGACGTTGCGCAGACGCGGCGCCGCCCGCGCCTCCATCAATATGATCAGGCGCAGTTCCTTGCGCGGTAGTCCAAGAACTTCGCCGGGCTGCATGCCCGTCCAGAAAAATCATGCCGCTTACGAGACACCTCAAACTATCTGCCTGCCAAGGCATGCGAACTTGTTTTGCCGTAACCACGTCTGGAGCATGACCAGCTCTGGGACGATGCCGTCGTTCGCAAGCATGATCGTGAATGTCGGGTTTTAAATGAACCGGACGCTCGCGGGGCTGCTGAGGTCGAACCTGACTTGTCATCGCGCCAATTGGCTCTTCGTGCTCATTCCGCTCATAGGGTCTAGAGGGCCGCTCTCGTTTGGCTAAGTAGTCAGCGGGGAATAGCGAGCCGGACTCGAAAGCTGGCGTTCAAACGGGTATCGAATTGACGATGACTAGGAAGGCCACCCACGACCGCCATGGATCCCACGCGGGTCGCGGTTTCCGCTATCAGGACGCAGTGGCTGTCATGTTGGCTCTCCGAGTTTGGGCCAACCTCGATCCGGTCGCAACCATCATCCCCGAAGGCAATGATGACATCGAACGCAGGTCTGCCACCGGTAGCGCGCTCGTTCAGGTTAAGAGCCGGCGCGAGGACCTTGGTGAGTTGCCGCTGGCGAGCGCCAAGAACTACATCACCGAGCTCTGGGACCGGCACGACAAGTTCACGCCGCACGCGGCTCGGCTCACGCTGATCCTTGAACAAGGGATTATTGACCACGAAACTTCGCCGGATGGCGACATCATGCCGAGCGCGAAGCTGGCCTCTCAACTGCCCGGCAATGCGCGGGGTAAGGCGTTGATGGCCAAGACTGACATCCTGCGGGTGTCGTCTCCGAACGCCCGCTCGATCGCAACAATCATGGACCGCACCGGCTGCGCGCCGATCGCCGCTGCACTCAGCGTCGCTCAGCTCCTGCATGAGGTCGGGACGTTCGCGGACGACAACGGGCGCCTCAAGCCCGACACCTATCGCGGCCTCTCAACGAGTGATACCGACCGCATCGTCAGCCACACGCTGGCGGCTACCGACGTCGAGGCGATTCAGACAGCACTTCGTAACGGAGCGTGCGAACCGGCCGACTTCCTAACGCCGCTCGACGACCCCGAATTTTACCTTGGTGTCGACGTCCAGCCCGGTCATGTTGCTGCTGGGTTAGTCATTCCGCGGCTACAGGCTCGCGAGGCACTGGCCCGCGGCCTTGAGAGCCGCGGCGCCGCGCTCGTCGCCGGTCCATCGGGCGCCGGCAAGTCTGCGATCATGTGGGAGACTGCCTATTCTCTGCGCCACACGATCCGATGGTACAGTCTGCTTCGCATCGATCAGAACGACCTGCCTGCCCTCCGGCAACTCGTCCGCACCCTTCTGGCGAACCCCGACAGCCCCGTCGGCTTCGTAGTCGACGACATCGGGCGGCGGGGCGCGGAGGGTTGGGACGCGCTGACGCTCGAGTTCGCGGCGGTGCCGGGCGTCGTTCTCCTTGGCTCGATCCGCGAAGAGGATCTCTTCCTCCTCCAAGGCCGTTCGCGTGCTGCGGAGGTGCGCGCTGAGGCAGACAAAGACCTTGGCCGCCGGATCTTCGAGGAGCTCAAGCGCACTGGCAGGACCGAGTGGGCCGGCTGGCAAGAGCCATGGAATCGAAGCCGGGGCTTGGTGCTTGAATATGTCCACATGCTGACGGCCGGGCGGAGGTTCGAAGAGACGCTCGCCGGACAGGTGGACACCAGGCAGAGCGACCCGGCAAGACTGCCCGAGCTGTCCATCCTGCGGGTCGTGGCGTTGACCGGAGCGGCCGGCGCCAGCGCCAACGCCGATCGACTTCCTACTGTCCTTTCGCTGCCCGAGGAGGATGTCGGGCGCAGCCTGCGCCGTCTGGTCGACGAGCATCTCGTCCGCGTGGATGCAGACGGCGGGCTAGCCGGTCTCCACCAGCTGCGATCCGCAGAACTGGTGCGCCTGACGCACGCGGTCCCGCCGCCAACGATCGCGATCACGTTCGCCCGGGCGGTCGGCATAGTCTCATCGAGCGATCTCGAGCCTCTGACCGCCGACGGTATGCGCAACCGCGGTATTAGTCAGGATGACGCCATCGCGGCGCTTAGCGCCAGGATCCAGAGGGAACCGAGACTAGAGACGCTTTCGGCAACACTTCGTGGTCTTGGGACGGCGTGGATCGCGAACGCGGTCGATGCTTGGCTGGCGACGGAGAACGTGCAAGCTCTCCCACCGACGCAGGTCGGCACCGCTGCGATGTTCGGGTTAGCCGGGACCACGATCCCGGCCCTCAACGAGACGCTCGGGACAGCGATGGCCGCAGCTGCCGAACTCGCTGAGAGGCGTGCGGACGCCACTGGCGATCCTAGAAATGCGCTCATTGAAGCTCTGCCGACCTCCTTGCTCACCACTATGATTTCGGACGCCTCGGACCCGGCGGCGCTTGACCAGTTTCTGTCGTCACTGAACGGCATGCCGCTGCACCCGACCGTCCGCTCCGCACTGGCGACGAGGCCCGTCGATCTGCTCGCGGCGCCGATCAACGGCGTCGTGAGCCTTCTTGGAACACTCGCTATCCTCGACCGGAATGCGGCGATTGCATGGGTTGATGCCGTCGGCGAGCAAGAGCTTGTCGACCGGATGCCCCACGAGATCTCGTGGGCGACGGAACCGAGTTTCGAAGAGTCTTCCGATGGCTCGGTGATCCGCTGCGACTATAATGAGATCGGCATTCCCGGCGAGGACGACACCCATGACAAAGTGGTGCGAATTTGCGAGGTGGCGCTAGCGCTCTCGCCACGATCAGACATCGCCGCTTCTGCCGCCACGGCGCCGAACGGAGAGGTCGTCGGGTTCGGTGGCTTGCCGCTCGCGGAGAAGCGGATACCGCGCGCGAACCTGCCGGCAACAGCACTGCCGGAATGGAACCGCCGCTGGCGCGACGCGATCGCGATCCGCGTCGCCGCGCCAAGCTACAGTGGATACCTCGCGCAGGCTGCCCTGCTTCTTAACCGTCTCGCACCGGCGTTGGATCGCATCCTTAACCTCATTATACGCGGCAAGAGCGTCTCCGATGCACAGTTGATCGCCATGAAAAGCGTTCACAAGGCTGCGCGCGAGCTGACTCCACCTGCAATCGCCTCCTCGGTCGCGACCGGCGAAGGATCAGGCGAGTTCAACGCCAATGTTACGAAGCTGCAGAATCTGCTGTTCGCGGGCAGCGCCGACGTCTGTAGGCGTTTCCACCAGCTTCCGGATGGCGCCGGCGCCTTCATCGCCTGGACTGCCGACCTGATCAAAAGCGCCGATGAGGCCGAGGCTCAGGAACCGTGGGAACTCATCGGTGGCGTACCCGCCAGTCTCGGCAAGATCCGAGAGGTCCTCGTTCGCGTTAAAATCATCGCGGGCGACGCTGCTGAAGGAACTATGCACCCGGGCGTGAGCTTCGCCACGCTCCTCGGCAAGGCAAAACCCGACAACGCGCTCCGCCTTGTCGCCTCAGTGGTCGAGAAGAGGATGACGGGGGCGCGCAACGAGCTGGCAGCCTCGATCCAGTCCCAACTTGAAGACGACGGCGTGGAGGCTCTGGTGCATGTCGTGGAGGACCCCGACGGCATACTCCCATGGCCACCCAGCAAGGTGCTCATCGTGATCCGACTAATGTCGCAGATGGAGATCGAGAGTCATGCGGTCGCAACCCTAGCCGCCCGTCAAGCCGTCCCGAGCGGCATCAGGCTTACCTTAATGCCGAGCGTCGACGGACGGGTGTTGCCGGCGCGCAGTGTCAGCGGCTACGAAACGCTGCTACCCTCCCCCGACGACGCTGACATTTGGATCGAGCAACTCGGGCTCCCCTCATTCCGCGCGGAAATCTCGCCGATCCTGAACATGGCAGTGGCGATGGCATCGGCCTTACAGTCGATGGACCGCCTCAATCTAGGCATCGCCGGTCGCCCCCCTATCGAACTGCAAACACGGGATAAGCTCGAGGATGAGTTCGCCTCGACGCGAGACCTACTGGTGGCGAAGGTCGACGATCTTGATCCGGAAGGCACGGCCCTCGTTTTATCTTTGCTCGACCGCATTCGCTCTGGCGAAGCCGGCTTCGCGGATGGAGTCCAGGAGTTTACCGTGAGCCAAGTGCCGAACGAGATTATCCAAGAGGTATCTGCCTTGCAGATCGCACTCGACGACGCCGAGTTCGAACGCGGCAGGGCAGAATGCGGGAGCTGAATGGCCTATAATTGGGTTGCTCCCCCCTTTCCAAGACAACTGCTCCCTGAAAAAGCAAATGACCGCCGGAGATGTGCGCCGGAATACGAAGATGAGGTGGGGCGATGGCTGTGGGTCCGAAACGGCACGAGAACAATGATCTCCTGCATCTGCATGTCCGTGTTGATGGCGAGGCAGACCTCAACGCGATCTGCTACGCGTTGAGGGGACTGTTCGCCGCGAACGGCAACAGCGATGGCCAGTCCAAGTCGAATCAACAGTTCCGTCGCGGCGTGGTCGTCACGTTCGGGAGCGGGCCTCTTGCTAGCCTGTTCCTCGATAGCGTCGAGCAAGTGATCCGCAAGCGGGTTCGCAATCGTATTCAGTTCGACCGGCGCTAGCCCATCCTAAACGGCAGGTTCTGGGCAAGGCGTCCGGAAGACCGAACGACTTGGATTAGGCCGCGTTAACGGTCGTCGGCTTCGATCAGTCAAGCAGCAGCTTCCGTAACGATCTGACGTTCATCGACGCGGATGTAAATGAACCGCTTTGGTCGACTGCTAGCGCAAGCGAAGGCGACATTTGAAACCGACCTGCCTCTCGAAGCTCTAACGTAAATGACCGTTCTTATTAGGAGCCGACGATCAGCGTTTATCTGACCAAAATCCTCAGCCGACACGAGATACGTCTACAATTGCCTCCCGGTTCAAGGCGTCACCTTGGTGAAGATCGCATGCGGAGGCGGCCTTCCAAGACTTCATGCGCAAAGATCGCCGATCTCACGTTCGATGAGCCTAAATCGATCCTTAACCTCGTCACCCGCATAAAATGCAAGCATGTCTTCCTTTGTGAGGGTTCCCTCGGCGAGGAACTTAATAAGGTAGCGCTGATTAAATTCAGCGAGAAGGATCCCCTTCTCAATCTGCGAGAGGATCTGTTTCATATTGTCGATATTGGCGGTAACGAGATGCTTCACCAGCGCCATATCGCGCGCATCTTTGATCAGCCGGTTCACGATGATCTTGAGGACATCGGTGTCGAGCTCGAGTGTCTTCGCGTTAAGCGCGATGTCGCGCGCGAGCATGTACGCGATGGCGAGATTGCGATAATCGCCCTTCTGAGAGTCGATGATCGCGATCAGCCCGATACCGGGCAGGAACTTCAGGTCCTGCACGGCGACCAAGACACTGTTGTCGACGAGCGAGGCGTCGAAGACGATAATCGCGGCCTGGGCGTCGCGATTGGCCTGCGCTTCGAGGAGCTGGCTCCAGGCGGTGTCCGCCTTCTTAGTGAAGATGTCCTTGGTCTGGATGTCACCTAGGCGGATGCTTTTGTCGAACTTGCACTCGATCGCGACCCGCTTACCGCTGTCGCCGGCGAGATGGCAGACAATGTCGCCGGTCTTGTTGCGGCGGATCGTACCGGCGCGGTCGCCGGTCAGTTCGATCCGGTCACCGATTTTCTGCCGATCGAAAAACTCGGACAGAAAGTCGGCGATATCGGTCTCGGCGAGCACTCCCTTCACCGCGGATCGGTAAAACAGCTCCTTCTTCATGTCGAAGATGAGTTTCAGGCTTTCGAGCTCGGTCCCGAGATCGTTCGCGGTTCGCGAGAGGAAGCTCGAAAGCCGATCCTCCATGAGCGCAAGAACACCGATGTAGAGCGCCTTGTGGAGCTGCTCGTCGCGATCAATGGCGGGAATTTTGTTGAAGAACTCGAACAGGATCTTGTTGTCGACCTCGAAGGCACCAAACTGAACGCGACTATTTTTCTGATCGAGGCTGACGAGGGGCATCTTAAACCTTGCTGTAACGATAATGACCCTTGATGGAGGCAGCGAGAAATTCGCCCTTCGATCCAGCCTGATCGAAGGCCTGCGCAATCTGCGGCGGCACCTCATAGTAATGATAGCGCCCGCCATTGAGAAACTCGACCTCGAGCAGCAGATGATCCTCATCATAACGGATCGCCGCGAGGTTCGACGAGGTGAAAGGGTTGAACTCCTGCCAGGCCATGTGCGTCATTCCTTTTTGGGTGGGGTATGGACCGGGTTCTGTTGGAGCCAGGTCTCGACGAAATAGCGGTAGTCCGCCGCAATATGGGTCTTCAGATTCCAACCGCCAGGCGTCATCGAATCCTCGGGCGCGACCTCGTCGCAGATCAGCGGATCCTGGCTGTCGGGACGACGGTCGCGGGGTGGCGCTTGGATCATGGTGCGCATCGGCAGCCGCACTGCTTCGCCCAAGATGATTGCCTCGCCCGTGCGTAGCACGGGCAGCATGCTGGTCAGACCCTCGAGATTGTCGGAGAGCGCGCTTGTTACATGCGAGCGATCGGTCGAATTGCTCAACCGCATCGCAAAAAATGTCCCGCACTGCGACAGGATCGTCGGGTTGATCTCAGCCGGGCGCTGGCTGACGATCATCGCGCCAATGCCATATTTGCGACCTTCCTTGACGATCCGCTGCGTCGCGATCGAGGCCGCGCTGCTTCCATCGTCGCCAAGGTAGCTATGCGCCTCCTCCATCACGACGAGCAGCGGACGCTCGCGCCCGCCCTCGGAGAGGTTCCGGGCCCAGAAAAGACCGTCATAGAGAACACGCAGGATGTTGCCGATGATGTCGTTCGTCACCGTCGAGGGGATGCCCGACAGGTCAAGGATCGTGATCGGCTTGTCGCTGCCAAGCCAATGCCCGACCAAATCAGCAAGCGTCTTGGTCGTCTTGCCATCGAGGTCGGGATGCCAGTCACCCGCCTTCAAAAGAAAGTCGTATCGGGCAACGCGCAGCCGTGCGCCCAGCGCTTCAAGCGGTCCTCGGATGTTGAGGACGTCCGGGAGGGCGTTGACCTTGTCGGGATCGCCCGCGACGTTCTTAAACTTGCGAAAACGGGGCGGAATGCCCGCCTGCGCGTCGCCAATCTGCTTCACGCCCGTTGCATCGAGCTCATAGGCCCAGGTCGCCGGGTTATTGGGATTTGCGCCCGCTACGTTGTGATACGTCCCGAAGTCCCGACAATAGAGATCATACCAGAGCTTGTTGAGCGAGAAGGGCACCGGGCTGTCGGCGGTGATGCTCGCCGGGTCGACGCCGACGATAGGCTGGGCGGCGAGACTCGCAATCTTGGCAGCGAGGATTTCCTCTAGGATGATGTTCCGGGCCTTGCCATCGGGCGGGAGGCTCCCGAACGTCACCCGTAGCAGCTCGTCGAAACTCAGCGCCCAGAAGGGAATGCAAAGCCGGTGTTCGTTGGCGTAGCGGGCGTCGGGACTGATCTTGAAGATGTTCGCGCGATCGCCGAGCGCCTTGCCATATTCGCCGTGGAGATCGAGCACGACGATGCGCGCCGACGGAAAGCGGCTCTCGTCCGACAATACATTCAAGAGCCCTGCGACCGTCGTCGATTTGCCCGAACCGGTTGTCCCGACCACGGCGCTGTGACGGGTCACCAGCTTGTTGACGTCGACCAGCGCATCGATCGACTCGCTGCCCGCGACATGACCGACGCGGATGAGGTGGTTCTGCTTGTCCGACCGGCCGTAGATCGCTCGAAGATCGGCCTCGGAGACAAGATGGACTTCGTCCTCGAAGGTCGGATATTGCGAGATACCGCGCTGAAACCGGCCCGACCGATAGCCCTCGCCGATCAGCTGGACCGTCATCCAGCGAAGGCCATTCGGCATAGAAAGCGCTGCCTTCTCGGGGACCGCACTTGCTCCCACCTGCGAGACGATGCCGTAGAGATCGACATAACCGACCGGGATTTTGACGAAGCTCCCGATCTGGCCGATCTTGTGTCCTTGGCCGTGAACAAAGCTCAGGCCCGAGAAGCGATCCGACGTCAAAGTGACGCTGACCGACGTGCCGCTGACGTCCTGAACCGTTCCGATGACGGTCGCCCGGTCGGCGATTTCAGGCCGGATCATCGCTCGTCCCGTCACCGGAGAGACCACGCAACAGCGCGCCGAGCGCGGCGAAGTCGCCGAGCCGCACGGTGACCTTGTCGCCATCCTTCACAAGGATGCTGGGCGGCAGTACAAGATCATCCGCGCCATCGCCTGTCCAATCGCCGAGTGTGCGACCGACAATGGCCTTGTTAAAAGCCAGCAGGCTCAAATTCGGGGTTGCTAGCGCGCATTGGCGCGCCAGCGTGTAGCTCTCGGCCTCTAGGTCTCCATGAACGAAGGCAAAGACATGCGCGGTCGGGTTCGCCTCAAGGCTACGACATATAACGTCGTTGATATGCTCGTCTGCAAATGAATATCCGCAGATAAATAGCAACGACGACGGTGCAAGCAAAAAGGCCTTCAGTCTGTCGAGCATCGCGAGATAAGGCATCTTGCGGCTTTGGTCATATTTGAGGTGTGATGGATAAATTAAATAGCTCTGCTGGTCGGTTTTCTGGTCGGTTCGGACGACGTTCGTCTCATTCTCTAGGCGCCAGTTGAGAGATCCATGAATCTTCCAGAGCCTGGTCCACCGCGGCGGCAATAAACCCTCATCCTCAACAGCGCCGAGATCGAAAAAAGCTTTCCGGGCCCCAATGAAGCCGTCAAAATAGGGCGCGAAACTCTCCTCGAGCGCCTGCTCCATCAATAGATCGTAATTGGTGGTGAAGAGATGGACGGGCCGCTCACGCCGGATCGAGCGACTCCAGATCGCGAGATTGTGATAAGGGCTGTCCTTCGCCGGAAGGGAACGAGTGACCTCCTCTGAGATTACTTTGCAGACCTCTGCATCCAGAATTCTGAGTTCAGATGCCGTTAGGCCGCGGACATTCCCGACGCCAGCGACGCTCGCGAATATGCGGATGCGACTGAGGATGAGCTCGATATTGCCGCTGTTGCCGCCATCCTCCTCCACGATCTGAACGATCTTGCCCCAGCTTTCGGCGCAGTCCCCGCTAGACAGGCTCTTGGCGATCACCTTCGTCAATCCAGCCACGTCCCAAATCAGCGGGTCGGTGATAGTCTTTCCACCCTCCTCGCGCTCATTGACACGGATCGACAGCGGGCAGCCGGCACCGAGGAAGAAGCCGATCGGCTTACGGTTCTGCGACAATGCCTGCTGAATGAAGCTGATCTGCCGAACCGGATCGTGTTTGTGCATCTTGCCCCCGAACCAGCGTTCCCTTCCCTGGTCCGAAATTCAGTAGTCCTTAATCGTCTGCCCGAAAAGGCTGGGGATGTCGGTCTGCCCAAATGGCTTATCAATCGACATTAAGGCACATTGCCGTCCCGCTGCTCCGAGCAGCTTGACCGGCAGCTTTTTGTGTGAGCCGACATATCGAAAGCAGGATTGGAACGGCGTATTCTGGTCGTAAGCTGCCCGTCCCTAGAAGCGCCCACTGTGGCAACTCACTTCATTTTTTTCCTCATTCCACCTGTGTCATGTTTGAGGTGTCCCATGTTCACTGATGAAATCGCTCCAGCCAAGATCCCATCGTCGGTCGCTTTTCGAGCGGGATGGCAGCGGCAGCTTGCTGGAAGGCGACGAGTTAGGTCGGTGCTTCGGCGATGATCGCATCGATCTCTACGGGATCGAGCAAATCTTCCTGGCGGATGAAGGCGGTCATCGAGCCGGGTCGCGTTCGTGTCGATCGGCGCCACAATCCCTCGACGTTTCGAAGACGTGGCGCGGCCCTCGCCTCCATCAGGACAATGAGGCGTAACTCCGCCGGCGGCAACGCGCGGACCTCTGCGGATTTCATCGACGTACAGAAAAAACAGGAACTCTTCGGGAACAACGGTAGCCCGGCGCCGGCGATACACCGGTCGCAGTCATCCCGATCCCAGCCCCATTCGCGCAACGGGTATCGATAGTCGTAGAGGTCGGAAACGTGGCCCTCACGGTGCGCGTAGCGCTGGTTGTCGCGCGAGGAGCAGTCGTAGCCAATCAGCCGAACGACATTGCGTCCTCTGCCCCAGGCGTGTTGCGCCGGCGGCCAGGCCTTGACCCATTTGTCCTGCGGCGAGATCTTGTGCCGCGCCGAGCAGGAATGGAGACCGAACGCGATCGACGGCAAGGTCCCGTTGGTCAGGCACGCCTCGAGCAGGTCGTTGTAGGGAGGCCAATGCTTGCAGTGCGTCACCTTATATTCGACCATCTCGTTGGGGACGGCGTGCGCGTCCATCCAGTCGCGGAACAGCGGGATCAGCGGCCGTGTGTGCGGTTGCTCGGGCATGGCGGCGAGCAGGACCATGTCGGGCGGCTCGCCGCGCCGGACCAGTTCGACGATCATCGCGGTGGAGTTCGCCCCGGCACCCCAGGCCGCGACCACCGGGGATCGATCGCGCGTCACGCGATCATCGCCAGCATGCGATCAGGCTGCGGTGGTCGCCGGTCGGTGACGCGGTGGGGCTGGAGTGGGTCGCGGGTCTGGACGACGTAATGAAGCCGCCCGGTGGCATGGCGCAGACGCAGTGCCACCGCATAGGCGTGATCGAACGAGGCGAGGCGCGCGCGAAGCGGCGAGACGAGGTCGAGCGGGTCGAGGAGCATCATGAACCCTCCTGATGGTGGAAATTCAACTGGGCGGGGTCGCGCTGGAATTCGGCACCGCGAACGAGGTATCAAGGAACGACCGGTGCCGGGACGACCCGCGCCGCGTAGAGGATCGGCAGGTCCACCTGCGAGGCGGCAGGTTCGCCGAAACCGACGATCGTGCCGGCAAGCGCGCGCCACAAACCTTCCGGCCATGCGTGAAGCGGCACGGTGTGGCGCAGGATGCCGCTGTCGTCGGTGTCGATCGTGTTCGGGCGTTGGCCGGCGCGGATCGCCGGGAGCGCGTCGGGATCGAAGGCGACGAGGCCGAGGATCGACAGGTCGACGCTACTGAGCGCGACATGGGTCGCCGGCATTTGAGCCGGTCGTTCTGCC
Source organism: Bacillus sp. 2B10 (assembly GCA_003946805.1). Lineage (GTDB taxonomy): Bacteria > Pseudomonadota > Alphaproteobacteria > Sphingomonadales > Sphingomonadaceae > Sphingomonas. The sequence continues at coordinate 17,682 of RPSH01000009.1, read as the reverse complement.
CGGCCAATCATGCCGCGGTTTCCACCGGCATGGGAGGCAGCGGCGTCTCGATCAGCGTGGCGTCGGCTTCGCAGACGTTGCAGAAGGCCGCATCGAACACCGATCCGAGCGTCCATGCCTGCGCCGGCTCGTTCCACTGCGCCCAGGCGTCACGCTCGACATCGGCGCTGCCACACGCTTCACAACGTATCCCGATCGCGGAAACGGGATCGGGCAAGGAGTCGTCGGGATAGACCGGAAGGTCGGAACAGGGCAGTTCCTCGCGATCGAAAGACAGCCAGCTCGCACCTTCCTCACAGGCACGGCCGAGAAGCTGCCATAGGGCGGCAGGCACGTTGGCGGGACGATCGGCACGGTCCTCGACGACGCCGACATGGATCATATAGCCGTCGTGGTGCGGGACGATCGTAAGGTCGGTGTATTCAATCAGGGACTGGCCCTCACGGCTCATCGCGACCAGGCTTTCGATGAGACGGCGCTCCTCGCCGGGCAAGTGCAGGGTCGAGCAGACGCAGGTATGGAAGCGGAGCATAAGCATCTCCTTGTTTGAGGGTTCGTCAGCAAAGCGGCGTCGCTCAGCCCGCTGGCGGGTCGCTCCATTCGACAGCGAGGCCAGCATCGTTTGCGACGATCGTCACCGCCCGGCCGCGCGGGATCAGCCAGCGCACTTCGTCCGCGAAGGCGGTGCGGATGCCGTCGAGCTGTGCGGCGTCCGCGCCGTGCAGCAGCTTCACCGCCCTCGTGCGGGCGCTGCGACGAAAGCGGTCGCGCTGGGTTTCGGCGCTGTCGCTGTCCGGATCGTCATCGGCGCAGAAGAGCGTCGCCTCGATCTGCGCCGCGAGCCGGTCGGGGGTGATGTCGGCACCGCGCCGCACCAGCACGAGCGCGTCGTCGAGATCGTAGCTGCCGCTGTCGCAGACCAGCGCATCGACCGGGAACCGGCGGTCCTCCGCCGCGGGCGCGTCGATCCAATCCCGGAGGGAAAAGCTGAGCTGGAGACCATCGACGATCCCCGATGCGAGATCGGCCGGCGCATCGTACCGGTCGCCGTACCGGTGAGTGACCCCATCGACGGTGACCAGAATGGCGCTCGCGTCGATCCGCGGCAGGGCGTCGTACCAGGCGTAGCCAGCGAACGCCTCCTGCTCATCGACCGATCGCGCGGCGATGAAGGCGGGCTTGCGGAACACGGATGCTGTGGCTCGGGCAAGCTCCGGCTCGAGCCGGGGCACGATCAGCATGGGCTCGCCCGCGATCATCGTCGGGGACGGGTGCCCCTCACCATCGGCGGTCGCCGGCACCCAGGCGGCAAGTGCGGCCTTAGCCGGCGGCAGGTCGACGCCGATCTCGCGCCCCCAGGTCCATGCGGCGAATGGAAGGCGATGGGCGGTCTTTTCGCCGATCGCGCGGTAGATCGCCCGTTCGGCGGCGATGCGAAGCGCGGCTAATGCGTCGTTCTCGACCATTTCCTTGCGGGCGGGCAGGACCAGCTTGAGGTCGGGCGAATCGAGGATATCGACACGAACCGACCAGGAACATGCGGTGTCGACTTCGCGGACCTGCGGCAGCCGGCACTCGACCTGCAAGCCGTGAAAGTTGAGCCGGTGACCCTCCGGCGCATCACCGGCATAGATGCCAATCCGGCAGCCGCGGGCTTCCTCGATCGCGGCGGCACCGTGCAGGAAATCGCGCCGGACGCAGGCCGTTCCCTCGAGGAATACCGGCAGGGGATGATGAAGCGCCGCGGCGCGCACCTCGCCGGACACGGTGCCGGCCTGAAGCGCGGTGATGGCGAGCCGGATCTCGGTGCCCTCCGGAGCTGACACGGGTTCGAGGGGGAGCAATGTGCCGCTTTCCCAGGCATCGGCGGGGATCACGACGCGCCATCCCCCCGGCGCGCGCCGCATGCGCGAGCGGATCTCGACGTCGCGTCCGGCGAGGCTGAAGACGCCCATGCCGGCGGGATCCTCCGACCTCGCGATCTCGGCATCCCAGCCCGAGCGACCGAGCGCAAGCAGTGCGGCCGGATCGTCGATGCCGCGACCATCGTCGCGCACGATCAGGACGTGACCGGCGTCGTCGAGCGCGGTCTCGACATCGACCTGCGTTGCACCGGCACGGCGGCAGTTCTGGAAAATCTCGTGAAGGATGTCCGCGAGCGTGCCGGCATATCGCCGGGTGACCCGGCTGATCGCTTGGTGGTCGACGACGGCATGGATGGTGGCGGGAAACGACATGGGCGATCTCCTGGTGGCGGGACGACGATCCTCCCTGCCGCACACCGCTCACCCCTCCACCTCCCGGACGGCTGACGCGCGTCGGAAGGCGGGCAGGAGCGGTGAGGGTTCGGTGTTCAGGCGGCGATGGCGATCGACGGCACGATGTCGATCCGGGCATCCTGATAGCCGTGAGCTGCGCGCCAGCGCTCGGCGGCGGCGTCATCGCGGGCGACATGCTCGAGCGCGTCGTGGCCGAGGGAGCTGGTGATGACGAGTGCCTCGCCCGGCTGCGGGACCGAGGCGATCTCGAAGTGCAACCCGCTGTTCACGCCGAACACGCGCCGGACCGACAGTATGATCACGCCGCCTTCGCCGAAATCGCCCTCGTGGACCGTGAAGCTGCCCGGCATCCGCGGCCCGGAGCCGGTATGGCGCTCGACCAGCCGCCCCTCTCCGTTGCTCCGCTCCCAGTCGCGGACCTTGCGGACATGACGCGAAGGCGGGCGGGGCGTGCCATCGCTCCAGCGGATGATAGCGCCGAGCGGCGCGTCGGCGAAGATGGTGGCAGCGGACAGGGACATGGGGTTCTCCTCGGCGACCGGTCCATCCGGTCACCGGATCGCCCCCGCCTCCCCTTCCGCTCACGGAGTACCGATGGTCCGGGCATCGTCCGCTCCGCAGTCGGCGTCCCGGAAGCAGGCGGTGTCGCAGTGGACGATACGGCAGCCGCGATGGTGGAAGGGTTCGCCGTCGATCATCACCGGACGGTTGCCGAGCCGGCGGCACGGCGCGTTGCGGCTGTTCCGGAAGCCGCACGGAATGGCGAGCAGCGGCAGTTGGTCAGCATCCGGCACAACGGCGGCCACCGGGTCGGTTGCATGCTTTGCCACATCGAACAGGTCGCCATGATAGAGGTCGTTCGTCGCCACGGCTCAGGCCGCCATCGCGAGGCGGGTAGCGGCGGCAAAGGATCGCAGCGCCCTCGCCATCTCGACGCGTATGTGCGCCTTGTTCGAGATGATGATTTCGGGCGCGAGCGCGACGCCGGTCGCGGTGACATAGCCGCTCGCCGCCACGCCCGGCGCGACCTCGATCAGGATGCGGTGACCGCGCGGGGCCACCTTGCCGCCGTAGCGGGCGGTGAACTCGCCGAGCTTGCCGGTGAGTCCCTGGATGACCTTGCTCCAGCGGATATGCCCGGCACCGACATTCTCGCCCGCTTTGCGCCCGCGTGCCAGCCAGGTCCGGCAATGCGCGCGCTGCTGGAGCGGCGTATTGCGGGTGCGCTCCATGACACGGCACAGCGGCAGGACCGAAGCGTGGGCGTCGATGACGGTGAGATATTCGCCCTGTGCCGCCGCAAGGACATCCTCGATCTCGCGATCTTCCATCAGTGTCGTGAGCTGCGCGCGGGCTTCAGACGATGCCGCCAGTTGCGCCGCGCGGCCGGGCGTCATCGCCTCGGACCAGCCCGCGTATAGTGCATGGCCATTGATGAAGCCGTGCTCCGCCGACAGGATCACGATACGCGCTTGCCGCATACCCGGTGTCCGCCGGATCTCGTCCGCAATCGGATCGTCGAGCAGCTCGATCACCGAAGAGGGTCTTCCGACGTGACGGATTGCCGAGGCGGCGAGGATAAGAAGCCGGCGCTCCCAGGCGACCGGTACATGGATATCTGCCGGCTGCGGCCACGCACTAGGCAGCGGGCGTGATGCGACCGGGATTTCCTGCACGGGTGTCGACACGCGACCGGCAGCGGCGAACTGGCGGCGTGCCGTATCGAACAGATCGTCGCGGCGTCCGCCACCATCGGCGAAGCCTTGGGCATAGGCTTCGGTCGATCCTTCGGGAACGACGCCGAGCAGGTCGCGGCCCGGCGGTCGGTACTCCCAGCCGGCCTGCGCCGCCGTCCAGCCCCAGGCATAGTCGACCGATCGAAGCCAGCCATAGCCATGTCGGTCGCGCCCGGCGAGGATCGCCGCATCCTGCGACGAGGCTCGCCCGAGGCGAAGCTGGCCTTCGGTGAAGGCGAAGTTGCGCGCCTCCTGCTCGCGCGCCGACGCTTGCCGGATCTGCTCGTTGACCGGGTTCATCGCTGCGATCCGGGCGCGGGAGCGCGCCCGGCGCTCGTCGAGCGGCGCGGTCGGCGGCAGGTCGGGATGGTCGCGCCAGGCGGCGGCGATCAGTGCGGCGTGCTCGGGCTTGCGGCCGTGTGCGATCCAGCAGGCAGCGTCGGCCGGATCGAAATGGGCGTCTGGCATGCGCGTCTCCGATCAGGCCGCTATGCGGGTGGTCTCGAGCGCGACCGATACCTCGGCCCCCTCACGTGCGCGGCGGACCCGATTGCCGCGGATGGCGGCGATCCGCTCGATACATCGCTGGCGCAACTCGCCGTCGGCCGCCGGAATGGCCTCGGCGATCCGGCCGAGATGGCGTGCCAGCAAGATGACGGCGGCATCGGCGTCGGGATCGCGGTCGGCCTGGCGGCAGTCGTCGATGGCAGCGGCGACGGCATGGACGCTGGCGATGATGATAGTCAGCGCGCTCGAATCGAGCGCCTGCTGGTGACGGTAGAGGGTGTCGAGCGGCATGGGCTCCATCTCCTGGTTCACCCCTACCGCCCCCTCTCCTTCCCTACCGTGAGAGGGCAGTGACCTGCCGGATGACATGCAATGCGGGACGTCCTGCACGGCGGCCCGAGCGGCCGGGCGATGTGCCCTGCATAGACGGCGACCGCGGCCAAATAGGCTGCCATGGGCGGCTTGCGCCGTCGCCAGCTTGCCTCGCTACGCGCACGGGCATCCCTCTGGAGATCGAGCAACAATTGCCGGAGGACCATGCGCGTCATCGGATCGAGCCGTCGAAGCGCAGCGACGGCCGGCAGCGCCAGCACCGGGTTACGCACCTGCGCCCGTGTCGACCGGTCGCTCATGCGACAGCCGGGGTTACGTGGCACGATCTGGCCCGTCGACTGTCGCGAGCGCCCGGGTGGATGCTGCACGTCGTCAGATCCGGCCGGCTCACCCAGTCGCGGGGGAACGTGAAGCATGACCATTCTTTCACGGTGCCGCGCGCGCCGGACACGCGGATGTGCTATGCCGGCGGCGCCCTCAGCGGCGTTCGAGCGGGAACGGAGAACCATCGATGCAGGCGTGCGATGATGACGAGGAACGTGCGATCCATGCCACCCTCGACAGCGGCGTGTCCGACGCGGATCTTGCCGCGATGCTGCGCGATCTCGCCGATATCCTGCGCGGCAAAGGCGGCCACATCGGCGCGCGTGTCGCGGAGATCGCCGCCGAAAGGTTGAGCGCCCGCGATCGTTCAGGCTGAGGCGGGCGCGTCAGGGTGGCGGCGCGGCGTTCAGTTCCGTCCGGATCAGCGGCAGGAATACCCGGCGATGCACCGCGTCCGCTTCGCTGCTAACCATCACGTCGGATCTTGCCCAGCGGCGCCGGCCATGGTCGGTCTCCGCCCGGAAGCGAGCGATGGCAGCGGGGATGCGACCATGCCATTCGGGAAAAGCGCGCCTGCCACGCATCGGACGGCATCGTGCTGTAGCCATGGATTAAGGCCAGCACGTCGAGCGGATCGGGCGCGGCTGTAACGTTACCTGTCACCGCTGGAGAGGCCGCGCCAAGCGTACAGCTTGTCGGCGCTGCCATAGCAGCCTTCCGGCGCATAGGCGGTCAGATAGTCGACATAGACCGGAAGCGCGGCGCGGTTCTCGGCGTCGCTGCCCTGCATGGCACCGATCAGGTCATTGGCAAGGAGACAGCGATAGAAGGTGCTGAGCGAGGCGCCGCAGCCTTCCTCGATATAGCGGCGGATGCGGCCACGGCCGTCCGGCGGCAGCATGTCCAGCTTCTCGATCCATAGTGGATTGGTCATGGTCGGGCCTTTCGCGAGGATCGCAGGGAGATGTTTGCCGGCAGTCGCGGCGAGGTGGCGACTCGCCGGCTTCAACCGGCGCGGCGACGGCCGGCGACGACACCGCTGAGGCCGATGAGCGCGAAGATCGCATCGGCCAGGCGCTGTGCGACGTCGGACACGGACAGCCCGAGCAGCGCGGCGATCTCGTCGCACGATCGCTCGTCGTCGCGATACGCCAGGTAGATGCGGGAGGTGAGATCGGGCAACACCGAGAGGATGGCATCGTGGCGGATGCGGAGATCGTCCAGAAACCGCTCGATCGCGGCGTCGACCGTATAGCTGATGCGAGCGGGATCGCGCCGCAGCGCGAAACAGGGCTGATCGTTCAGCATCTCGACCGCCTCCCACACGAGCGGTACGGGGTCGGTCGCCGGAACGATGGATCGCTCACCAGTCATGGACGTCGAGCCCATCGACCTGGGCGGCATCGCTGTCAAACAGGATATAATCGAAGCCGCGCTGGCGGCCGAACCGCATCGCGGCGCGCAGGTCGGTCGGCAGCGGCTCGGCATGTGCCTCGGGCTCCCGCGTCGCGACGAACCAACCGTAGAAGGTGGTGGCGATCGCAACCGGCGCGGGCGGCGGGGGGCCGAGCGACCAGCGCTCGAGCCACTCCGAGGTGGCGTGCGACACATGCGCGGTGGACAGGACGCAGTAGCGCCCCTGTTCGAGGCCGGCATCGTCCTTCGCAATGCGCGCGGTGCCGATGGCGAAATATTCGCTGATGTCGCCGGCGAAATAGGTGTCGACGATCTCGGCATCTTCGAGCGAGGTGGAATCGCGCGGGTCGCCGGTCCGGTCCCAGCGCGGGCGGCACCAGGCAGCGAGTTCACGGGTCAGCGCGGCATCGCTCGTTGCGACATGGAACCGCGTACCATTCCCTGAGTCGATCAGCGCCACGGCGACGTCGAGTTCAGCGTCGTCGATGGTGGCCGCAGCGGTCGCCAGATCCTCGATCAGTGCGCCGCGCGCGACCTCATCGAGGTCGGCAGGCGTTTCCAGGGCGGCACGGGCACGGGCGAGCAGGTCGCGATGATCGCGAGGCGAGGTCGATGTCACGGCGGGCTTCCTTGTGCGATTGAGGTCATGCGGCTCCGCCGAGCAGCGGCAGCGCGGTTACGTCGCCGTCGGTCAGGCTACGATCGAGCTTGGGATAGGGATGATCAGGAATGCGGGCGGCGGCGTGCCGCGCCGCGCGGGTCAACGGAAAGACATAGGCATGGCAGCCCGGATGGCGCCGCCGCAGCAGCAGCCCCGCGCGCTGCAGCCCCGTCAGCCACATCGCGCGGTCCTCGCCAAGCTGCGGCGACGGCGCACCGGCACGCAGCAGGTCGTCGATCGCGTAGCGCTGGCCGCATTCGGCGTTGCGGATCTTCGACAGTGCGCGCGAGGAGATCGGGCGACCGTCGGGCAGGATCAGGTCGGTGCGCGGACTGGAGCGCCCGACATAGCGCGCCGCCATCACCGCGTAGAGACCACCGACATGGCCGGGCATGAAGACCTGGCCGTCCGCATCGGTACGCCGCACCGGATCGGCGTAGGAGATGACCGACAGGATCTCCGGCTTCTCGCGGCGGAGCAGCCGGAAGGCCCGTGCGACCAGGAAGCTCTCGGCATTGCCACCCTGGCTGTCGAGCACCACCAACCGGCCGAGGTCGCAGGCGGCGCGCGGGTTTTTCAGCCCGGCATTCTTCGGCACGCTGGCATCGTTGACCGGATGCGAGAAGACGCACACCCCGACCAGTTCGGACCGGCCGCCCGCGCCATCGGCGAACAGCCCGACCGACAGCCGCGTCACCGGCATCGACGCGGCATAATGATGCGTCCGCACGAACGGGCTCGCGACCCTGTGCGCGTCGATCACGTCGACGGCGAGGCGGCGGGCATCGATTTCGGAGGCAGCCGGAACCCAGCGGCTGCGGCGGTCGCGCCAGCGTTGCGAGCGGGTGGTGTGCATGACGATCTCCTGCCGATCGCCATCATCCCCCCTCTCCTCCTCCTGCGGTACGGGGCCGCTCCTCGCGCGGCAGCGGGATCGGGACGACCTGGCCGCTGGCGAGGTTGATGAAACCGCCGGCCTGGCCGATCGAACCGCGAGCCAGCAGGTCGAACAGCAGCGCGAGTGCGTGGGCCGCGACGACGCGGTTGACGAACAGCGACTGGCGTTCGAGCGCCTCTGCGACCGAGCAGGACGGCGTGTGGTCCTCGGCGAGGCTGTCGTCGGCGAGTTCGGAAAAGGCTTCGAGTACGGTCGGCAGGCGACACGGGTCGGCACCCGATCGTGCGGGGCAGCCGAGCAGGAACTGGCCGTCGCGTGCGCGGTTGCCGAGGTCCAGCCAATAGGTCGGCACGCGTTTCGCTGTTCCCAGCGCCGCCCCCAATGCGCGGCGGGCCGCAGCGGTGTCAACGCAGCTGATGACGAGGTCGGCCCCTTCGACCCCGACGGCGTCCGGCGCACGACCGTGGACCGCGGTCCAGGCGAGGCCGTGCGCGATGTTGATCCGCTCGGTCAGCGTCCGCACCTTGGACTGGCCGAGGTCGCAGGCATAGAAGGGCTGGCGACCGAGATTGGCCTCGCTGACCAAATCGTCGTCCACCGTGGTGACGTGCAGCAACCGCGACGAGATCGCGCGTAGCGCGTTATCGAGCGAGGCCAGTCCCATCAGCATCTGCGCACCGTTGCCACCGCAGCCGACGAGGAGGACCCGGATCATGCGGGCGTCGAAGGCAGCGGGCAGATAATGTCGATCAGAGGGCATCATGCTCTCCTGCAAAGGGGCTGCGCGGCAGGGTGATGAACATGCCGCCGGCACAGAGTCGCGCGGCCATCGTCGGTCCCGCGGGATCGTCGAGACGACCGAGGACGATCGCGACCTTGGTGGCATGCGCGTCGTCGACGTCATCGGTGGCGCTGAAGAAGGCGCGCGCGTGTCCGTGGCTGTGGACGTCGCAGACCAGATGCCAGCCGGGTGCCGGGACCGGGGTACGATAGACCAACCGTGACGGGCTGGCCGCGTCGATGACGGGGAACTCGACGACGAACGCGCGCGTCTGCTCGTTCCAGAGGACGAACGCCGCCGCCTCGTCGGGCAGTGCGGCGCGGAAATGATCGCCGATCGCCGCAAGCAGCGCGTGCGGGATCAGCCCGCAGCGCAGGTCCGCCTTTGCCGGCCCGACGCTGCCGTAAGGAAGCCAGGCACGGACCGGCGGCGTGACGGGCAGGTCGAGCGCCAGCCAGGGCCGGCGCAGGATCAGCATCACCCCGTCATGGCCGATGGCGAAGCCGTGACCGGCTCGTGCATCGCGCAGCGCGTCGATGGCGGGCGACCGCTCGGTCGGCGGCACCGGGTGACAGGGAACTGCGGCAAGGACCGCGGCGGCGGTGGGATCGTCGGCGAGCATGGTCATCGCCGGCCCCGCGCGACGAGCGTTCCGAGCGTCATCGGCTCGGCTCCGCCGCCCGGTGTTTGCCCGCCACGCTGCCCTGCTCCGGTCGTGAACGGCCGGAGACGCCCGACCGGGAAGCGCTTTGCCCTGCGCGCGGCGAGGTCGTCCCAGAGCCGGACGAGGCCGCCCCTGCCGGTGACGGTCCGCTCCTGCCCCGGGTTGAGGTGGGTCGACCAGCTGTCGAACACCGCGCGCTCGAACGCCGGGATCGATGCGAGGTCCAGCCCTCCCGGCCGGGCGATGTTGCCCCAGCACAGCTGTCCGTTCGCATAGACGTTGAGCACCGGCGAGTGACGCAGTTCGGTGTCCGCCATCGGCCGCGCATCGGTCGGCAAGGCATAGACGCCGAGGCCCGACCGGGTGGCGACGAACAGATGCGCGGGATAGGGCACCGGGGCGATCGTCCGGTCGGACAGCGCGCGGAGATCCGGCGGCGGATTCGACAGCGCGAAATAGGCGGGCCGCACCTGCGCCGGCGTCCACCAGGCAAGCATGTCGGCATGGGCGACCAACACATCGGGCGGCAGGAGTTCGGGTCGCGTCGTCCGCCCGAGCGCCTCGGTCCATTGCCGCAGATGCGCGCGCGACAGTGGCACGCCCGCGGCGATCGTCGGCTGACCGTCGTCATCGAGTTCGACCGAATGGATGCTGGCGAACGCGGACGCCGCCTGACTGGCCGACCCGGCGCGGTAGAGCAGGATGGCGCCGCTGAGGACCAGATCGCCGGCGGCGGCGTCGAAGCGGGTGGAATGGCCTGGCATGCCGAACCTCACGAAGAAGAGGGATCGAAGCGGATCAGCTCCTGGACCGCGCACAGGAATGTGGCGCCGAGCCGGAGCGAGGCGAACCAGTCGTCGATCCGGTCCGCATCGGGCAGCGGATAGAGACCGGCGACGTCGCTGAAGCCGACCTCCATGCCGTGGCGGCCGATATCGTCGAGTTCGCAGGCGAACTGATCGAACGGGACGAGCGTCACCGGCGGCAGGTGCAAGGCTTCCTCGAGGTCGGGAAGATGGTCGAAGAGAATCTCATGATCGACGTGCCATGCGTCGCAGCCGGGCGGGATCTGCTCCACCGCTTCGAAGGTGCGGCGAAGCGCAACCAACGTTCGACGCAGGCCGATCGGGAGACGTGCCGGCGGGACCGCGTTCGCCGCGATCATCCATGCCGGCCGGCGGGCGTTCATCGTCGACGGCAGCGACTGCCCGTCGAGATCGTCCTCCTCGGCACCGTGATAGTCGACCAACACCTGCCGCGCGGCGGCATCGTCGGTCTCGCCCTCCCAGTACCAGCGGGCGATCTCCTCGAACAGATCCTGGTAGCCGAACACCGGGAGCACGCGACCGAGCATGCGTTCGAGCGCGGCATAGGCGGTGGCGCGCCAGGCTACCGGCGCGTCGCTGTCCTCGATCCAGCCGAGATCGAGCTGCCCGACGCTCTCGCAGGTGACGACGAGCGCCGGCGGCCGATCGCCGTCGCCGCGCAGCACCGCGACCCCGAGGTCGGCCAGCTCGACGGGCTTGAGGATGTCGAGCACCGCGGCGGCGAACGTCCGCTCGATGTGACGGCGGACCTGCGGCCGGGTATAGATCGCCGCGGACGGGTGCTGCCTGGCGACCCAGCCGCCGACGAACCGATGATGGCGCGCCAGCGGGGTATCGAAGATGGTCGGGATGTCCCCGGACAGCGCGACCGCCCGCCCGGCAAGATCAGCCGAGCGGTGCGAGCCGCAGACCGGCGGGGGGATGAAGCGGCTCGCGGACGCCGCCCCCCTCGCCGCGTTGCGCGCCGGCGACGATCGCGACGTGGAGGGTTTCGGCCTGCGCACTGCAGGCCGGTCGGGCAAGGCCGGTCGTGTCGCCATCGTCGCAGGCCATCCATTCGAGCAGGGTCTTGACGGGCGCCGCGGGGATCGGCGCCGGCTGCGGGCGGGACACGCGCTCAGCCCTTGGTGCCGATGGCGCGGCGATATTCGACGACGTGGGCGCCGCCGGTGACGCCGGCATCGACCGCCTCGGCGTTGAGGATCGCCGGATAGAGGGTGGCGTGATAGGCGCGAAGCGCCGCCCGGTCCTCGGCGAGATGCGGCGGCACCGGAAGATCGATGCCGTCATAGCGATAGGTGCGGGTGAGCTGCTGGATCTGCATGGTCGCTGTCCTGTTCGTCGAGGTTGATGGTTCGTTTGGGAGGTCAGAAGAGGCTGGCGGGTTCGTCCGGCTTCGCCGTGGCGGGCGGGCTGGTCGGCGCCGCTGGCGTCGCGACACTCTCCAGCGTCGAAGTTCTGACCGCGGGTGCGGCAGTTTTCGCCTTGGCCGCGTCCGTAACGGCCTGCTTCGCCTTGTCGGCAGCCTGCCGCTGTTCGGCGATCTGGTCCGCGAGGTCCTTACGCGCGGCGATCAGCTGGCCGAGCGCACCGTCCGTCCCGCGCGCAAGTTCGGCATCGATCTCGGCCGCAGTCGCCGTGATCGAGATCGGCCGGGTCTCGCCGGCATCGGCGGTGCGGGCTGCGCCCTCTACCGTTCGCGGAATGACCGTCAGGGTCACGGTATCGTCGGGGCCGGCGACGAGGTCGAGCCTAAGCGAATAGCGGGCAAGCAGCGGCAGCAGGCTGGCGATCAGCATGGTGATGATCCTTCAGGTAAGGGTTGCGGTCAGGCGGCGAGCGCGGTGATCGGCGGAGATGCCGACGCAGGCGCGCGGTCCGGCGGTGGGCCATAGGCACCGTCGAACGTCATCGAACCCGGCAGGCGCCCGGGCCAGGCGAAGCCCGGGCGATTGAGCATCGCCGTTACGAGATCCGTCTTCTTGGCGGCGAGCAGTTTGGCGAACGCCTTCTCGCCCATGTGCGCGACCAGGCCGCATTCGCGCGCGAGGAAGGAGAGCTCGTCCTTGGTATAGCGTTCGAGAAAGGCCCGATCGACTTGCCAGCTATCGCGCAGGTCGACGTAGAACGCCCGCGCCAGGTCCGCGACATGGCCGAAGCGGTGGACGTCCTTGGCATAGGCCGCACCGATTACCGACAGTATGTTCGTCGCCTGCGCACCGGCAAGGGCGCGGATCGCGGCGATCTGCGCCGGATAGTCGAGCCCCGCGAAGGGCGCGCCGATCAGCACGCCGGCGCGGGAAATCAGCGTATCGGCCTTGATCTGGGAGAGCGTGCCCGACATCGCCGCGATCAGAATGGTGATGCGGGCGTTATCCGCGTTACCTGCCAGCGCGCGGGCAAGCGCGGTGCGCCAGGCGGCCTCGCGATATTCGGCGGTGCGGGCGGCAATCGACGTGCTGGTGACGCACGGGCCAGCCGTGAGTGATGCCCGGCTCGCAGCTATCGCCGGGGGTGTCGGGGCGGGTGCGACGGCGGCGATCCGGGCAGGCGCAGCGGTCGTGCTGCTTGCCGGTTCCCTATCGTCGGTCGCAGCATCGCCGCGGGCGTGCTCCAGGCCATCGTCATCGGCTTCATCACCCTCGATATCGTGCCCTTCAATATCTTCGTCATCGGGTTCACCGGCATCCACAGCGGCGGGGGCTGGCTGAGCCGCCTTCGCCAACCGCTCGGCCTGTTCCTGTTGCTCGAAGCGGATCGCCTCGGCAGCCTGGGTCTTCAATTCGAAGCAGGCAGCGTTGGTGCAATGCCCGTCGTCGACATGGGTCTCGAACAGCACCGCCTGCGCGGCGGAGTTGAACGGACAGGCGGTGCATTCGCCCTTGTCGAAACACGCGCTGGCGAGGTTCTGTGTAACCCGCATCAGCAGTTCGCGGGTCTTGGCGACATCCAGCCTGGCGTTCAGGATCGTGTCGAGCGCCTTGTCCTGCTTGTCGGCCGGGATGACCGCGAGCAGCTCGGCATGACCGACCTTGATCCGGCGCTCATCGAGCGCGCATTTGACCGTTTCGGACAGGTCGGCGAGCGCCAGGCGGCGATCGAGCTTCGCCCGCGACCAGCCGAGCCGGCGCGCCGTCTCGGCGCGGTCGTTGCCGCACGCCGCCAGACGGCGGACCGCCGCGTCGGCTTGTTCGGTCTCGGATGCATCGTCGCGAACGTCGTTCTCGTCGATCGCCGCCTCGAGCGCTTCTTCGTCGGTCATCTCGCGAACGACGACCGGAACCTCGCCATCGGGACCATACACCTCCAGCGCTGCGCGGTAGCGGCGTTCACCGGCGACGATCTCGAACAGGTCGCCGCTACCGGGCCACGGCCGGAGCACGATCGGCTGGATGATCCCGCGCAGCCGGATCGAGACGACGAGTTCGTCATGCGTCGCGCGGTCGAAGTAGCGTCGGGGGTTGCGGCCCTTCACCATCCTGGACAGCGCGAGCATGGTGGCGCCGATCGGAGGCGTTCGGGCGATGGGTTCCGCGATGGAAGCGTGGGATCGGACGCGCATAGCGGGTCTCCTTGCAAGGGAAAGGCACGCTCCGGCCGGGAGGCCGGAGCGTGAGGTCATGGATTCAGACGGAGCGGCAGCGAGGCGTCAGCGCGCCTGTTCGAGCAGCTTCCTCGCCTTGGCTTCGAGATCGAGCCGCGCGTCCTGATGCGGCTTGCCCCGCGCGAGCGCGGTGATCCCCTGGACGAAATCGTAGACCGAGGCAGGCGGGTGGCCCTCTTCCGCCAGTACCATTTCGATCACGCGGCTCGTTTCCGTCTTGGAGAAGCCGCGCCTGCGCAGGAAGTCGGTGCGATCCTCGTCGGTGCGCGCGACGACGCGCTCGCGCGCCGAGCGAATGCCGTCGACGAAGTGGCGGGGCGAGCTGTCGGCGAAGCTCTCCAGCGCCGGGGCGGCCTGGTGCGCGAAGCGGGCGGCCGCGAACTTCGAGTGGCGGATGCTGATCTCCTCGAAGTTCTCGACACCCCAGAGGTTCCGGTTCTGACACACGGCGCGGAGATAGAAGGTCGCGATGCCGAGCGTCTTGGCGCCGACCTCGCTGTTCCAGCAGTAGAAGCCGCGGAAGTAGAGATCGGGGTCGCCGTTCGGCAGCTTGCCGGCCTCGATCGGGTGCGTATCGTCTACCAGGAACAGGAAGACGTCGCGGTCGGACGCATAGAGCGTTGTCGTCTCGCGGCAGACGTGGACATAAGGGTTGTAGCGCATCGAGCCCCAGTCGAGCACGCCCGGCACCTTCCAGCGCGTGTCCCCGGTGCCGTTGCCGGCGATCTTCATCACCGCCGCGACCAGTTCATGATCCCAGATGCGGCCGTAATCCGGGCCTGTCACCGCGCGCAGTTCGGTGCGGCCATCCTCGGCCTGGAGCAGCTTCACCTGCTCGGCGCGGTGATGGAGAAGACCATGCTGCATGTTGATCCCCGCCAGCACCGCGGGGAGCTGGCGCAGATAGGACGCCGGTGCGCCGACCAGACTGCACAGTTGCCCGAACGACCAGTTGGTCGGTGCGACCGGGCCGGCATTGTCGGGAACCAGCAGCGCCAGTTGCTCGCGGTTCGGCCCGCGTGCCTCGACGCGGATGCTGGCGCTCTCGACGACTTTGGTCTTCGCTCGCTCGGCCCGGCCGCGGACGCTGGCGTAGAGATCGGTGAGCGACAGGTACTTTTCGTCGTCGGGGCGTGAGAACCATTCCGACGATACACGGTCGACATTGCATCCGCGCGAGATGTCGACGCGGTAGGCGCCATCGACCTGGCGGTCGGCGACGGGAGCGAGGCTCGCCATGGGATTGTCTCCTGCTGAATTGGGGTGCGAACGGACTTCCGATCCGTCATCCGATCCCCCCTCACCTTCGCTCCCGCCACGGATCACGGCCGGGCTGGCGGCTCGCCAATCCGCTGGCTGCACCGGTCGATGGACGGGCGCGGGATGCGTTCCGGTGGCATGGCGAAACTCCAGTCGCTACGCTGCGGCCATGAACGATCGCACCCGCATCGACGCCTCGTCCGACCATCGCCCGGACAGCGCCTTCACCACCGGCACGCCGCGCGGACTCGACCGGTTCGTCGCGTTGCATGTTCGATGCGGCGCCAACCGGATCGAGGACGTCTTCGCCATCGACTTGCGGCTCGAGGTGGACGAGTGGCGGTTGCAGGTGGAGCGCAGGTCGGGGCTGTTGCAGCGGCTTGCAGGACAGGTGCTGCACCAGCCGCCGTCGGGATTGCCACCCATCGAACTCAGGGTCCGCCTGCGTCACTGCTATGTGCGCTATCGCTGCGACGGCGTCTCGGTTCTTGCCGACAGCAAGTATCGCAGTGCGGTCGAGATCGGCGCCTATGCCGAAACGCAGGCCACCTCGGACCGCACCGCTGCGACCCGCGACCGGGCAAGCCGCCTCGATCTGGCGGCAGCGCTGAGCGGCCAGCCTAGGGCATCAGCGGCCGGAAGCTACCGTGTCGGATCTTCCTGGCAGGGCAGCGCTACCGTCGAGCGGACGATCACCGCGTCGCAGGATCTCTATGAAGTAGAGGCGGTGCCGGGGGGCTGGCGGGTCGGTGACCGGACCCATGGCGACCCGCTCAAGCGCGACGGATGCCTCGATGGCCAGTATTTCGCGCGGGTCATCGAGGGACGGCCGCATGGGTGCGAGGTCGAGTTCCTGCCCGGCTGCGCGACCGGCACGATCGACTTCGCGGTGACCACGCGCGATGGCCTGAGCGTCGAAGCGATCGGTGGCGAGCAGGCCGCACAAACCGAGCGCGATGCGGCGATCGCCACGATGCGCGACCGCCTCGCCGCGATCTGCATCGAGCGGGCCGCCACGGACTCGATGACGGACGAACTCACCCTCTACGAGATCCAGGCCGCTTGTACGAAGGCGCGCGAGTACGGTGATCGGGCGGCGGAAGGGGAACGCTCGTGACGCGCCTCGTAATGGACAATCCCGATCTCGGACGCCGCCTAGCTGACCTCTACGCAGGCGAGGATACTCGCTTCGATGCGCTGGTGCGCGCGGCCTGCCTCGCGCCCGATCGCGACTTTCGCGATCGCGACCTCCGCGCGCTCCGCTTCGAGGACGCGGACCTGCGCGGCTTCGATCTTTCCGGGAGCGATCTGCGCGGTACGGGCCTCCGGCACGCCCGTCATGTCGATCGCACCACGGGCCTGACCGGCGCGATCCTCGATGACGACGATGCGGACTGGATCGTGCGGCGTAGCCAGGTCGACAGCCGCGACCGGGTCGAACTGGTACGCGATCTCCGCCAGGCGATCGATCGGCGACAATTCGAGCTCGTATTCCAGCCCAAGGTGGATTTGAAGAGCCGAAAGGTGACCGGCGCGGAGGCCCTGCTGCGGTGGCAGCATCCCGACCGGGGCCATGTCGCACCCGCGACCTTCGTTCCCCTCCTGGAAGAGGAGGGACTGATCGAAGCGGTCACCTACTGGACGATCGAAGCGGCGATCGAACGGCAACGTATCCTGCGCAAGCGTGGATTCGATCTCGTCGTCGCGCTCAACATCTCGCCAATGATGATGGGCGAGCGTGACTTCATCCGTAATTGCGCGCACGTCCTCGGCGGAGAGCGTCCGCGCCTTTGCTTCGAGATCACCGAGACCGCGCTGATCGCCGAACCCGAGACAGTGCCCGGATACATCCGCGAACTGGAGGCCATGGGCATCGTCGTCGCCATCGACGATTACGGTACGGGCTTCTCCTCGCTCGGCCTTTTGAAGGGTTCCGGCGCGAGGGAACTCAAGATCGACGGGAGCTTCATCCGGCAGATCGGCAACGATCATTCGGAGCCGCTGATCGTGCGGTCCACCATCGATCTGGCGCACGCCCTCGACATGGAAGTGACCGCCGAAGGCGTGGAGACCGAGGCGCAACTGTCGCTGCTGACGATGATGGGGTGCGATGCCGCACAAGGCTTCTTCATCAGCCGCCCGCTGACGCTCGACGCGCTGATCGCTCACCTGGAAGCGAGCGCCGAGGTTCCGGTCGAAACGGGACCTTGAAGACCGAAGGCGCAGACCCCGGACCTTCCGTGACGTCGCTGCCGGGTTCCACGATCGACATGTCGGCTTCCGTCCCGCGCCACGAGTTCATCGTGCAAGCAACTCGGTATCCGGATCATCCGTGCAGCGAAACCGGCTCATGGGTGGCGATCGACACGTTCCCGCCCCCTCGCCCCCTCGC
>RPSH01000001.1 GCA_003946805.1 Bacillus sp. 2B10 | reverse complement strand
CGCCCGACCCGGCTGTCGAGCTCCACCCCCGCCCCCAGCAGCGTCGCGGTCCGCGCGACGATGGCGAGGCCGAGGCCCAGCCCGGCATCCTCGGCATTGGCCAGCCGCTCGAACTCGCCGAACACCCGCGCCCGGTCGGCCTCCGCGATGCCGGGGCCGGTGTCGACCACCTCGATCCGCGCCATCCCGCCCCGCCGCCGCACGCCCACCACCACCCCGCCGCGCGTGGTATAGCGCACCGCATTGCCCAGCAGGTTCTGCACGATCGAGCGCAGCAGCACCCGGTCGGTCGCGACCACCGCATCGCCCGGTGCCAGCCGCAGCGTCAGCCCCTTGGCCCGCGCCTGGTCGGCGAAGCTGTCGACCAGCTCGACCAGCAGGTCGCGTGCCCCAAAGGTCGTCGGCACCGGCACGATCCCCCCGGCGTCGAGCTTCGATATGTCGAGCAGCGCGCGCAGCAGCTGGTCGGCCGCCGCGATCGACTGGTCGATCCGTGCCGCCAGCGGCCGCGCGCGATCGTCCGCCCCGCGCGCCAGCGCCGCGGTAAACAGCCGCGCGGCGTGCAGCGGCTGCAACAGGTCGTGGCTGGCGGCCGCCAGGAACCGCGTCTTGTCCGCCGTCGCCCGCGCCAGCGCGGCGTTGGCATCGGACAGCGCCCGCGTCCGTTCCTCGACCCGCCGTTCTAGGTCGGCGCGCGCCGTCTCCACCGCGCGCAGCGCCTGCGCCTCGACGGTGATGTCCGAAAAGCACATGACGTATCCGCCGCCCGGCATCGGCCCGCCGACGGTCTTGAGCACCCGCCCGTCGTTCCTGACCCGCTCGAACCCATGCCGTGTGCCCCGCCGCATATGCGCCAGCCGCCGGGCGACATGGTCGTCGACCTCGCCGGGGCCGCAATCGCCGCGCAGCGCGTTGAACGCGATCGCATCGGCCACCGGCGCACCGACCCGGATCATGCCCGGCGGAAAGCCGAACAGGTCGATATAGCGCTGGTTCCACGCGACGAGGTTCAGCTCGGCATCGACCACGCTGACGCCCGGATCGATATGCTCCAGCGTCGCGGCCAGCAGCCCCTTGGAGAATTGCAGGCTCTGGCCGCTCTCGTCCAGCATCCGCGCGACGTCGTCCGCGCCCAGCCCCTCGCCCGACAGCGCCGATCCCACCAGCCGCCGCGCGGACGACACGCCGACCACCTGCGCGACCAGCCGCTCGGCGCGGCGCGCAGCGCGCGCGTCGACATGGGTGCCCGGCCCCAGCTCGGCCTGCGCCCGTTCCGCGCCGACGAAGCGCGCGACCAGCTGCGTCAGCTCGGGCAGGTCGCGCACCGGCGGCACCCGGTCGTCGCGGACGAAGGGCAGCCGCGGCGCGCGCGACGCGGCGACGATCGCATGGACGGCGATGTTGGCGATCAGCGTCGCCACCGCCGCCGCCGCGACCGGCCCCATGCCGCCCCAGCCCGCGACCGGCAGCGCCTCGCCCATCAGCGTCGGCACGAACAGCAGCAGCGTCCACCCCATGAGCCCGGTCGCCAGCCCCGCCTTCGCCGCCAGCGGATCGCGCCCGCCACCCAGCACCGCCAGCAGCAGCGCGGGCGCGAACTGCGCCATCGCGGCAAAGGCGACGAGGCCGATCGACGCCAGCCCGCGCGTCGCCGGGATCAGCAGCGCGGTCAGCAACGCGACGCCGATGATCCCACCGATCACCGCGCGCCGCACCCAGAGCAGCGTCCGCCCGACATGCGCCGCCCGGGCCATGCGCGGGCTGCGCAGCAGCAGCGGCGCGATCAGGTCGTTCGACACCATCGTCGCCAGCGCGACCGTCTCCACCACCACCATCGCCGTCGCCGCCGAAAATCCGCCGACGAACCCCAGCAGCGCCACGACCGGCGCGCCCGCCGCCAGCGGCATGGCGATGACCAGCAGGTCGGGCCGCGCGATCCCGCCCTGCACCAGCGCCGCCAGCGTGATCGGCACGACCAGCAGCGCGGTCGCCGCCAGATAGGCGACGAACGGCCAGCGCGCCTGTGCCGGGTCGTCGGGACCGCTCGCCGCGATCACCGTCACGTGGAACTGTCGCGGCAGGCACAGCATCGCCGCCGCCGCCAGCGCGGTCGCGACGCAGAAATCGGCGATCGCCGGCGCCCTCGCGAACCCGCCGGCCAGCCGCGCGATCCCGGCGCTGCGCTGTGCCGGTGCCGCCGTCGCCACCAGCCACACCGCGAAGCCCGCCACCGCGGCGAACGCCGCCAGCTTGACCACCGATTCGACCGCCACCGCCGCCAGCAGCCCGCTATCCGCCCGCCCCTTCGCCTGCCCCCGCGTGCCGAAGGCGATGGCGAACCCGGCCAGCAGCAGCGCGGTCGCGATCATCGGCCGCGTCGCGTCGCCCGTGCCGGCGAGCGCGGCATAGCTGGTCGCGACCGACCGCAGCTGCAACGCGACATAGGGGATTGTGCCGGTCAGCGCGATCAACGTGACCAGCGCCGCCACCCCGCGGCTGCGCGAGAACCGCCCGCCGATGAAGTCGGCGATCGACGTCGCGCCATCGGCCTGCACCGCGCCGACCAGCCGCACGAGCAACCGCCGTCCGGCGACGAACAACAGGATCGGCCCCAGATAGATCGGCAGATACGCCCAGCCATCGGCCACCGCGCTGCCGACCGCGCCGTTGAACGTCCAGCTGCTGCAATAGACCGCCAGTCCCAGCGTATAGACGATCCGCCGGTCGCGGGCCGGCACGCCCCGCCGCCGCACGCCCCATGCGACCGCGAACAGCGCAGCGGCATAGCCGATCGCGACGACGAACAGCAGCAACCCGTTCATGAAGCCTCCCCGGCCGCCGTCCTACGCGGGGGTGGTCGCGCTTGTCAGTGGAAATCGCGCGACCTGGGCACCAGCCGCACGTCGCGCGGATGGCGTGCCGCGATCGGCCGTACCGCCTCGCTCCCCGACGGCGCGGCCTCGCCCAGCGTGTCGAGCAGATCGCTGCGATCCTGCACCCGCGCGCCCATCAGGTGGACGATCCCCTCGCGGCTGCGCTGCACCTCGCCCTCGACCAGCATCAGCCGCGCGCCCATCACCTCGCGGCGATACGCCTCGAACAGCCGCGCCCACAGCACGACGTTGACGATCCCGCTCTCGTCCTCCAGCGTGACGAAGATCGCATTGCCCTTGCCCGGCCGCTGCCGCACGAGGACGAGGCCGGCGCCGATCACCTTCGTCCCCGCCTTCGCGGACCCGATCTCGCCACAACTCGCCACCCCCATCCGCCGCAGCCGTTCGCGCAGGAATTGCAGCGGATGGCCTTTCAGCGACAGGCGCAGCGTCTGGTAATCGGTCACGACATGCTCGACCGCGGGCATGGCAGGCAGCGTCATTGTCGGTTCCTCGCCCAGTTCGGCGGCACGGGCATGGGCGAACAGCGGCAGTTCGGCATCGGGGGTCCGCCGCACCTCCCACAATGCCTCGCGCCGGTCGTACCCGATCGACCGGAACGCATCGGCATCGGCCAGCAGGCGCAGCGCGCGCTGCGGCAGCCGCGCCCGCCGCGCCAGTTCCTCGACCCCGGCAAAGGGCCGCTGGGCGACGATCGCCTCGGCCCATTTCTCGCGGAACCCGTCCATCTGGCGAAACCCCAGCCGCAGCGCGAGCTTGTCCCCTTCCAGCTTGTTGTGCCAGTCGCTCACATTCACATCGATCCCGCGCACCTCGACCCCATGGTCGCGCGCATCGCGCACGATCTGCGCCGGCGCGTAAAATCCCATCGGCTGCGAATTCAGCAGCGCGCAGGCGAACACCGCCGGATGGTGGCACTTGATCCACGACGACACATAGACCAGCCGCGCGAACGACAGCGCGTGGCTCTCGGGAAAGCCATAGCTGCCGAACCCCTCGATCTGGCGAAAGCAGCGTTCGGCAAAGTCCGGTTCGTAGCCGCGCCGGGTCATGCCCGTAATCATCTTTTCCCGAAGTTCCTTGATGGTGCCGGGATTGCGGAACGTCGCCATCGCCCGGCGCAGTTCGTTCGCCTCGCCGGGTTTGAAATCGGCGGCGACGATGGCGAGCTTCATTACCTGTTCCTGGAACAGTGGCACACCATAGGTCTTGTCGAGCAGCGCCTTCAATTCATCGGGATCGTGCGGCGGCTTGGGCGATGGGTATTGCACCACCTCCTTCGCGGCGCGCCGTCGCAGATAGGGGTGGACCATGTCCCCCTCGATCGGTCCCGGCCGCACGATCGCCACCTGCACCGACAGGTCGTAGAGCGTTTCGGGCTTCAGGCGCGGCAGCATGTTCATCTGCGCCCGGCTCTCGACCTGGAACACGCCGATGCTGTCGCCCTTGTGCAGCATCGCATACACGTCCCTGTCGTCCGCCTTCAGGTCGACGGTCAGGTCGTGGTCGCCCAGATCATGCTGGCGCAGCAGGTCGAACGCCTTGCGGATGCAGGTCAGCATCCCCAGCGCCAGCACGTCGACCTTCATCAGCCCCAGCGCGTCGATATCGTCCTTGTCCCATTCGATGAAGGTCCGCCCTTCCATCGCGCCATTGTGGATCGGCACCATTTCGTCCAGCCGCCCCTGCGTCAGCACGAACCCGCCGACATGCTGCGACAGGTGCCGCGGGAATTCGAGGATCTGGTCGACCAGCCAGCGCAACTGCGCGATGTCGGGATTGTTCAGGTCGAACCCCGCGCTGACATAGCGCCGCGCCTCCATCGCGCCCGCGAAACTGCCCCACACGGTACTGCCCAGCCGCTGCGTCACGTCGCGGGTCAGGCCCAGCACCTTGCCGACCTCGCCCACCGCGCTCCTCGGCCGGTAATGGATGACCGTCGCGGCAATGCCGGCGCGTTCGCGGCCATAGCGGGCGTAGATATACTGGATCACCTCCTCGCGCCGTTCATGTTCGAAATCGACGTCGATGTCGGGCGGCTCGTCGCGTTCCTCGGACACGAAGCGCGAGAACAGCAGGTCGTGCTCGCTCGGATCGACCGAGGTGACGCCCAGCAGGAAGCACACGATCGAATTGGCCGCCGACCCGCGCCCCTGGCACAATATCGGCGGATCGCAGCTCCGTGCGAAGCGGACAAGGTCGTGGACGGTCAGGAAATAATGCGCGTATTTCTGCTGGCGGATCAGCGCGAACTCCTCGTCCAGCCGCCGCTGCACCCCGCCCGGCAGGTCGGGGCCGTAGCGCGCGTGCGCGGCGGTCGTCGCCATATGCTCCAGCCAGTCCTGCGCTTCCCACCCCGTCGGCACCGGCTCGTGCGGATATTCATACTTCAGGTCGGTCAGGCGAAAGGTGATGCGCCCGAGCAGCGCGACGCTCTCGTCCACCGCCTGCGGACAGTCGCGGAACAGCCGCGCCATCTCGACCGGGTCCTTCAGATGCCGCTCGGCATTGGCGGCCAGCCTGCGCCCGGCGGCGGCGATCGTCGTCCCTTCGCGGATACAGGTCAGCACGTCGTGCAGCGGGCGCTGTTCGTGGGTCGCGTACAGCGCATCGTTGGTCGCCAGCAGCGGGACGCCCACCGCCTGCGCCAGCGCGATCCGCGCCGCCAGCCGCCGCCGGTCACGTCCGCCACGCGGCATCGCCGCCGCCAGCCACACCCGCCCCGGACAGGCATCGCGCAACCGCGCCAGCAACGCCGCATCGGGCGCGGTGACGATCAGCAGCAGCCCCTCCTGCCATGCGAGCAGGTCGGAAAGGCCGAGTTCGCACGCGCCCTTCTTCGCCCGCAGATTCCCGGCGCTGAGCAGCCGCGTCAGCCGCCCCCATGCCGCGCGGTCGACCGGATAGGCGACGATGTCCGGCGTCCCGTCGGCGAATACCAGCCGGGCACCGACGACGAGGTCGAAATCGTTCGGCTGCAATCCCTGTTCGACCAGCCCCGCATTCGCCTTTTTCAGCGCGAGAAACGCCTGCACCACGCCCGCGACGGTATTGCGGTCGGCGATCCCGATCCCGGCCATTTCGAGTTCGTTCGCACGCGCCACCATGTCGGACGGCGCCGACGCCCCGCGCAGGAACGAGAAATGCGTCGCGGCGATCAGTTCGGCAAAGGGCATGTCACGCGGCCAGGCCGACCATGATCTTCTTCGTCCCAAACGTCATTCCAGCGAAGGCTGGAATCTTTCGCGGCAAACACGTTGTACCAGCAACGGAGGGACCCCGGCCTTCGCTGGGGTGACGCAGCCGGTGCGGCGTCGCAAGCGCGGCACGCCTCACGCGAACACCCCATGGACATACCACATCGGATCGGGCGTCTCGCGATCGTACAGCCCGTGGCGGAAAATCCAGTAGCGCCGCCCGCGCACGTCCTCGACGCGGTAGTAATCGCGCGTCCGCACCTTCGCCTGGCCCCGCCGCCACCACTGCGCGGCGATCCGTTCCGGCCCCTCGAACCGGATCACGTCGTGCAGCACGCGGCGCCAGCGGAAGCGGTGCGGCGGCCCGTCGGGGACCTCGGCCATCACCTCGATCCGCTGCGGCGGGTCGAACAGGTGGATCGGGCGCAGCGGCGGCTCGCCGGCCTCCGGCGCGTCCCAGCCGGTCGGCGCAGGCGTGTCGATCGCGGGGATGGTCAGCACGCCCTGTTCGGGCAGATGGCTGTCGCCCGGTGCCATCCGCGCGATCCGCCCGCGCCCCAGCCGGGTGGTCAGCCGGTCGACCAGCGCCGCCATCGCCTCCTCGCTGACCGCCCCGCCCTCCAGCTGCAACTGGGTGGCGGCGAGCGGTTCGAGCGCGGGGACGCTCATGCGGATCATGTCGAACCCGAACCCCGGATCGATCGGGTCGGACAGCGCGTCGATCCGTTCGCGGAACAGTCGCAGGATCGACGGCGGATCGCGCAAGGGCAGCCCGCTTTCGACCGCCAGATCGCGCAGCGCGCCATCCGCCCGGTACAGCCGCACCGCAAAGCGCCGCCCGCCGCGATCGCGCGCGGTCAGTTCGGCTTCGGCCTCGCCCGCCAGATCGCCGATCGTCGCCAGCACGTCGGCGTCGCGCGCGATCGGTTCGGCGAAGCGCCGCTCGAAGAACAAGGCGGGCAGCGCGCGCCGCGGTCGCAGCCGCTGGTCGGCATCGCCCAGCAACCGCGCGAGCGCCGCCACCGTTTCCTCGCCGAAGCGCGCCGCGATCGGGGCGGTCGGGCGGCTGGCGAGATCGCCGATGGTGCGCAGGCCCGCGCGGCGCAGCGCCACCGCGATCTCGTCGTCCAGCCTGAGCGCCGCGACCCCCAGCCGCCGGACCGCCGCCGTCTCGCTCGCCGCCGGGGCGCTCTGGAACCGCGCCAGCGCCTGCGCCGCGTCGGGCGTATCGGCCAGCGCGTGGCGCAGCGTGCCGAACCGTTCCAGCCGCGCCTCGACTTCCGCCACCAGCGCGCCTTCGCCGCCGAACAGGTGCGCGCAGCCGGTGATGTCCATCGTCACGCCGTCGCCGCCGTCGAATGCCACCAGCGGCGTGAACCGGTCGCACGCGTCGGCGATCCGCTCCAGCCAGCCATGGTCGGCGAACGGATCGGCATCGACCACCGCCAGGTCGGGCAGCAGCGCACGGGCATCGGCCAGCGCCATGCCCGGGGCGATCCCCTGTTCCACCGCCTGTGGATCGACCGATGCGATGCGCAAGGCACCCCGCACCGTCTCGACACAGACGAACGGGGCGTCATCCGGCACGCCGCAGGGGGATTGGCGCCGCAACCGGTCGGTCGGCAGGAACGGCCACCACAGCGCCAGATGGCGTCGGCCGCTCTGCGGCGCTGACGAAGACGGCTTGCTCACGGTTCCACTCCACTTGCCAGCGGCCATCGGCACCCCGGCCGCGCTGACGCAATAATTCGAGGTCGAAGGTCGGATGGCCCGGCGCGTTGGCGGGCAGCGGCTGCGAGGCGCAGGACCGCACCGCCCAGCGCGTGTCGGCGGCGCTCGCCACCGGAGTCGCGGCAATGCGCAGCAGCAGCGCGGTCACCCCGCTTTCCTCCGCCGCCAGCGCGAGGCGGCGGCTGGCGGTCAGGTCGAGCGCCCTGGGATCGCGGTGCAGTTCGATCACCGCCACGCCGACGCCGGCACAGCGCACGACATCGGCGGCGGCGCGCAGCACCGACAGCGGATCGGGCAGCAGCCCCAGCAGCAGCCGCGCGGGATCGACTCCGATCTCGACCAGCCCCGGCGCGTGCAGATGCCCGCCGCCCTGCACCACCGCCGCTTCGCGCAACCACACGATGCCGCCGCCCAGCCGGACCGCGAGCATGCCCGCAAAGCCGGTCGCGCTGCCGGCATCGCCGATATCCAGCGCGAAAATCTCGTGCACCCGTCCGCGCGCGACTCCACCGGACAGCGCGGCATCGATATCGCCATGCCCGGTCGCCACCCGCACCGCCTCGGCCACCGGCGCGCGCCGCTCCATGGCGGCGACGCAACGCTTCAGCGCGACAAGGGTGGACGACTCTAGGTTCATGATTTGTTCTTTATCGCGCGTCCGTTACGGGTTCGTCAATCCGGGTTGGCCGCAGTGTTCCCGCGAGGCGGGATCTCCGGGAACGTCCCGAACCGAGCCACATCGTCACCGCACCCCGTCACGAGTCGGGATTCCATCGCCAACGCCTTTCCGCGCGTTCCGGACGTCCCCCGACCGGACCGGCCTCTGCCGGGGCGCGAAGTGACGATGGTCGCGGCGGTCTGGCGAAGCTGCGACATGCCGGGCCAGCCGGGCGGGACCCGCGGGCCGGCGCTGGCGAACTCGGCCGACTTTCCCGCAAACGATCGAATTTCGGGAAAATGTCGATCAGTCGCCCAAGGGATGCTCTGGCGGCCATGCAGTCAGCATCCCTTGTCGCACCGCTTCGCCGATCGCACTTTCGCGATCAGGGTCGATCGGGCGCTTGACCAGATTTACCTTCAGTTTCTGTCGCTCGATCGTTGCGGCAAACTGCGGCGACACATACCTGCCACCGCCCGCGCCTGAGATGCGGAATAATGGAGGTAAATCAACTTCACCGGTGGGGACTGACAGTGCCATGTTTTGCCATGTATTGGTGTAAACCTTCGACACGGATGGCGCGTCCAAACCGTCGTCGGTCAAAGCCGATCCGTATTTATCGAGATCGATGCGATCGAGCGACGAAAGCTCTAGATCAAACACCTTTGGGTCAGCCCAGCAATATAGAGCGAAGAACTCCGCTACGGCATCAGCCTGCGGCGCGTGATCGCTCTGCGCTCTGCGCCAAACTGTCAGCGGCATAATCTGCATGTCCGGTTGGCCAGCTTCCTGAAGCGCCGTCAAAAACCGCTGCGACACAACCTTTACCGGAAGATCATAGCTGCCAGAATAGTCCCCGATCTTGCTCAGTGATCGAAGGCCCGTCGCGAGATAGAAGCGCTCCGGCGTTAACTCAGCAGGCAATGCACCACGACGATCATACCGCATCCAAGCGTGCCATCGAGCCTGTTCCCGGCCCTCCTGCCAAACGCCGGGTTCATGCTCATAGCTGTCGATCGACCCTAGCTGAAGGTCGTCAGCGTATGACCCTAACTGCCACAAAAACAGTCGTGGTTGCTCAAGCTCACCGATGCCGAACGTCCGTCCAGTCGTTTGAGATATAAACTCAACTGGCATCAACGGGTCCTTCGGTGGGCATGAGCGGCGGCATCGCGACGAATAGAAAACTGCCTCCGGTCAGAGGCGCTTGTACCGCAACTTTGCATCGCCGAGCGATCAGCCGCAATTCTAAAAGGCGAGATGACGATGGGGCGCGATTGCTTCGCAACTAATTTCCTTCCCACAAACGAAGGGTGAGCGAGACGGCCGGGGCATTCCCATTGGGATCGATATTTTGGAAAGAGGGGTGGCCTGGTCAGAACTGGCCGGCCACCAACCATCGCTCTGCTGCCGACAATGCGATACCGAAGTCGCAGCCGGTATCGAAGAACGGCAGGTCTACTTCGCCGCACGATTTCTCGATCCTCCGACTCGTCCGACAACCATCGAGAAGGTGCGCCAGCATGACCTGCCGCGGCTCGTCGGTCAGCCAGTCGTTCGGACCGTCGCGGAATTGCAGAACGAAACCTGCCTTCTCCTTTGCGGATAGCCGGGGATACCCCAGAAAACAGGCCCGCGCTTCTCCGGCAGCCACGAGCGTGGCAACGTCACACGGGTCCAGACAGGCACCCTCGATCAAATAGTCTCGCCCGTCGTCGATCATATTCTCGGTC
Source organism: Bacillus sp. 2B10 (assembly GCA_003946805.1). Lineage (GTDB taxonomy): Bacteria > Pseudomonadota > Alphaproteobacteria > Sphingomonadales > Sphingomonadaceae > Sphingomonas. The sequence goes on along the minus strand of RPSH01000001.1, from coordinate 278,587 downwards.
ATCGCCCGTATGATCGGCCATAATCGCGCCGCTTCTTCCAAGTCGTCGGCTTCAGCATTCAGGCCCAGCACCGGTGCGCCACGCACCAGTCCCATACGTAGCACATCCAGCGACAGCCACGGCACGCCGGCCTGCGTCATCATCCGCGACGCCAGCAGCGACTTGCCGCTGCGACTTGCTCCACCGATGAAGTAGATCATGGTGCGTCCATACCCTAACCGGTCTCCGATCGCGATCATTCCTGCAAACGAACGACGATCGAGACGGCGCAGGCGTTCTCGATATCGATCGAGTTTCGGGAATTATCCTGATTGAAGCGGGCCATTCCCGGCGATACCCGATGCGCATGGACACCTCCTACCAGCTGCAATGGGCCACCAAAACCGATTACGATGACCTAGCCGACGTAATGTTCGAGGCAGTCAGAAGCGGCCCGAGCAAATATACGGATAGGCAGCGTGAGAGATGGGTGCCCCACCGCCGCAGCGGCGAGGAATGGGACGCGCGTCTTGATAGGCAGATGATTGTCTTGGCTCGATCCGTGACCGTGATCGCAGGCTTCATGAGCCTTGAGCCCAATGGCTATATCGATTTCGCTTACATCAGGCCGTCAGCGCAGGGGACCGGCTTGTTCCGACAGTTATACACATGGATTGAGCAGCGCAGCCTTGAGCGAGGCGATGGAAAATTGTGGGTGCACGCGAGCTTGATGGCGCAACCGGCATTCGCGGCGATGGGCTTCAGCATCGTTGAGCATCAGACTGTCGAAATTGACGGTGAGAGTTTCGATCGCGCGGAGATGCAGAAGGTGTTCGCCATTCCCAAATAGGAACCCGCGACGGACAAACGGACCCGCCAACCCACTCGGCGACGCTCCGTCAGGGTCCGGTTTCCGAAACCTGTTCCCGAATGCCTTTTCCCGAAACGGTTCGTCGGACATGGAATATCGGGAACGCGCAAACGTCCGGTACGGGTCGGGCACCGGCAGGGCATCGTCCGGCGGCGGCTGCGCTTCGCGGGCGGCATCGGCCGGGCCGGCTGCCCTGATTACCGCCACCCGCCTTCCCGAACCGGCTACCCGACCGGCAGCGGCTCCACGTCGACCGACACCTGCATCGTCTGCGCGCCCGACCCCAGCACGACGCCATCGATCGGCGCGATGTCGGCATAGTCGCGGCCGATCGCCATCACGACATGGTCCTCGGCCATCCAGATGCCGTTGGTCGGATCGACCCCGGTCCATCCCAGAACGGGACCGGCCCATACCAATACCCACGCATGGGTCGCATCGGCCCCGACCAGCCGTTCCTGCCCCGGCGGCGGCAGCGTGCGCAGATAGCCCGAGCAATAGGCCGCGGGCAGCCCCGCGCCGCGCAAGCCCGACAGCATGATCTGCGCGAAATCCTGACACACCCCGCCGCGCTTGGCGAAGGCTTCGGCGGGCGGCGTGTCGACCAGCGTCGCGGTCGGATCGAAGGCGAAGTCGCGCTGGATGCGCCGGGCGAGCGCGATCGCGGCGTCGAGGATGCCGTGATCGTCGGCCAGGTCCTCGGCACACCATGCCGCGATCTCGGGCACGATGGGCACATGGGTGGAGGGAAAGAGATAGCTGACCGGGCTGGCGGGGCCGGCATCGGCGACCTCGCCCACCATCCGGCGGATGTCGGCCAGCGTCGGGTCGGTCGGCGACGGCAGCGGGATCGTGCGTTCGACGCGCACCGTCGCCCGGCTCTCGATCGTCAGCGTCCGTTCGGGCCGCTCGACCACCAGCCGGGTGACGTTGGCCAGCCCCGCCTGCGCCCGCGCCGGTTCGGTATGGCCGCCCGGTTCGACGAGCAGCGCATATTCCTCCAGCTCCTGCCCCGACCACAGGATCGGCCGCAGCCGCAGGTTGCAGCGCGCGAACCCCGCCGCCTCCTCGTAATCGAAACGGGTGATGTGGCGGATGGCATAGCGCATCATGCGAGGGTCAGCCCGGCTTCGCGCAGCGGCTGCGCGCCTTGCAGGAAATAGCGGGTGCCGATGGCGTCGGACAGTTTTTGCAGTTGCTGGTTGATTTCCAGCACCCAGCCGCGGTCCAGCCGATCGGCCGAGGCCATGGCGATGCCCGCCGTCAGCCGCGCGGCGATGCGCTGCTGCGGCTCGGCGATGCCGGCATCGTTCAGCACCGGCAGCTTCGCCAGATGGCCGACGATCGTCTCCACCTGGAACGCGATGCCGCGCGGATTGCCGGGGTCCAGCGCGATCAGGTCGATCACCGGCACCCGTGCGAACCCCATCAGGTAACGCTGGCGATAGCTGATCTGGCTGTCGGCCAGGTCGAGCAGCGTCGACAGGTCCTCGGCGCTCGCCCGGCGCAGGTCGACCGCCAGCAGCGTGCGCGTCGCCGCCATCGCCCGCTCGATCCGCCGTCCCAGATCGTGGAAGCGCCACGCATCGGTCCGCCCCATATGTTCGGCCGACAGCCCGGCGAGCGCGGCATAGCGGCGCTGCAACGTACCCGCCCGGTCGAGCAGCGTGCCGGTCATCGGATGCGGCGCGTCGAGCAGCCGCACCATGTCCAGCGACAACCGGTCGCGCGACACGCCGCCGATGCCGGTCGCCATGCGGTTGATCGCGCGCACGCTGCCCCAGCCGTCGACCGACTCCATCGCCTCGCGCCCGAAATCGACCAGGTCGCGGCGGCGGTGGCTGGGCGGGCGGGCGGCCGCGCCGGTGTCGACGATCAGCGTCACCAGCCGCTCGACCGTCGCCGGCGCCAGCGCCGCGCCGGTATCGGCGGAGATCGAATGGCCGAACAGCACGCGGATGACGCCCAGCAACGCCTCGCCCCGCTCCAGATAGCGGCCCAGCCAGAACAGGTTGTCGGCGACCCGGCTGGGCAGCGTGCCGGGATTGCGGCGCAGTTCCACGCTGTCGGTCGGCTGCAGCAGCGATACCGGCGCGACCGGATCGGGACCGTGGACGACGACGTCGGCCGACCACGACCCCTCGCCCATCACCGCCGCGCGCGCGTCGGGCTGGTCGCCGATCCGCACGAAGCCGCCGGGCAGCACGACCCAGCGCCCGTCGCCGCCGCGCGCGGCGAATACCCTGAGCGAAAAGGGCCGCGGCAGCAGCTCGCCGTCGCACACGGTCGGCATGGTCGACAGTTCGGCGACCTCCTGCCCGACATAATCCTGCGGGCGCAGCGCCATGGCCGCCGTCAGCCGCGCGCGCGCCGCTTCGTCCAGCGACGCGCCCAGCACCGGCCCGGCCAGCTCCGCCACCGGCCCGGCAAAGGCGGGACCGATCACCAGCTGATCGAGCGACGACAGCACCCGCGCCCGATCGCCCGCCCGGCCGCACCACCATGTCCCGATCGATGGCAGCGACGGCGCCCGCCCCAGCAACCGCTCGCCCAGCGCCGGCAGGAACGCGGCGAAGGCCGGTGATTCGAGCACGCCGACGCCCGGCGCATTGGCGATCACGACATTGCCCGCCGCCATCGCATCGACGAGGCCGGGTACGCCGATCGTCGAATTGGCATCGAACGCCAGCGGATCGATGAGGCGCGGATCGATCCGCCGCCACAGCGCGTCGATCCGCTTGAGGCCCGCGATGGTGCGGACATAGAGCTGGTCGTCGCGCACCGCCAGGTCGGCCCCCTCGACCAGCAGGAAACCCAGATAGCGCGCCAGATGCGCCTGTTCGGGATAGCTGGGGTTGAGCTTGCCCGAGGTCAGCAACCCGATGCGCGGCTCGGCACGGCGGCACGCGGCGGCGATGCCCGCGCGCATCGCGGCGAAGAACGGCGCATGGCGTTCGATGTTGAGCCGCGCGGGCAGGCCGCCCAGCGTCCGGCCGATCGCCAGCCGGTTCTCCAGCGCATAGCCCGCCCCCACCGGCACGCGGACATGGTCGGCCAGCACCCGCCAGCGCCCGTTGGGTCCGCGGCACAGATCGGCCGCCACGAAGTGCAGCTGGTGCCCGCCCGGCGGCACCAGTCCGACCATCGGCCGCAGGAACAGCGGCGATCCGGTGACCAGCATCGCCGGCAGCACGCCGTCGGCCACCAGCCGCTGCTCGCCGTGGATGTCGGCGACGATCGCCTCGAACAGGTCGGCGCGCTCGGCCATCCCCTCGGCGATGCCGCGCCATTCGTCGGCCCCGATCAGCAGCGGGACCGGCGACAGCGGCCAGCGGCGCTCCTCATTCTCGCCCGCCGCACGATACGCCGTGCCGATATCGTCGGAATGCCGCTGCGCCCGCTCACGCGCGGCGGACAGCGTGTTGCCCGGCACGCCGGCCAGTTCCTCGAACGCCGCCTCCCACGCCGCACGATCCTGCACGGTCGCATGGCACAGCATGTCGCCCGGCCGAGCGGCAGCACAATATTCGTCGAGCCAGCGCCCACCGGTCGCGCCAGCATCGAACCGTCCGTTGATTGCGCGGCTGGCCATAGAGTTTCCCGATCCCCGCCAATCCCAAGCACGCGCGCCGCCCGGGCGCAACCGCTTTGCGGTCTGGTACGCTTCGGGGGGCGGCCACATACGTCATCCCGGCGAAGGCCGAAATCTTCCTGTTGCCAGACCGCGTGCCTCGCCGCGGGAGGCTCCAGCCTGCGCTGGGGCGACGTTTGGTTCTCTACGCCAGCCTCTTGCCGTCATTCCCGCGAAGGCAGGAATCGATAGCCGCCAACGATCGTAAAGGAGTCGCACCGTTGCGTATATGGATCCCCACTTGCGCAGGGACCACGGTCACCCCTCAAGCCGCGGCCAGTCGCTCCTGCATCCGGTGCACCGCATTGCCGCTGGCCGCCCCGTCCAGCCGGAACCGGGCGACTTCGGCCGCCAGCACTTCGGCCTCCTGCGCGAGGATGCGGGCGGCGGCGGTCGTTTCCTCGACCATCGCGGCGTTGCGCTGGGTGACGTTATCCATTTCCGACACCGCGGTATTCACCTGCTGAAGCCCGATCGACTGCTGCGTTGCCGAGGTGGCGATGCCCGATACCAGTTCGCTTATCTCGCCGATGCGGCCGATGATCCGCCGCAGCGCCTCTCCGGTGGCGTTGACCAGATCGACCCCGGCCTCCACCTGTTCGGACGAGGACAGGATGCGGGTCTTCACGTCCTTCGCGGCGTCGGCCGATCGCTGGGCGAGCGCGCGCACCTCGCTGGCGACGACCGCGAAGCCCTTGCCGGCATCCCCCGCGCGTGCCGCCTCGACGCCCGCATTCAGCGCCAGCAAATTGGTCTGGAACGAGATGCCGTCGATGACCGAGATGATCTCGCTGATTTCTGCCGACGACCGCTGGATGCCGTCCATGGCGTCGACCGCGCGGCGCACGATCCTGCCCGATGCCTCGGCCTCGCTGCGCGCTTCGCCGACGATCCGGTCGGCGCGCGACGCGCCGTCGGCGGTCTGACGGACGGTGCCGGTGATCTGCTCCATCGCCGCGGCGGTTTCCTCGAGGCTCGCCGCCTGCTGCTCGGTGCGCTGCGACAGATCGTCCGACGCGTGGCGGATATTACCCGAACCGATGCGGATCTGCTCGCCCGACCGGGTGACCATGCCCAGCGTCTCGCACATCTGCCGGCGCATGGCTTCGAAACTGTCGGCCAGCGCCTGATATTCGCGCGGCAGCCCGTCGAGCGATACGGTCAGGTCGCCCTGCGCCATCCGTTCGAACGCCGCCCCGCACCGTTCGATGACCGCCCGCCGTCCGGCCTGTTCCGCCACGAAATAGGCGGCGAGCGCGATGTCCATGTCGATCAGCGACGCCTTGACCAGCGCGGTCGCGGCGCGCGCGCGACGACGGGCACCGAACGGCCAGCCGGTCCGCCCCAGCACCAGCCGCGGCAGGACATGCTCCAGCATCCGCGCATAGCCGCTGATATACCAGGTCGGCGCAAGGCCGATCCGGGCATGGACCTGCCCGATATGCGACGCGGCGGCGGCATAGTTGCGGTCGATCGGGCCGGAGAACAGCTTGCGCCAATGCTCCAGCTGCTTGTCGCGGGCATGGTCCATCCGCGCGGGCGAGGTGAACATGTCGCGGATCGACGGCGTCGCGGCGATATGCCGGTACAACGACGTCAGTGCTGCGGGCGCATGGCGTTCGATAGCCCGCCGGACCAGCGGGAACGTGCCATAGCTGCGCGCGTCGTAATCGAACGCCGCCAACCGTTCCTCGAAATCGATCTCTTCCGAACCGCTCACCCGACCCTCCCTTTGTACGAAACGTACCTTAGGAGGCGAATGATTAACGTCGGGTAGCTTGAAAAATGAAAACTGCCACCGATCCCCGATACTTGCGGGTCGCCGTGCTGGTTCAGCCCGGCACTGCCGCGCGGCGCAGCCGGTCGTTGATCGCCACGCCCAGCCCGGTATCGGGCACCGGTGCGACCGCGATTCCCGATCGCTCGGCCATGTCGGCCACATGCAGCGCATCGAACAGCCGCGCCGCCGCCTCGACCAGGTCGCCATCGGCCGACAGCGTGGCATCGCCCGCGACCGGCCCGAACCCGATCAGCCATTCGTCGTCGCGCGCCGCCATCGCTTCCAGCCGCACCGGCCGGGACGGGGCATAGTGACTGGCCAGTTGCCCCGGCGCCTCGATCCCCGCCCCGGCTCCACCGACCGCGCACCCCAGCAGGTTGGCGATGTCCTCGCGTGCGATCGGACCGGGTCGCAGTTGCCGCACCTGTCCGCCGACACAGGCGATGATGGTCGATTCGATGCCCCGAGCGGTCGGGCCGTCGTCGATCACCAGCGGAATCCGTCCCCCCAGGCTGCGCAGGACATGCTCGGCGCGTGTCGGGCTGATCGATCCGCTGGCATTGGCCGAGGGCGCCGCCAGCGGTCGACCGGTCGCCCGTAGCAGCGCCTGCATCGCGTCGTGCGCCGGCACGCGCAGCGCGATTGTCGCCAGCCCGGCGGTCACAAGCGACGCGATGCCGCTGCCCTCGCGGATCGGCAGCACCAGCGTCAGTGGGCCGGGCCAGCAGGCATCGGCCAGTCGCCGCGCAGCGTCGTCGAACACCGCCAGCGCCTCGGCCGCGGCGCGATCGGGGACATGGACGATCAACGGGTTGAAATCCGGGCGTCCCTTGGCGGCGTAGATACCGGCGACCGCACGCGAATCGGTCGCGTCGGCGGCGAGGCCATAGACGGTCTCGGTCGGTACCGCGACGCAGCCCCCCCTTCCGATCACTTCCGCCGCCGCAGCGATCGCCGCCGTGCCGTAGGGTAAGCGAACGGTCGGAATCGAAGCGTTTGGAGCGGTCATGATTGCGTGGCTATACCGGTAAAAACCGCCGATCGAGAGAGGGCAAATGGACCTGACCCCCGCTACCGCCGAACAGCGTTTCGCGCTGACCCACGCCGCCGGGATCGAGGGGATCGCCGCCGCGCCCCGGTTCGAGGATGCGACCCCCGACCTGCTCGATGCGATCCTGACCGGGATCGGCGATTTCGCCGCGGGCGAATGGCGCCCGCTGTCGCGTAAGGGCGATACGGTCGGCGCGCGCTGGACCCCCGACGGCGTGGTCATGCCGGACGGCTACCGCGCGGCGTATCAGGCCTATGTCGCCGGCGGCTGGGGCACGATCGGGTCGCCGGCCGATTTCGGCGGGCAGGCATTGCCCTTCGCGGTCGCCACCGCGGTGCTGGAGACGCTGGGGACCGCCGATCTCGGCTTCGCCCTCGCGCCCACGCTGACGGTGGGGGCGATCGAGGCACTGACCCATCATGGCAGCGCGGACCAGCAGGCGCGCTACCTGCCCAGACTCGCGACCGGCGAATGGACCAGCACGATGAACCTGACCGAACCGCAGGCCGGATCGGACGTGGGCGCGCTCACCACCCGCGCCGAACCGGTCGGCGACGGGACGTGGCGAATCACGGGGACCAAGATTTACATCTCGTTCGGCGACCATGACATGGTCGACAATATCGTCCACCTCGTCCTTGCCCGCACGCCGGGCGCCCCTGCGGGAACCAGGGGCATCTCGCTGTTCCTCGTGCCCAAGTTCCGGCTGGACGCCGACGGCAATCCGGGTGCGGCGAACGACGTCCGCGTCGTGTCGATCGAACACAAGATGGGGCTGCACGCCTCGCCCACCTGCGTCCTGTCGTTCGGCGACAACGGCGACTGCATCGGCGAACTGATCGGGGCCGAGGGCGGCGGGATGCGCGCGATGTTCACGATGATGAACAACGCCCGCCTGAACGTCGGCCTGCAAGGTGTGCAGGTGGCGGAAGCGGCAACCCAGCGTGCCGTCGCCTATGCCCGTGAGCGTGTCCAGTCGGCGCGCGCATCGACCGGTGGCGCACCGGTCGCGATCATCGAGCATCCCGACGTCCGCCGCATGCTGCTGCGCATGACTGCGCAGACCATGGCGGCGCGGGCGCTGGTCTATTACGCCGCCGGGCAGGTGGATCGCGCGACGCTGGGGATCGACGGCGCGAAGGCTCGGCTCGACCTCGTCACCCCGCTCGCCAAGGCGCACGGTACCGATATCGGCTGCGAGGTCGCGAGCCTCGGCGTGCAGGTCCATGGCGGCATGGGCTATGTCGAGGAAACCGGAGCGGCCCAACATTACCGCGATGCGCGCATCACCCCGATCTACGAAGGGACCAACGGCATCCAGGCGGCCGACCTGGTCGGGCGCAAGCTGTCGGGCGATGGCGGAGCGGCGATCGACGCGCTGTTCGCCGAAATGCGCGGCGAGGTGACGCACGCTGCCCTGAACGACCTGCTGGGCGATACCCAGGCGGTCGCGCGCTGGATGCTGGAGGCGAGCGTCGACGACCGGCTGGCGGGCAGCTATCCGTTCCTGACGATGCTCTCTACCTGCGTCTGCGGCTGGCTGCTGGAGCGGCAGGGCCGGGCGCTGGGCACAGTGGACGATCCGGATTTCGTCGCCCGCAAACGGGCGGCGGTCGGCTTCTATCTCGACCGCATCGTGCCCGAGGCGCGCGGACTGGGGATGGCGGCGATGGCAGGCGCGGGCGGGCTGTACGCTCTGAGTGCGGAGCAGTTCGCGGCGGGGTGACCGGGTCGAGACCGAATAGCCGTCACCCCGGCGAAGGCTGGGGTCTCCCGCGGCGGACGGACCGCGCTGTTCCGAAAGATTCCAGCCTTCGCTGGAATGACGCTCGGGCAACGAAATTCTGTCCAGCATGAGCCACAAACGAACGGGGCCGGCATCGCTGGGTGCGATACCGGCCCCGGTTGCGGATCGGCGACGCCCCGATCAGGCGGCGGGCGGCGCGGCCTCTTCCTCGTCCGTGCGGACACGGCGACGGCGGCGCGGGCGTTCGGCGCCATCGTCGTTCGCCGACAGCGCCGGCGGCAGGCGATCGGCGTCGATCGACGGCGCGACCTCCGCCTCGGCCGGTGCCGCTTCGACACGCGTACGCGGTGTGCGGCGGCGAACCGGCTTGGCTTCGGGAGCCGCCTCGGGCGCTGCCTCTACGACATCGTGCTGCTGCGTCCCGACTTCGCCCTCGATGCCGCGCTGTTCGGCGCCGTCATTGGCAGGAGCGGTGCGGCCGCCGTCGCGACGCAGGCGTTCGCGCTGCGGGCGATCCTCCCGCGGACCGCGATCGTCGCGAGCCTGCCGTTCTTCGCGCGGCTGGCGTTCCTCGCGGGGCTGACGCTCTTCGCGCGGGCCGCGATCGTCGCGGACCTCACGCTGGGCGCGTGGCTGGCGATCGTCGCGGTTGCCACGGTCGTCGCGATTTCCACGGTCGTCACGGTTGCCGCGATCGTCGCGCTGGCCACGGTCATCGCGCTGGCCGCGATCTTGGCTGCCGGTGTCGGCACCCATGTCGCCGTCGCCGTCGAAATCCTCGTCGTCGTTGCCGTCGAACTCGTCACGGGGACGGCGCTGTTCCTCGACGCGCGAACGTCCCGCTTCCAGCACGCGGAAATAATGGTCGGCGAACTGGAGGTAATATTCGGTGTTCACCCGGTCGCCGGCGCGCTGGGCGTCGGCGGCGAGGTTCTTGTATTTCTCCAGCAACTGCGCGGCGTTGCCGCGCGCACGATTGTCGATGCGATTGCCGTTATCACGCGGGTTGCCGCCGCCGCTTCCCGGCTGGCGCTGTCCACCGCGACCGCGACGGCGGCCGGCCTGACGATTGTTCATCAAGGGTTGGTTGTCCTGTCCTTACCTGTCCGTCGATCTCGCGATCCCGGGTGCGAGCAACTCCGCGAGGCGATGCACCGGCACCGTCCGCCTGCCATGCCCACCGGACGACAGTGGGTCACATGACGATGGAAGGAGCCAGCCCCGCAATCAACGCCTACGTCGATGGTGCCTGCCCCGCAGCCGGTCTTAGCGACTGCGCCGGGCTTCTCCAAGCGGAAAGATGGGTTCGCCGCACGACAGGATCAACCGGCTACAACGCAGCGCGGCCGGCCGCCGAGATCGCGGACCAGTCGCGCGGGCAGGCCGGCGGCCGCGACCAGCGCCAGCACGGCGTCGCCCTGCCTATGCCCGATCTCGATCGCGGCGATTCCGTCGGGGGCCAGCAGGCGCGGCAGGTCGGGGACGATCCGGCGATAGTCGTCGAGCCCGTCCGCCCCGGCGAACAGCGCGCCGGCCGGCTCATGGCCAGCGACCTCGCGCGGCAGCACCTCCCCCGTCCCGATATAGGGCGGATTGGCGAGGATCAGGTCGAAGCGTCCGTCGATCCCCGCGGTCCAGTCGCCCTGCGCCCAGGTCACCCGGTCGGCCATGCCCGGCGCGTCGCCGTTGCGCCGGGCATAGGCGAGCGCCTGTACCGACGCATCGACGCCCAGCCCGGTCGCACCCGGCCACTCCGCCAGTGCCGCCAGCAGCAGCGTGCCTGGCCCTGTGCCGAGGTCGAGGATACGGCCCGGCGCCCGCCCGGCGAAATGATCGACGGCCGCCTCGATCAGCGTCTCGCTGTCCGCGCGCGGTACCAGCACGCCGGGACCGACCAGCAGGTCGATGGTCCAGAAGGCGCGGCTGCCGGTGATGTACGCAACCGGTTCATGGGTCAGCCGGCGGTCGACCAGCGTTTCGAATCCGGCGGGAACCGGGTCGTCGAGGCGGGCGAGCAGCATCGTCTCGCGGCTGCAACCCAGCGCGTGGGCGGCGAGCAGTTCGGCGTCGAGGCGGGGCGAATCGGACACGCTTGCGATGCGGGCGGTCGCGCGGGTCAGGGCGTGGCGCAGCGTGGTCATGGCCGATGGTAGAAGAAAGGATCGTTCTCACGCGGAGGCGCGAAGACGCGGAGGATCAGCGTTCGCCGATAGCGATCACGCAGCGATCCGACGTTTCGCACGCCTGCACAAGACAAGGCACCTGGCGGCACGGAACCCGACCGTGAGCACGACCCCTTCGCGTCTCCGCGCCTCCGCGTGAAGACAACCTTCTTCTCATCCCGGCCCACGCTCGCGCGCGCCTCACCCATCCAGCGTCGCCAGCCGCTCCGCCTCGTCCTGCGCGATCAGGGCGCCGATCAGTTCCCCCATCTCGCCTTCGAGGATTTCGGGCAAACGGTGGAGCGTCAGGTTGATGCGATGGTCGGTCACCCGCCCCTGCGGGAAATTATAGGTGCGGATGCGCTCCGAGCGGTCGCCCGATCCGACCATCGAGCGGCGGGTGCCGGCGCGCTCGTCGGCCAGCCGCTGGCGCTCGGCCTCGTACAGGCGGGTGCGCAGGACCTTCAGTGCCTTGGCCTTGTTCTTGTGCTGCGACTTCTCGTCCTGCTGGATCACCACCAGCCCGGTGGGCAAGTGGGTGATGCGGACCGCCGAATCGGTGGTGTTGACCGACTGGCCGCCGGGCCCCGACGAACGATAGACGTCGATGCGCAGGTCCTTGTCGTCGATCTGCACGTCGACATCCTCGGCCTCGGGCAGGACGGCGACCGTCGCGGCGCTGGTGTGGATGCGCCCGCCGCTCTCGGTCGCGGGCACGCGCTGCACGCGGTGGACGCCGGATTCGAACTTCAGCCGGGCGAACACGCCCGCGCCGGTGACGCTGGCGACGACTTCCTTGTAGCCGCCGGCGTCGGACACCGATGCCGAGATCAGCTCGACCCGCCAGCCGCGATTGTCGGCATAGCGCTGGTACATGCGGAACAGGTCGCCGGCGAACAGCGCCGCTTCGTCGCCCCCGGTGCCGGCGCGGATTTCGAGCATCGCCGCGCGTTCGTCGGCGGCATCGCGCGGCAGCAGCGCCAGCGCCAGCGCGCGTTCGGCCGCGTCGAGCTGCGCACGGTTCGCGTGCAGTTCCTCGACCGCCATCGCGCGCAGGTCGTCATCGGCGTCCTGCGTCATGAAGCTCAGGCTATCGCTTTCGGCGCGCAACCGCCGCACCTCGCCCGCCGCCTGTGCGACGGGTTCGAGTTCGGCATATTCCTTCGACACCGCGACGAAGCGGTCGCCGGGCAGGTCGCCGGTCGCCATCTGCGCCGCAAGTTCGTCGCGCCGCGCCTCGATCTGGGCGATGCGTTCGGGGGCGATGGTCATTCGCTATCCGATGCCTGCCAGAGCCCGTCGCGCCATTCGCCGATCATTTCCTCCAGCACCGAATCGCCCTCGACGTCACTATCGGTCACGCCCGACGAATACAGGGTGGCCGCGTGCAGAAATGCCTCCCGGTCTTCGGCGGCTATGTCGATCTGTCGACCGGTCGCCAGCAGCTTGGCAGTGACGCCACCATCCGCTCCGACCAGCGCGACCATCGACGCACCCTGCGTATCTGCCTTGGCCATGCGCCGCTTCATATTGCCGCGATAGGCCATGTCAGCCACCGCTCCGGCGGCGCGCAGATCCTGCAACAGCGTCATGGCCGGCACGTCGGCCTCGCCCTCACGCGGGATCACGCAGACGGCAGCGCGCGGTACCGCCGGCTCCTCCAGCAACATCGCCAGCCGCTCGATCCCCGCCGCCCAGCCGACCCCCGGCGTCGCCGGCCCGCCGAGCGACTCGATCAGCCCGTCGTAGCGTCCGCCCGCCAGCACGGTCCCCTGCGCGCCCAGCCGGTCGGTGACGAATTCGAAGGCGGTGTGGCGATAATAGTCCAGCCCGCGCACCAGCCGGTCGTTGCGGGTCCATTTGACCCCTGCCGCGTCCAGCCCCGACGTGACCGCCGCGAAGAAGTCGGCCGCTTCCGCCGTCAGATACGCATCGATCCCCGGTGCCGAATCGGCGATCGGGCGGTCGCGGGGGTCTTTTGAGTCGAGGATACGCAACGGGTTCTTGTCGAGGCGCTTGAGACTGTCTTCCGACAGGTCGCCGCGATGCCCCATGAAATGCTCGACCAGCGCCGCGCGCCATGCGTCACGCGTTTCGGCATCGCCCAGCGTATTGAGCTGCAGCGTCACCCCGTCGGCAATGCCCAGTTCGTGGAGCAGCTGGTCGGCCATCGCCAGCAGCTCGACATCGGCCATCGGCTCGGCCGCGCCGATCACTTCGGCATCGATCTGGTGGAACTGACGATAGCGGCCCTTTTGCGGGCGTTCGTAGCGGAACACGGGGCCATGCGTCGCCAGCTTGAGGGGGGCATATTGCTGCCACCCCTCGGTCAGGTACGCGCGGGCGATACCGGCAGTGAATTCGGGGCGCAGCGTCAGCGAATCGCCGCCGCGATCCTCGAACGAATACATCTCCTTCGACACGACATCGGTCGTCTCGCCCAGCGAGCGGGCGTAGACGGCGGTCGATTCGAACACCGGCACCTCGACGCGGGCGAAGCAGTAGAGCCGGCGGACGCGTTCGAAGGTTTCGGCGACGTGGGTGAAACGCCGCTCGAAATCGCCGAAAATGTCCTGGGTGCCGCGGACGGGACGCGGAGTCGTGATCTTTGCCATTGTCCGCGCGATTTATGGCGTCCGCCCGGCGAACGCCAGTGGCTTACGCGGCCTGCGTGCGATCAATCGTCCCCAGTTCGCCGCTCGCCCGCGCCCGCTTGCCATAGACCGCCTCGAACAGCGGCGTCGCCATCACCGTCGTCACGATCGCCATCAGCACCAGCATCGCGAACAGCGTGGGGCCGATGATCCCCTTTTGCAGGCCGATGTTGATGATGATGAGCTCCATCAGCCCGCGCGAGTTCATCAGCGCGCCGATGCCGAGCGCGGTACGATTGTCCTCGCCCGCAAGACGCGCCGCGGCCCAGCAGGCGCCGAACTTGGCGAGGATCGACACCGCCAGCACGCCCAGCGCGATCAGCAGCAGCGGCAGCGAGCTGACCGTATCCATCCGCGTGTTCAGCCCCGAATAGGTGAAGAACATCGGTAGCAGCAGCACGACCGCCAGCGGCTCGACCTTGCGCTTCAGCTCCTCGACGAACAGTCCGCGGGGCATGAACACGCCAAGGATGAAGCCGCCGAAGATCGCGTGGATGCCGATCGCGTCCATGAAGAACGCCGACAGGCAGAACAGCATCAGCGTGACCGACAGCACGGTCATGCTCATCTCGCCCTTCGCCTCGACAGCGCGGCCGAGCGGCGCGAGCAGGCGCTTGCCGAACAGGACGAGGAACAGCGCGTAGAGTATCGCACCGCCGATCGCGAGGATCGCGACGCCCGCACCCGCACCGAAGGTCGCCAGCACGATCGCGAGCACGCACCACGACACCGCGTCGTCGAACGCCCCGGCGGTCAGCGACAGCGTGCCGAGCGCGGTGTCGGCGAGGCCGCGTTCGTGGATGATCCGCGCGAGCATCGGGAAGGCGGTGAGCGCGATGCAGGCGCCCATGAACAGCGTCGCGCTGCCGGTCGAGATGCCTTCGGCGAACAGCCCCGGCACGTTCAGCAGCAGCGGGGTGACGAGGAATGCGAGGGCAAAGGGGACGGCGATCCCCGCCGCCGACACCATCGCCGCGCTCTTCGCCTTGGTCTGGAAATGGTCGAGCCGCAGCGTCAGCCCGACGAGGAACATGTAGAGCCCCACGCCCAGCTGCGCCCCGGCATAGAGGACGCCGCGCGTTTCCTTGGGAAAGATCGCCGCCTGTACGTCCGGAAAGAACAGGCCGAGCAGCGAAGGGCCGAGGACGACGCCGGCGATCATTTCCCCCACCACCTGCGGCTGGTTCAGGAAGCGCTTGCCCGCCCAGCCGACCACGCGGCAGGCGAGCAGGATCACCGCCAGTTGCAGGAAGAAATGGATCGAATAGTCCGACGGCGCATAGCTCGCCGCCGCCTGTACCGCCGGTCCGTGCGCACTGAGCACATCGCCCACCGCCGCGATCATTTCGTTCAACAAACCACCCTCCCCAGGTACGATTCGAACCCGCCATACGGGTTTTTCTTGGCAGGGCAAAGTCTTGCACGCGGCGGTTGACCTGTCCGGCCCGGCTGTGGCAGTGGCGAAGCCTTCGCGCGGCAAGCGTACGGGCGGGTATAGCACAATGGTAGTGCAGCAGCCTTCCAAGCTGAATACGCGGGTTCGATTCCCGCTACCCGCTCCAGTACGTCCCTATCGCGGTCCGAACAGGATCACGCCGCAGCCCGCCATGCACAGCGCGGCACCGATCAGGTCGAAGCGGTCTGGCACCAGCCCTTCGACCGACCAGCCCCACAGCACCGCACCCAGCACGTAGATGCCGCCATAAGCCGCATAGGCCCGCCCCGCCCCGGCGGTGTCGCTGTGCGCCAGTATCCATGCGAAGCCGATCAGCGCGGCGATGCCGGGCACCAGCCACCAGGGCGAGCGGTCGAGCCGCCACCATGCCCAGAAGGCGAAGCAGCCGCCGATCTCGAACAGCGCGGCGAACACGAAGAGGATCGGGGTCGGAATGTTCATGCTTCCCGCGAAACACCGCCGCGCTCGTTCGCGCGGGCGGTGGTGGACAGGGCTGGATTCGAACCAGCGTACGGGAAACCCGGGCAGATTTACAGTCTGCTGCCTTTAACCACTCGGCCACCTGTCCAGCCGCCACTTGCGGGGCCAGCCCCGAAGCGAGCGCGCCCATTGCCGTCCCGCAGCGGCGCTGTCAACGCCTTGCGCCATATTGTTGGGCAACTTAGCGTCGCGAACATCGCTTTCGCTGTCCGAGGAACCTGATCTTGCGCGCAATCCTGCTGGCTACCACCCTGATCGCCGCCCCGCTGGCCGCACAGAGCGTCGACCGCGACGCCGTCAACCGCATCGTCGACGAAGGCACGTCGCAGACGCAGGTCATGCCGATCGCCCAGCACCTGACCGACCGCATCGGCCCGCGCCTGCCCAATTCGCCGGCGATGCGCGAGGCGGAACGCTGGACGCAGGCGAAGTTCCGCGAATGGGGGCTGACCACCACCGCCGAGGGGTTCGAATTCGGGCGCGGCTGGACGATCGAGCGCGCCAGCGTACGCATGGTCACGCCGCGGCCGGTACAGCTGACCGCGATCCCGATCGCGTGGACGCCCGGCACCAACGGCCCGGTGTCGGCACCGGTGATCGTCGCGCCGATCGCGGACGAGAAGGACTTCGCCGACTGGCGCGGCAAGCTGCGCGGCAAGGTGGTGATGGTGACCCGGCCGGGCGACGGATCGGAACCCGGCGAGGCGCCGTTCCGCCGCCTGACCGGCGAGGACCTCGCCAAGGCCGACAGCTGGCGCGAGCCGGTCTATGATCCGGCCGATACCGACCGCCGCGCCAGGCGGCTCGACTTCGCGCGCAAGCTCGATGCGTTCCTGAAGAGCGAAGGCGCGGTGGCGATGGCGACGATGTCGTCGCGCGACGGCAAGCTGCTCCATGGATCGGGCTATCTCTTCACCCGCGATGTCGCGCCGGCGGTGCCGGCGATCGAGATCGCGGCTGAGGATTATCGCCGGCTCGCCCGGCTGTCGGTCAGCGGCCCCGCCCCGACGATCGAGATCGACACGCAGGTCCGCTTCGACGACAGCGACCCCACCGCCTACAACATCATCGCCGACCTGCCCGGCACCGACCCCGGGGCCGGCTATGTCATGGCCGGCGCGCATTTCGACAGCTGGGTCGCGGGCGACGGCGCGGCCGACAATGCCGCAGGGACCGCGGTGGTGATGGAGGCGGCGCGCATCCTGTCGACGCTGAAGGTCCGGCCGAAGCGGACGATCCGCTTCGCGTTGTGGAATGCCGAGGAACAGGGGCTGCTCGGCAGCCTCGCCTATGTCGAGCGGCATATCGCGTCGCGGCCCGAACCGGCGGGCGGCAAGGACGGCGGCCTCGCCCGCTTCTATGGCTGGACCAACCGCTTCCCGATCACGAAGAAGCCCGGCTATGACGCGATGACCGCGTATTTCAACATCGACAACGGGTCGGGCAGGATCCGCGGGATCAATGCCGAGAGCAACGTCGCCGCCGTGCCCATCCTGCGCGACTGGCTGGCCCCGTTCGCGTCGATGGGCGCGACGACCGTCGCGAACCGGCGCACCGGGTCGACCGATCACTATTTCTTCCAGTCGGTCGGGCTGCAGGGCTATCAGTTCATCCAGGACCCGCTCGACTATGGCAGCCGCTTGCACCATACGAGCATCGATACCTACGACCACCTCAAAGGGCCCGACATGCGGCAGAACGCGATCATCCTCGCGTCGATCCTGCTGAGCGCGGCCAATGCCGAACGGCCGCTGCCGCGTCCGCCCCTGCCCACCCGGCCGGTCGCCACCGACCCCTACGCCATCCCCGAGAAAGACTGACATGGCCCGCAAAGGACACCGCCCCAGCAAGGCATCGCCGCAGCGTCCGCGCTTCTGGGGCCGCCACGCCGCCTTCGCCGCGCTCGACAATCCCGAGCGCAAGATCCGCAAGATCTGGTGCACGCACGAAATGGGTGCGCAGCTGGTGCTGCCCGAGGGGGTGCCGGTGGTCTATGCCGAGGTCGCCGACCTCGCCCGGCTCGTCCCCGCCGACGCGCCGCACCAGGGGATCGTGATCGAGGCCGACCCGCTGGAGGATATCTGGCTGGCCGACCTGATCGAACAGGGGCGCGACGACGACCGGCCAATCCTGCTGCTCGATCAGGTGACCGACCCGCATAACGTCGGCGCGATCCTGCGCTCGGCGGCGGCGTTCGACGCGCTGGGCATCGTCACGCAGGACCGGCACGCGCCGCCCGAATCGGGCACGGTCGCACGCTCGGCCTCCGGCGCGCTGGAGAACGTGCCGTGGGTGCGGGTGGTGAACCTGTCGCGCGCGCTGGTCGAGCTGGGCGAGGCCGGATACTGGCGCGTCGGGCTGACCGGCAAGACCGACACGACGCTGGCACAGGCGCTGGGCCCGAAGCGGGTCGCGCTGGTGCTGGGCGCCGAGGGCGAGGGGATGCGGCAGAATACCGAGGCGCATTGCGACATCCTCGCCAAGCTGCCGATTTCGGACCGGGTGGAGAGCCTGAACGTGTCGAATGCGGCGGCGATCGCGCTGTATGCGGTGGCGATGGCGCAGGAAGCCTGACGGAATAGCGAAGCTATTTCGCAGCCTTCCAAGCCCGGCCGGCGGGCCGGCGGCCCGTCCGACGACATGGGCTTTGCCCATGTCGGGTGCGTTCGGGGCGGGCGGGTTCTCGACGGACGCTTCTCGACAGGCTCGAAGCTGCTCGAACCGAACGGGGTGGGTGGGGATGGAGATGGGGGTGGCGCTGCCCTTTGCCCCTCTCCTACTCCCTTTCCCGCCCACACCGTTCGGTTCGAGTAGGGATCGAGCGTAGTCGAGAGCCCGTATCGAGAACGGGGTTCCGCGAGCGATGGCCCGACATGGGCAAAGCCCATGTCGTCGGTCGGGGCGATGCCCCGCCGGCCGGGCGGAGATTGATGCGAACCAGCTTCGCTGCTTCGTCTTCAATCTTCCGCCGCAATGGTGACCCGCATCCCATCCAGCCCCGCCGTCACCCGCACCTGACACGACAGCCGCGACGTCGCGTCGCGGTCGTCCGCCACGTCGAGCAGGTCGTCCTCGTCCGCGTTCATCGCCGGCAGCCGGTCCAGATAGGCCGGGTCGACATGGACGTGGCAGGTCGCGCACGAACAGCAGCCGCCGCACAGCGCGAGCAGTTCGTCGAAGCCGTTGATCTTCAACACCTCCATGACCGACAGCCCGACCTCCGCGTCCACGGTTCGTTCTTCCCCGGCACGGTCGACGACGGTAAGCATGGGCATCGTTCATTCTCCTGTCGCCGTCCCATGCCGGGGGGCGGCACGCTTTTCAAGGACCGCCCATGGGCCTTTCCGCCGATCAGCTGCGCACCTCGCTCGACGCGCTTGCCGCCATCGAACCGGGCTTCGCGACCGCGCTCGCCTATGCCGGCTATCCCGAACCGCGCATCCGCGAGCGCGGCTATGTGACGCTGCTGCGCACGATCGTCGGGCAGCAGGTGAGCTACAAGGCGGCGGACGCGGTGTGGAAGAAGCTGGAGGCGACGCTGGGCGATGCCGCCGACCCGGCGCGCATCGCGACCAGGACCGACGATGAACTGCGCGCCGCCGGGCTGTCGCGGCAGAAGAGCGGCTATGCCCGCAGCCTTGCCGACGAGGTGCTGAGCGGGCGGCTGGACCTTGCCAAGCTGCCGGACGACGACGAGGAAGCGATCGCGCAGCTGGTGCGGGTGAAGGGGATCGGGCGGTGGTCGGCCGAAATCTACCTGCTGTTCGCCGAGGGGCGGCTGGACGTGTGGCCGGCAGGCGACCTGGCGGTGCAGGTCGAGATCGGGCGCATCCTGGGCCTGCCCGAGCGGCCGAGCGAGAAGACGATCCGCGAGCTGGCGGAGAACTGGCGTCCGCATCGCAGCGCGGCGACGGTGTTCGCGTGGCATCATTATATGTTCGATCCGGCGACGAAGGCGGCGAAGAACAGTGCGATTTAGGGCGCGCCGGGCAAGATGCAGCGAAGCTGCATCGAGCCGCACGAGGCGCGCCCGGCCGGCGGCGCGACAGGCGCCGTCCGACGGCACGGGCTTTGCCCGTGGCGGGCCCGGAAACGGCGGTTTTCCGCCAAAGGTCACGAAAGTCACACTCGCCACGCTTTCGCGTCGCAAGTCGTGCCGGGCGTCGGCGGGGATGCGGTTTTCAAAGAGCGTCGGCGAGTGTGGCAGACCGTAGCGTTGTAGGACAGCGGCTTGTCGCTGCCACAGGGCACTCCCCGTACCCCGGCCTTGGCCGGGGTACAGGTTGGCACTTTTCGCAGAAGTCTCGATCAAGCCCGAGGTGACGGATGGCGGGCCGTTCGTTCGGTAGCGACTGAATCCGGCGCGGGGATCAGTATGTCACCTACCGCCCCGCCCACCAACCGGCGTACGGCGTGTTCTCCACCTTATGCCGGTCATGGTCCGGCGCACCGTCGTCCCACCAGACCGGGCCGCGTTCGCCGAGTGCGATCTTGGCCGCGTCGACCGACCGGCGCGCCTTCGCCACCGCCGCGTCGTCGCCCGCGCGCTTGCCGGCACCGACCGCGCGCCTCGCGTCCATCAGCTCGTGGACCAGCCGTTCGCGCTCCGCCTCGGTAAGATCGGGGCGGGTCGCGCGCCACAGCACGCCATCGACCACGATGTAGCGGCCGTCGGGCGTGCGGGGCGGTTCGGTCATGCCGGTTCGATCAGGCGGCGGGCCTGGGCGCGGGCCTCGTCGGTGATCTCGGCGCCCGAGAGCATCCGCGCAATCTCCTCGCGGCGTTCGTCGCTCGACAGCGGGCGCACGCCGGTGCGGGTGACGATGCCGTCATGCGCCTTGGCGATCAACAGATGGCGGTGCCCACGCGCCGCGACCTGCGGGCTGTGGGTGACGACCAGCAGTTGGGTGGCGCGCGACAGGCGGTGGAGGCGGTCGCCGATCGCCGAGGCGACCGCGCCGCCGACGCCGCGATCGATTTCGTCGAAGATCATCGTCGCCGCCCCGCCCTCTTCGGCGAGCGCCACCTTGAGCGCGAGGATGAAGCGCGAGAGTTCGCCTCCGCTAGCGATCTTGGCGAGCGGCGCGAAGGGCGCGCCGGGGTTGGTCGAAATCTCGAACTCCACCCGGTCGCGGCCGGCGGACGACCATTGGCCGTCGTCGAGTTCGACGACGACGGTGCGGAAGCGCGCGGCGTCGAGTTTCAGTGGTGCCAGTTCGCCCGCGACCGCCGCGTCGAGCCGCTGCGCCGCGTCGAGGCGGGCGGCGTGGACGCGGTCGGCCTCCTTGCCATAGGCGGCACGCGCGACGGCGACCTTCCTTTCCAGCGCGCCGATCCCGGCCTCGCCCGATTCGAGCAGCGCGAGGCGGGCGGCAAGGTCGTCGGCGAGCGTGGCGAGGTCGTCGGGCTGGACGCGGTGCTTGCGCGCCATCGCCCGGAGCGCGAACAGGCGCGATTCGTCGTCCTCCAGCGCGGCGGCATCGAACGCCAGCGCATCGGTCGCCTCGCGCAACGCAGTCTCGGCCGCCTCCGCCTCGACCAGCGCGCGGTCGACCGCAGCCAGCGATTCGGTGAGCGCGGGATGCGCCTCGGCGATGCGTTCGAGCGCGCGGCCCGCCTGTCGCAGCGCCGACAGCGCGCCGTTGGGACCGTCCAGCCGCTCCTCGACCTGGGTCAGGTCGTCGGCGACCTTTTCGGCGCGCTGCATCGCGCGGCGGCGCTCGGCCAGAGTCTCTTCCTCGCCGGCTTCGGGGGCGAGCGCGGTCAGTTCGTCGACCGCATGTTCGAGCCAGTCGCGGTCGCGCTGCGCCACCTCGATCCCGGCCAGCGCCGCGCCCAGCGCGGCCTCGGCATCGCGCCAGTCGCGATAGGTGCTCCTGAGCGGCGCGGTGTCGATCCGGCCGAAACCGTCGAGCAGCGCGCGGTGGCCGCGCGGGTTGAGCAGGCCGCGATCGTCGTGCTGGCCGTGGATTTCGACCAGATGCGGGGCGAGGTCGCGCAGCAATCCGGCGGAGGCAGGCTGGTCGTTGACGAAGCCGCGGCTGCCGCCATCGGCCTTGACGATGCGGCGGATGATGAGCGGCTCGCCGGGTTCGAGGTCGAGGCCGTTGTCGTCGAACAGCGTCGCCACCGGCCCGTCGGGCACCGGCGGTGCGAAGATCGCGGTGACCGCCGCCTGTTTCGCACCGTGGCGCACCAGCGCGGTATCGCCGCGCGCGCCGAGGGCCAAGCCCAGCGCGTCGAGCAGGATCGACTTGCCCGCGCCGGTTTCGCCGGTCAGCACGCCAAGCCCGGCCGCGAAATCGAGGTCGAGCGCCTCGATCAGCACCACGTCACGAATGGAAAGCGCCGTCAGCATCGCGCCCTCCATACCCGCGGAACAGCCGGAGAACAAATGGCTTCGTGCGTTGGGGGGTGGGTTTTGGGGGTCGAACGGATCGATTATGCCGTACCCCCGCGCAGGCGGGGGTCCAGGGTGGCTCACGCGCCCGTAGTTCTGTTGGGCTCTGGACCCCCGCCTGCGCGGGGGTACGGCAGGATTCGAGAGGACCGCTGTGCCCCCCTTACCGTACCCCGGCAAAGGCCGGGGTCCAGTTGGGCAGGCTTTTTCCGTACGTCGTCCACGTCCCCCAACTGGACCCCGGCCTTTGCCGGGGTACGGTGGGATGAGGCACCGCTCGGGAAGTTCGCGACCGTTCCAGTTCGGGTAGTGCGATGGGTTGCGCCGCCCCTACCCGCCCCGTCAGTTCGGCACGCCGCCCGGGGCGCCGGGGCTGCCGCCGGTGGCGCCGGTGGTCGGGCCGACCGGCGACGGGGTGACCGGCGGCGGGGTCGTGGTCGGCTGGGCCGGCGGTTCCTCGGTGTCTTCCAGCTTCACCTCACCGGTCAGCGGCTTGGGCTTGGCATAGGTGACCGGGATCGGCTTGGGCGGCGGCGGCGACTTGTCGCTGATGAGGTCGTAGGCGCGCTGGTACCACTCGGTGCCGGGATAGTTGGCGCCGAGCACCGCGGCCGACTTCTTCGCCTCGCCCGGCACACCCAGCGCCAGATAGGTCTCGGTCAGGCGCATCAGCGCCTCGGGGGCGTGGGTCGTCGTCTGATACTGGTCGATGACCGAGCGGAACCGCATCGATGCGGACAGCCACTGGCCGCGCTGCTGGTAGAAGCGGCCGATCTCCATCTCCTTGCCCGCCAGGTGGTCGCGCACCAGGTCGAGCTTCAGCCGCGCATCGGCGGCATAGGAGGTGTTGGGATAGCGGCGCGAAAGCTCGCCCAGCGCGTCCATCGCCTGCATCGTGATCTTCTGGTCACGGGTCACGTCGCTGATCTGCTCGTAATAGCTCAGCGCGATCAGGTAATAGGCATAGGGTGCGTCGCGGTTGCCGGGATGGACCGACAGGAAGCGCTGCGCCCCGGCGATCGCCTTCGTATAGTCGGCGTCGAGATAATAGCTGAACGCGCCCATCAACTGCGCACGGCGCGCCCAGACCGAATAGGGATGCTGGCGCTCGACCTCGTCGAACAGCGCGGCGGCCACCTTGTACTGGTGCCGGTCGAGCCGGCTCTTGGCCGCCGAATACAGCGTGCCGACGTCGCGCGCGACATAGGGCAGGTCGCGCCCCGCCCCCGCGCCGCCACGGGCACAGGCGGAAAGGCCGACACCGGCAAGGGCGACGAGGATGAGCGCAGACGCGCGGGTCGATACGGTACGCATATGGGCGATGCTTCTACTGCCACAGGGGTAGCGCGAACAGTCCCTTTCGCGCATGAGCACGCGGACCCGTTCAATGACGTTCCGGAGCGACTTCATGCCCGTCACCAAGCTCGAAATGCATCGCGTCGAAAAGCCGTGGGGCCGCCATTCCCTCGGCTTCGGTTTCGCCGACCAGCCCGCCGATGCCGATCCGGTCGGCGAGATATGGTACAAGACGCCGGGCGACGACACCCCCGACCTGCTGGTCAAATATCTGTTCACGTCGGAAAAGCTGTCGGTGCAGGTCCATCCCGACGACAGCCAGGCGCAGGCGCGCGGGCTGCCGCGCGGCAAGGACGAATGCTGGACGCTGCTGGCCGCCGAGCCCGATTCGACGATCGCGCTGGGCACGCTGGAGCCGATGACCGCCGAACAGCTGCGCGACGCCGCGCTCGACGGATCGATCGAGCGCAAGCTGGACTGGAAGCCGGTGAAGCCGGGCGATTTCTTCTATGCGAAGTCGGGCACCGTCCATGCGATCGGCGCGGGCATCACGCTGATCGAGATCCAGCAGAATTCGGAAACCACCTATCGCCTGTACGACTATGGCCGTCCGCGCGAGCTGCATCTGGAAGACGGGGTCGCGGTGTCGGACGCGCGGCCGTTCGTCGCGCCGGAAGCGCCGGGCCGGATCGCCGCGGACCGCGCGATCCTGGTCGATGGCCCCAAGTTCGTGCTGGAGCGCTGGACCGGCGGCGAACGCACCGTGACGGTGCCGGCCGGCGTCAGGGGTTGGTTCGTGCCGGTGACCGGCAGCGGCAGCGCCGACGGCACCGGCTGGGCGGCGGGCGACTGCCTGACCTTCGAAGGCGAAGTCCGGTTGCAGTCGAGCGAAGATGCCGACCTGTTGTTCGCCTATCCGGGCAAGCACTACGCATGACGCGAATATGAACGGCAAGTAGTTTTCCGTTCACGCAACTTGGGCGAGTACGCGTCGTTCTGCTTTCATCCTGACGGATTAGGAGTGAAACGATGCGTACCCCGATCCTTGCCGCGCTGGTCGCGGCCGTTACCCTGCCGACGATCGCCGCCGCCCCGGCGATGGCGCAGACCCCGCGCCAGGAATATCGCGACGAGGTGCGCGATGCGCGCCGCGATTACCGCCGCGACCTGCGCAATGCCGACAGCCGGCGCGACGTGCGCCGCGCCGATCGCGAATATCGCCGCGACGTGAACGACGCGCGTCGCGACCTGCGCCGCGATCAGCGCGACTGGCGCGGCTATCGCAACTATAACTACAACCGGTTCGAGCCCGGGCAGAACCGCTATTATGCCGACCGCTATTATCGCGACGGCCAATATTACCGGCAGCGCGCGCTGACCCGCAACGACCGCGTCTATCGCGGGCAGAACGGGCGCTATTACTGCCGTCGCAACGACGGCACGACCGGACTGATCGTCGGTGGACTGGGCGGTGGCGTGCTCGGCAACCTGATCGCGGGCGGTGATTCGCGGCTGCTGGGCACGTTGATCGGCGGCGGTGCGGGTGCGCTGCTCGGCCGGTCGGTCGATCGCGGGCAGGTGGTCTGCCGCTAACAGGCTGTTCGAAAACGTGCCCGAGGCACGTTTTACGGTGCCGGCCCGCCTCGAAACTCGCTCTTCCGCGAGTTTTCAAACAATCCCTAAGCCCTGGTCGGGGCGGCCTCGCGCCGCCCCGGCCTGCGCCCGCCGAGGATGTAGACGGCAAGGCCCGCCCAGATCAGCGCGAAGCAGCCGAGCCGTGTCGGCGTCAGATGTTCACCGAACACGACGATCGCCAGCACGAATTGTAGCGAGGGTGCGAGGAACTGGAGCATCCCCATCGTCGCGAGGCGCAAGCGGCGCGCGGCGGCGGAGAACAGCAGCAGCGGCGCGGTGGTCACCGCGCCGGCCAGCACCAGCATCCCGGCCATCCCCCGCCCCTGTTCGAACGCCAGCGGCTCGCCCGCCCCCAGCCACAGCAGATAGCCGAGCGCCAACGGGGCGAGCAGCGTGGTTTCGACCATCAGCCCTTCGAGCGCGCCGACCGACACCGTCTTGCGGATCAGCCCGTAGAGCGCGAAGCTGATCGCGAGGCTGAGGCTGATGCCCAGCGCCACCCATGACGATCCGAACGCGAACAGCGCGACGCCCGCCCCGGCCAGCGCCACCGCCACGGCTTGCGTCCGGTTCATCCGTTCGCCCAGCAGCACGACGCCGAGCAGGACGTTCAGGAGCGGGTTGAGGAAATAGGCCAAGCTGGCGGCGAGCACCTGTCCGTGCAGCACCGCCCAGACATAGACCAGCCAGTTGATCGCGATGCACGCAGCGCTGGCGATCAGGTTGAGCAGCGCGCGACGGTCGGCGAAGGCGGCACGCAGGGCGCGCCCCCGCCGCGCGGCGACGACGATCCCCGCGACCAGCAGCGCCGACCACAGCACGCGCTGCGCGACGATCTCACCCGCGTCGATCGGCCCCAGCAGCCGGAAATAGAGGGGCAGCAACCCCCACAGCACATAGGCGCCGACGCCGAACGCCAGCCCCTGCCGGTCCGCCCCCTCGCTCACCGAATTAGATCAGGCCGCCGGTCAGGAACAGGCGCAGGCCGGCCACGATCAGGATCACGAGGTTCAGGTTGCGGCCGGTGTTCTTCGACGACAGCAACCCGATCACGAACCCGACCAGCGCGATCGGGAACGCGATCCAGTTCATCAGCGAGACGACGGGGATCAGCGCGGGAATGGCAATCACCAGCGCGACGAGACCGATCAGGATCGAGACGATGTTCAACATGGGACACGACATGGCCCCGCCGACGCCACACGGCAATGGCGGATGCGCGTTTTTGCGATACGATGGATTGTTAACCGCGCGGGCGTAGCGTCGCGCGGCCCATAGAAGTTCGCGGAGTGCGTCGCCGATGATTCGTGCCCTTTCCATCGTGGCGCCGCTGGCGCTGCTGGCCGGCTGCAACCAGGGCAGCGCGCCGCCGGCCAACAATGTCGACACGCTGGATGCCGATCTGCTGCGCGGCAATGCCGGCGACCCGGCGGTGACCGCGGCGTTGCAGGACCAGATCATGGTCGACCCGTCCCTGAGCGGCCAGTCCGGCAACGGCGCGGTCCGCCCGCCCGACCGGCCCTATACCGCCGCCGCCCCGGCCGCCGACGTCGCGTCGGGCAGCGCGGGGCGCAGCGAATCGCTGCAATCGGCACCGAAGCCCGGTGCGTGCCCGTCGTGCGAGGGCGGCCGCGAGGCGCTGACGCTGGGCGAACTGGCCGCAGTGCGGAAGGGCGGCAACCGCCAGTGCGCGGCGAAGGTCGGGTACAGCGCGGCATGGGCCACCCGCCTGCCCGCCGCCTTCGCCCTCCATCCCGATGCGCGCCTGTCCGAAGCCGCCGGTACCGACGCCGATGGCTGCCGGATGCGGGTGGTCAGCTTCACCATCGCCCAGCCGGTCGATCGCATGGTCGACTGGTACTACACCCGCGCGCGGAAGGGCGGCTATTCGGCGGAGCATCAGGCCGAGGGCGACCAGCATGTGCTGGGCGGCACGCGCGGCAACGCGGTCTATGCCGTGTTCCTGTCGCCCCAGGGGCGCGGCACGTCGGTCGACCTGATCGTCGACGGCGGCTGATCTTTACGCGAGACGGTCGGCTCCCCATGTCGTTTCGGAAGGGGAACATATGCTGATCGTCGCCGCCACGCTTGCCGCCTGTATCCTGATCGTTCGGGTCTGGCCCGACCTGCCGGTCGCGCGGGCGATCGCAGCGGTGCTGGTGCAGCCGGTGGTGCGCGGGCTCGCCGCGCTGACGCCGGGACACTGGCTGCTGTTCGTGATCCTGTCGGCGGCGGCGGGGACGGTGGTGTGGATGGGCGGCGACATGATCGTCGTGTCCGCGCTGGGCACGCCCGAGCTGGTCGGGGTGCTGGTGGCGGTCGATATCGCCGCGTATCTCGACGCGCTGCTGGCGACGGTCGCGCTGATGGGTGCGGTGCGCGGCGCGTCGCTCCGGCTGTGGGTGGCGCGGATCATGCCCCGCGCGCGCAGCCGGCGGGCGCGGCGCGTGCGGATGGCGCGCAAGGCGGCGAATGACGACGACCCGGCCGGGGTTGCGATCGCTGCGTAATCTCCAAATACGTTCGTCCTGAGTAGCCGCTGAGCCTGTCGAAGCGGCGTATCGAAGGACCATCACGGGTGCTTCGATACGAGCCTTCGACTTCGCTCAGTCTCTACTCAGCACGAACGGGTTCTGTAGATGCCACCGGCCCGTTCGGCCCGACCTCCAGCAGCGAATCGCCGCCCAGCGTCCGGTACAGCGTCACGCGGTTGGTCGCCGTGACCAGTTGCGTCGCGACCAGCCGGCGCTGCGCGCTGTAATAGGAGCGCTGCGCATCGAGGCTGGTGAGGAAGGTGTCGATGCCGCCGCGATAGCGCGCCTCGGTCAGGCGGAACGTGTCCTGCGCGGCGACCAGGTTGGCGCGTTCGGCGCGGGTCTGTTCGGCGACGGTCCCCTGGCGGGCGAGCGCGTCGGACACTTCGCGGAACGCCGACTGGATGGTGCGTTCGTAGGTGGCGAGCAGGGCGTCGCGCTGGGCACGGCTGAATTCGACCCCCGCCCGCCCCGCACCGGCGCGGAAGATCGGATAGCTGAGCGAGGGCGCGACCGAATAGTTGAACGCGCCGCCGGTGAACAGCGTGCGCAGCGCGTCGCTGGCGAAGCCGACCAGCCCGGTCAGCGACAGCCGGGGGAACAGCGCCGCGCGCGCCGCGCCGATATCGGCATTGGCCGCCAGCAGTTCATATTCCGCCTGCACCACGTCGGGACGGCGCAGCAGGATGCCCGAATCGATCCCCGCCGGCAGGTCCGCGATGGTCGGCAGCGCGACGTCGATCGAACCGGGCAGCATTGCGGGATCGATCGGCGCGCCGACCAGCAGTTGCAGCGCGTTGATGTCCTGCGCCAGCTGCGTGCGCTGTTCGGCCAGGTCGCTTTCGGCGGTGGCGAGGATCTGTTCGGCCTGGCGCAGGTCGGTGCGCGGCGCGATGCCGCCCTGCAACCGGGCACGGGTCAGCGTGACGCTGCGCCGCGCGCTGGCGGCGGTCGCCTCGGCCACGGTCATCAGGCTGCGGTCGGCGCCGTACGTCGCCCATGCCTCGGCAATGTCGCCGACCAGCGTCAGGCGGGTGGCACGCGCGCCGGCACGGCTCGCGAAATAGCGGTTCTGTTCGGCCTCGGTCAGCGAACGGATGCGTCCGAACAGGTCGAGTTCGAACGCGGTGGCGCCGAGATCGAGCGAGAAGCTGCTGGGCGAGCGGCTGCTGGAGACGACCGTGCCGCCGGTGCCACCCGTGCCGG
The DNA here is from genome assembly GCA_003946805.1 of Bacillus sp. 2B10. Taxonomy (GTDB): domain Bacteria; phylum Pseudomonadota; class Alphaproteobacteria; order Sphingomonadales; family Sphingomonadaceae; genus Sphingomonas. Next base: position 249,705 of record RPSH01000001.1, on the reverse strand, counting down.
TGCCGGTGCCACCCGTGCCGGTCCCGCCGGTGCCCGTGCCCGGAATCGTCGTCGTGGTCGCGCCGTCGCCGGTGCCGCGATAGCTGTAGCGGGCCGAGGCATCGAGTTGCGGGAACAGGTCGGCGCGCTGGATGCGATATTGCGCGCGCGCCGCCCGGATGTTGGCGGCGGCGATCCGCAGATCGCGGTTGTTGACCAGCGCCTGCCCCACCAGCGTGCGCAGGCCGGGCGCGGTGAACACCTGTTCGAAGGTCAGCGCGGGCAGGCTCGCCTCGCTCTGCCGCAGATAGGCGTCGCCGACCGGCCACGATGGCGGCACGACGGCGGTCGGGCGCTCATAGGTCGGGGTCATCGAACAGCCGGCGAGCAGCGCCGCCGCGAGAGGACCAGCGAAGCGCCTCATGCCCCGACCTCCTTTGGCTCGTGATGGCGGAGTTTGGCGAGGCCGTCGCGCACGCCGCGGCGGACCAGCACGAAGAACAACGGGATGTAGAAGATCGCCAGCACCGTCGCGGTGAACATCCCGCCGATGACGGCGGTGCCGATCGCGATGCGGCTGTTGGCGCCCGCCCCGGTCGAGATGGCGAGCGGCAACACGCCGAAGATGAAGGCGAGCGACGTCATCAGGATCGGGCGGAGACGGATGCGCGCCGCCTCCAGCGCGGCGTCGATGACGCGCGCGCCCTTGCGCTCCGCCTGTTCGGCGAACTCGATCATCAGGATCGCGTTCTTGGCCGCCAGACCCATCGTCGTCAGCAACCCGATCTGGAGATAGACGTCGTTTTCCAGCCCCCTGAGCGTCACGAACGCGATCGCCCCGATCAACCCCAGCGGAATGACCAGCAGCACCGCGATCGGGATCGACCAGCTTTCGTACAGCGCGGCAAGGCACAGGAACACGACGAGGATCGACAGGCCGTAGAGCAAAGGCGCCTGTCCCGACGACAGCCGTTCCTGGAACGACAGCCCGGCCCATGCGACGCTGGTGCCCGGAATCTGGCCGGCCAGTTCGGCGATGCGGTCCATCGCCTCGCCCGAGCTGACGCCCGATGCCGCCTGCCCCTGGAATTCGAACGAGGGCAGCCCCTGAAACCGCGACAGCGTGGTCGGCGCGACGGTCCAGCCGGTGCGCGAGAAGGAGGAGAAGGGCACCATCTGTCCGTTGGATCCGCGCACGAACCATTGCGACAGGTCGCCGGGTTCGCTGCGATAGGGCGCGTCGCCCTGCACGAACACGCGCTTCACCCGGCCGCGATCGATGAAGTCGTTGACGTAGCGCCCGCCCCAGGCGGTCGAGATCGTGTTGTTGACGTCGTTCTGGCTCAACCCCAGCGTCGACAGACGCTGCTGGTCGATATCGACGTTGAGCGTCGCGATGTCCGGCAGCTCGGACAGTCGGACGCCGCTCAGCATCGGATCGGCGCTGGCGGCGGCGAGCAGCTTGTCGCGTGCCTCGGCGAAGTCGGCCGCGCTCATCCCGCTGGCGTTCTGCAACTCCATGGTGAAGCCGTTGGCCTGTCCCAGACCGCGGACCGCCGGGGGCAGGATCGCGAACACCTGCGCATCGCGGAACCCCCGGAACGCGGCAGAGGCGCGCGCGACGATCGCGTCGGCGCCATTGTCCTTGCCGGGGCGCTGCGCCCAGTCGGCGAAGTTGATGAACCCCTGCCCCGTATTCTGCCCCGACGCACCGCCGCCACCGCCGGCGACCGCCAGCAGGGTGCGGACATTGTCCTTTTCATAGGTCAGGAAGTATTTCTCGACCGCGCGCTGCACCTCTTCGGTGCGGCCGCGGGTCGAGCCGGCGGGCAGCTGGAACCGGATCGACGCCGCGCCCTGATCCTCGGTCGGCAGGAAGCTGGTCGGCAGGCGGAAGAACAGCAGCGCGAGGATGGCGAGCACCGCGGTATAGAGCAGCAGGTACAGCCATTTGCGGTCGATGACATGGATCACGCCGCGCTCGTACTTGTCGACGCCCTTGTCGAAATTGCGGTTGAAGCCGCCCCGAAGCCGTTCGCCAAAATGGGCCACGCGGGGCAGTTTCCGCTCCAGCCAGCCGCCCTCGATGCTGCCGTCCTCGCCGCGCTTCTTCTGCTTGAGCAGAGTCGCGGTGAGCGCAGGGCTCAGGATCAGCGCGACGAACACCGACAGCACCATGGCGGCGACGATCGTGACCGAGAACTGGCGGTAGATGACCCCGGTCGATCCGCCGAAGAACGCCATCGGCAGGAACACCGCCGACAGGACGATGCCGATCGCGATCAGCGCGACCTGGATTTCCTGCATCGACTGGATCGTCGCCTCGCGCGGCGACATGTCGGGATTTTCCTCCATCAACCGCTCGACATTCTCGACGACGACGATCGCGTCGTCGACGAGCAGGCCGATGGCGAGGACGAGCCCGAACAGCGTCAGCGTGTTGATCGAGAAGCCGAAGAGATAGAAGACGCCGAACGTGCCGAGCAGCACCACGGGCACCGCGATCGTCGGGATCAGCGTGGCGCGCCAGCTTTGCAGGAACACGAACATGACGATGACGACGAGGATCACCGCCTCCACCAGCGTCTTGACCACTTCCTCGATCGACAGCTTGATGAACGCCGTCGTGTCGTTGGCATAGGCATAGGTCAGGCCGGTCGGGAATTTGGCCGATTGCCGCTCGACCTCGGCCTTCACCAGTTCCGCCGTCTCCAGCGCGTCGGCACCGGGGGCGAGGCTGATGGCGAGGCCGGCACCGGGATGGGCGTTCACCCGGCTGAGCGCGTTGTAATTCTCCTGCCCCAGTTCGACCCGCGCCACGTCGGACAGGCGGACGGTCGACCCGTCGGGCAGCGTCTTCAGGATGATCGCCCTGAACTGCGCCGGAGTCTGCAACCGCGACTGGGCGGTGACGGTGGCGTTCAATTGCTGTTCGTTCGACGTCGGCTGCCCGCCGAGTTCGCCCGCGGCGACTTCGGTATTCTGGTTCTGGATCGCGGTGACGACGTCGCCGGGCATCAGCGAGAACGACGCGAGCTTCGCCGGATCGAGCCAGATGCGCATCGCATATTGCGATCCGAACACGTTGGTCTCGCCCACCCCGTTGATCCGCGCCAGCGGCTCGACGAGGTTCGCCTCCATGTAATCCGACACGTCGCCATTGGTGCGCTGGTCGGTTTCGTCGAAGATGCCGACGATCATCAGGAAATCGGGGTTCGATTTGGTGACGCGGATGCCCTGTTGCTGCACCTGCTGCGGCAGTCGCGACAGCGCCTGCTGCACCTGGTTCTGGACCTGCACCTGCGCGATGTCGGGATCGACGCCCTTGTCGAAGGTCGCGCTGATCGTCACCTGCCCGCGCGACGAGCTTTGCGAGCTGAAATAGAGCAGCCCGTCGATGCCGGTCAGCTGCTGTTCGATGATCTGCGTGACCGAATTCTGGATCGTGTCGGCATTGGCGCCGGGATAGGTCGCGCGGATATTGACCTGTGGCGGCGCGACGTCGGGATATTGCGCGATCGGCAGCGACAGGATCGCGCCCAGCCCGCCCAGCATCACGATGATCGCGATCACCCATGCGAAGATCGGGCGGTCTATGAAGATGCGTGACATGCGTCAGGCGATCCGGGCCGGGGCGATGAATATGCGGGACATGGGTTAGCCGGCTTTCGCGGGCGCGGACGGCTGGTCACCGGCAGGCTTGGGTTGGATCGACTGCGGCGCGCTGGCGGGTACCGGCCTGATCTTCGCACCGGGGCGCAGGTTCGCGGTCCCCTGCGTAATCACCTTGTCGCCGGGATCGAGGCCGCCGGTCACGACCCAGAACTGGCCCTGCGTCCGGTCGGCCTCGATCACCTTCTGCACGGCGGTGTCGTTCGGACCGACGACGAACACCGTCGCCTGCCCCTTGGGATCGCGCTTCACCGCCTGTTGCGGCACGAGGATCGCGCGCTGGTTGATCGCCTGCGCGAACTGCGCGCGGACGAACATGCCGGGCAGCAATATGCCCTGGGGGTTGGGGAAGCGGGCGCGCAGCGTCACCGTGCCGGTCTGCGCGTTCACCATCACCTCGGCGAACTGGACGGTGCCGGTCTGGCCGAAATCGCTGCCGTCCTCCAGCCGCAGCCGGACCGCGGCGGAGGCCGGGATCACGCCGCCGCTGGCCAGTTCGCGGCGCAGCGTCAGCAGGTCGGCGGCCGATTGCTGGATATCGACGAAGATCGGGTCGAGCCGCTGGATCACCGCCAGCGGATCGGCCTGGTTGGTCGTGACCAGCGCGCCTTCGGTGAAATAGCTGCGCCCGATCCGCCCGGTGATCGGCGCGGGGACGCGGGTGAAGGACAGGTTGACCCGCGCCGTTTCCAGCTGCGCCCGGCTCTGTTCGACGGCGGCGGCGGCTTGCCTCGCCTGTGCGGCGGCGTCGGTATAATCCTGGCGGCTGACCGCCTCGATCTCCGCCAGCGGGCGGAAGCGTTCGGCGCGCACCCGCGTCGCCTCGGCATTGGCGCGGGCACTGTTCAGGTTCGCGGTCGCTTCGTTGGTCTGCGCGCGATACAGGCGCGGGTCGATCTCGTAGAGCGTCTGCCCGGCGCGGACCAGCGCGCCTTCGGTGAAGAAGCGCTTGCGGATGAGGCCGGCGACCTGCGGGCGGACCTCCGACTGCTGGAACGCGACGACGCGCGCGGCGAGGTCGGCGGTCTGTGCGACGCTGGTCGCCTGCACCACGACGAAGCCGACCTGCGCCGGCCCCTGGTTGCCGCGGCCGTTCTTCGTCGCCTTTTCCCCACTGCCGCCGCCACAGGCCGACAGGGCCAGCAGGGTCGACAGCAACAGGAACGGGCGGACGCGCGACGACGCGGATCGGATCAAGGCGGCAACCTTTGCGACGGAAAAACGGCGCGGATGCGCCGGGGCGTAACCGCCGGCCCATCCGAAAGTTTCATTGCATGTTTTCATACGCACGGCTTCGATCGACGCAATGCGCTAGTTGTCGCAATTTGTCGCGGACCGGCAAGGAAGGGTTACGAAGGGGGGAGCATCAAACGTCATCCCAGCGAAGGCTGGGATCTCCCGGTGACGACGCGGGACAGGAACCGCGTGAGGCCCCAGCCTGCGCTGGGGCGACGATTCGGTCGATCAGCCCCTCGCGCCGCCCGTCCAGCGATGCGCTTCCATCGACTCGCGCTTCATCTCGATCGAATAGCCCGGCAGCGTCGGCGCGCGATAGGCGCCGTTCCGGACGATGCAGGGATCGACGAAATGTTCGTGGAGGTGATCGACGAATTCGGCCGCGCGGTCGTGCTTCACGCCCGAGAAGCACAGATAGTCGATCATCGAGAGGTGCTGGACATATTCGCACAGCCCGACGCCGCCGGCGTGCGGCCACACCGCCAGGTTGAACTTTGCCGCCATCAGCAGCACCGCCAGCACCTCGTTCACGCCGCCCAGCCGGCAGGCGTCGATCTGCACGACGTCCAATGCGTGGCGCATGATGAACTGTTTGAAGACGATGCGGTTCTGGCACATCTCGCCGGTGGCGACCTGGACTGGCCGCACGCCCTCGCGGATCGTGCGGTGCCCCTCGACATCGTCGGGCGAGGTCGGCTCCTCGATGAAGCGGGGTTTGGCGAAGGCGAGGTCGTTCACACGCGCGATCGCGTCGTCGACTTCCCACACCTGGTTGGCGTCGATCATCAGGTCGATGTCCGGCCCGATCGTCTCGCGCGCCAGCGCGACGCGGCGGCGGTCGTTCTCCGGATCGCCGCCGACCTTCAGCTTGATATGGGTGAAGCCGTCGGCCACCGCCTCGCGGCACAGGCGGACCAGCTTTTCATCCGAATAGCCGAGCCAGCCGGGCGAGGTGGTATAGGCCGGATAGCCTTCCGCCAGCAGCGTCTCGCGCCGCGCCGCCTTGCCGATCGCGCGTTCCTCGAGCAGCGCGACCGCCTCGTCGGGGGTGATGCAGTCGGTCATGTAGCGGAAATCGATCAGGCCGACGATCTCGCTGGCCGACATCGACCCGATATAGTCCCACAGCGGCAGGCCCGCGGACTTGGCCAAGAGGTCCCACACCGCATTGACCACCGCGCCGGTGGCGAGGTGGATGATCCCCTTTTCCGGGCCGACCCAGCGCAACTGGCTGTCGCCGGTCATCCGCCGCCAGAAGCCCGCGCCGTCGCTGCGGATCTCGTCGAGCGACAGCCCTTCGACCAGCGGCGCCAGCGTGGCGATCGCCGCACAGCACAGGTCGTTGCCGCGGCCGATGGTGAAGGTCAGGCCGTGCCCTTCGAGGCCGGGCGTATCGGTTTCGAGGATGCAGTAGGCCGCCGAATAATCGGGCTCGGGGTTCATCGCGTCCGAACCGTCGAGAAACGCCGAAGTCGGAAACCGGATGTCGTGAACCGATAGCCGGGTGATGATCGTCATGTGCAGCCCCCATGGGGCGCCCATGATGATCGATCCGCCCCGTCCCGGTCGCCGCATCCGACGCCCAACGGTTTTCATATGTGAACGGATTTTCGCTTGCAACAGGAAAGCGTGGATCACGCGCGTGGAAAATGTCCCCCGCTGCATGTCCGCCGCCCATCGATTTCCGTCATCCCCGCGCAGGCGGGGGTCCAGAGCCCAGCAGAACACCCGTCGCTACTCAGCCGCCCTGGACCCCCGCCTGCGCGGGGGTACGGAGAAAGCGCGGAAACCGGTGCCCCTTCAAGGATGATGGTCGTCGTCGACCAGTTGCGCCGAAATCCGCGCCGCCGCCGCCCGCACCGCCGCCGCTGCGGCGTCGATCGCGTCCGCCTCCGCCAGTTTCGACAGATAGGGCATGGTCAGCGCCGCCGCCGCCGCGCCGCCGCGCAGGATCGGGGCGGACAGGTCGGTCACGCCGCTGACGAAGCGGCTGGGGGTGCGTTCGATGCCGCTGACCTGCACTTCCCCGGCATGGGCGCGGAAGGCGGCGAGGGCTTCGGCGCTGGGCGCGGGATCGAGCAGCGCTTCCCAGCGGGCGCGGACGTCGGCGGGCTGGAAGGCGTAGAGGACCACCCCCGACGCCGCCTGCAACAGCGGCCGGCGATAGCCGACGCGGACCGAAAAGCCGAGCTGGTCCGCCGATTCCATCCGCGCGACCACCGCCATGTCGCCCATGGTGTGGACCGCGACATGGCACGACTGGCCCGTTTCCTGCGCCAGCCGCCGCATTTCGGGCAAGGCGACCTCGATCAGATAGCGGGTGCGCGGCTGGTTCATGCCGAGCGAGAACAGCCGGTCGCTCAGGGTGTAGCCCTCGCCCCCCGCCTCCGCCGTCAGATAGCCGCGATATTCCAGCACCTGCACCATGCGGAACAGTTCGCCATGCGACCGGCCCAGCCGCTGGACGATCTGCGTCAGCGTCAGCGGCGTCGCGACGCCGGCGAGCAGTTCGAGGATATCGAGTCCCTTTTCCAGCGCGGGCGCGCGATAGCGGCGGTCGTCGGCGGTATCGACCTCGGGGGCGTCGGCGGCAGGCGCGGGCAACTGGCTCGTCATGGCGGCGACTTTTGCCGCAAATGTCCGCTGGCGCAAGGCGATGGCACGCCGCGTCCGTTCGACCGCCGCCACGGCGCGCGAAAACACTTGGTATGTTGTATCATCTTACGTTAGGCGCAGCCGGTCCGTGTAACCTTGGAGTCGTCCCGCAATGTTCCGTCCCGCCCTGTGGCTGTCGAGCACCGCCCTGATCCTGCCCGTCGCCGCCCATGCCCAGAGCGATCCGGCCCCGGCAGGCGACAGCTATCACCGTGAGGCGCCGGCCGAGATCATCGTGACCGCCCCCTATCAGCGCAACCAGACCGATGTGCTGTCGGGCACGACGGTGCTGCGCGGCGAGGAACTGACCCGCGAGCTGCGCACGACGATCGGCGAGACGCTGGCGCGCCAGCCGGGCGTGTCGGCCACCAGCTTCGGTCCCAACGCGTCGCGCCCGGTGCTGCGCGGGTTGCAGGGCGAGCGGGTGCGCGTGCTGACCGACGGCATCGGCAGCTTCGACGTGTCGAACACCTCGGTCGACCATGCCGTGGCGATCAACCCGCTGACCGCCGACCGGATCGAGGTGCTGCGCGGCCCGGCGGCGCTGCTGTTTGGATCGTCGGCGATCGGCGGCGTCGTCAACGTCATCGACAGCCGCATCCCGCGCCAGGTGCCGACCGAACCGGTCCATATCGACGCGCTCGCCACCTATGGCTCGGCCGCGAACGAACGGAGCGCATCGGCGGCGGTCGACGTGCCGGTGACCGACAAGGTCGTGTTCCACCTCGACGGCACCTATGGCAGGACCGACGACCTCGACACCGGCGGCTACATCCTCTCGCGCCCCTTGCGCGCGCAGGCGGCGGCGAGCGCCAATGCCGACACCCGCGCGCTGGCCGACCTGCGCGGCAAGCTGCCCAATTCGCAGTCGGAGATGTGGGAGGTCGCGGGCGGCGCGGCGATCGTCACCGAAACCGGCAATCTCGGCTTCTCGGTCAGTCATCTCGACAATCGCTACGGCGTGCCGATCCGCTATTCGCTCGACGGCGGCGAGGCGGAGCAGGTGACGCTGCACGTCCAGCAGACCCGCGCCGACATGCGCGCCGAGGTGAATACCGGCGACGGCCTGCTCGAAAAGATCCGCCTGCGCGCGGGCTTTGCCGATTACCGGCATGACGAGATCGAGGATACCGGCGAAATCGGCACCAGCTTCTTCAACCGGGGGCTGGAAGCGCGGCTGGAACTGGTACAGGCGGCGCGCGGCAGCTGGCGCGGCGCGATCGGCGGGCAGATGTTCATCCGCGACCTGAACATCGTCGGCGAAGAGAAATTCCTGCCCAAGAGCGAGACGCAGCAATTCGGCCTCTTCACGCTCCAGTCGTTCGACATGGGTGCGTTCCGGGCCGAAGCAGGCGGACGCTATGAATACACCGTCGCCCGCGCCGCCGCAGACGCATTGCTGGGCAACGACGACATCCGCCGCAGCTTCAACAGCTTCTCGGGCTCGCTGGGCGGCAGCGTCGGGGTGGTCGGCAATGTCCGCTTCGGCATCAACGCCAGCCATACCGAGCGCGCGCCGTCGGCCGAGGAACTGTTCGCCAACGGGCCACATGCCGGCACGCAGGCGTTCGAGGTCGGCAATCCCGGCTTCGCCAAGGAGATCAGCGACGGGCTCGAAGCGACGCTGAAGGGATCGGGCGACGGCTACAGCTTCGGCCTGTCGGCCTATCACAACTGGTTCCGCAACTTCATCTACGAGAACCCGACCGGTGCCGAACGGGACGAGCTGCCGGTGTTCCAGTACAGCCAGGCCGATGCGCGGCTATGGGGTTTCGAAGCGGAGGCGTCGGCGCGGCTCGCGCAGTTCGGCGGGACGGCAGTCAATATCGACGGCCTCGCCGACTATACCCGCGCGACGATCGTCGACCGCGGCCCCGCCCCGCGCATCCCGCCGCTGCGCCTGCTCGGCGGGATCGAGGCGCAGGGCCGGATGGTGCAGGTGCGCGGCGAGGTCGAGCATGTGACGCGCCAGAACCGCGTCGCCGACCTGGAAACGACGACGCCGGCCTTTACGATGGTCAACGCATCGGTATCGCTGCGCCCGTTCGGCCGCGACAGCCGGACGACGCTGATGGTATCGGCGAACAACCTCTTCGACGTCGAGGCGCGGCGGCACGCCAGCTTCCTGAAGGACTTCGCACCGCTGGCCGGGCGGGACGTGCGGGTGACGGCGCGGCTGGCGCTGTAACGGCCTGACGTCGATCGTACCCCCGCCTGCGCGGGGGTACGTTACCCCGGGCAGGAAGCGGCGGATTCCATTCCGGCCCGGCAGCCCCTATCTACCCCTCCATGTCCCGCGCCCGCGTCCTCCTGCTCAACGCCGCACTCGGGCCGCTCGACTATCGTGTGCCGCATGGGCTTGCGGTCGAGCCGGGCTCGATCGTCACCGCCCCGCTCGGCCCCCGCCAGCTGGTCGGCGTGGTGTGGGATGCCGAACGGCTGGCGACCGAGGAGGTCGGCGACAACCGGCTGCGCCCGTTGCTCGCCGTCGCCGACGTGCCGCCGATCGCCGCGCCCTTGCGCCGGCTGGTCGAATGGACCGCGGGCTATTATCTCGCCGCCCCCGCCTCCGTCCTGCGCATGTGCCTCGCGTCCAATTCGGCGCTGGAGGGGGCGAAGCTCGCCATCGAATATCGCGCGACCGGCGTGGTGCCCGACCGGATGACCCCGCAGCGCGAACAGGCGCTGGAGCGGATCGGCGAGCGGCGCGGGCTGGTGCGTGAACTGGCGAGCATCGCCGACGTGTCCGACGCGGTGATCCGCGGGCTGGTGAAGCTCGGCGCGATCGAGGCGGTGTCGGTCGATATCGACCAGCCCTATCCCGTGCCCGACCCCGATCACCACCAGCCCGCCCTGTCCGCCGACCAGCAGGCGGCGGCGGACCAGCTGACGGCGGCGGTCGATGCCCGGGCCTTCCACCCCTTCCTGCTCGACGGCGTCACGGGCTCCGGCAAGACCGAGGTATATTTCGAGGGCGTAGCAGCCGCGATCCGGCAGGGGCGGCAGGTGCTGGTGCTGCTGCCCGAGATCGCGCTGACCGAACCGTTCCTGAAACGCTTCACCGCGCGCTTCGGCTGCGAGCCGGTGCCGTGGCACAGCGACCTGCGCTCGACCCAGCGCCGCCGGGCGTGGCGCGCGATTGCCAGCGGTCAGGCGAAGGTCGTGGTCGGCGCACGGTCCGCGCTGTTCCTGCCCTATGCCGATCTGGGGCTGATCGTCGTCGACGAGGCGCACGAGACCAGCTTCAAGCAGGAAGAGGGCGTGCATTATCACGCCCGCGACGTCGCGGTGATGCGCGGGCTGTTCGAGAAATGCGCAGTCATCCTCGCCAGCGCGACCCCGGCGATCGAGACGCGGCAACAGGTCGCGCAGGGCCGCTATACCGAGGTGAAGCTGCCCGGCCGCTACGGCAAGGCGCAGCTGCCCACCATCGAACCGATCGACCTGATCGAACAACCGCCCGAACGCGGCCGCTGGATCGCGGCGCCGCTGGTCAAGGCGATCGACGAGACGCTCGGCCGCAAGGAACAGGCGCTGCTGTTCCTCAACCGGCGCGGCTATGCGCCCCTCACCCTGTGCCGGTCGTGCGGGCATCGCTTCCAATGCCCCAATTGCACCGCATGGATGGTCGAACACCGGCTGATCCACCGGCTGTCGTGCCACCATTGCGGCCATGTCATCCCGACGCCGCGCGCCTGCCCCGAATGCCATGCCGAGGATGCGCTGGTCGCGTGCGGCCCCGGCGTCGAACGCATCGCCGACGAGGCCGCCGCGCTGTGGCCGACCGCAAAGATCGCCATCGTCACCTCCGACACCATCTGGTCCCCGGCCAGGGCGGCGGAGTTCGTCGGGCGGATGGAGGCGGGCGACATCGACATCGTCGTCGGCACGCAGCTGGTGACCAAGGGATATCATTTCCCCGACCTGACCTGTGTCGGGGTGATCGACGCCGATCTGGGGTTGCAGGGCGGCGACCTGCGCGCGTCTGAACGCACCTTTCAACAGATCGCGCAGGTCGCCGGGCGCGCGGGGCGCGGCACCAAGCCCGGCCATGTCTATATCCAGACGACGCAGCCCAATGCGCCGGTGATGCAGGCGCTGATCTCGGGCGATGCCGACAGCTTCTATGCCGCCGAGACCGAGGCGCGGCGCGAGGCGGAGGTGCCGCCGTTCGGCCGCTATGCCGCGATCATCGTGTCGTCGGAGGACAAGGGCGCGGCCGACGCCACCGCCCGCGCGATCGGCCGCGCCGCGCCGCAGGTCGACGGCTGCCACGTCTATGGCCCCGCCCCCGCCCCGCTGGCGATGCTGCGCGGACGCCACCGCTTCCGCCTGCTGGTCCACGCCACGCGCGCGCTGGACGTGCAGGACGTGATCCGCGACTGGCTGGACGGCGTCGAATGGGGGCCGAAGGTCCGGGTGGCGGTCGACGTCGATCCGTACAGCTTCGTGTGAGGACGGGCGCCATAGGTCGAACGAAGCAACCTCCCGCCACGCCTCCTTCGTAGTGAATCGTCCCCCCAGCGAAGGCTGGAATCTCGCGCGGCGGGGCGCGCGCTCCGTTACGGGGAGATCCCGGCCTCCGCCGGGATGACGCAGGATGGGCAGGATCATACGGGTATCCGGCACGCGCCCCCCTTGCCCCGCGCGGCGCTTTGCCCGAAACGGCGGCGGTCATGGGGAAAGACGGAATGCCGATCATGCGATTGCTGACCTGCTGGCTGACGGCGCTCGCCGCGCTGCTGGTGTCGACCACGCCGGCGCGGGCCGACGACGTATCGGCGGCGGCGCGCGGGGTGGTGCGCGTGGTGGTGATCGCGACGGTCGACGGCGAGATGGTCGATGTCGAGCACGGCACCGGCTTCGCGGTCGCGCCCGGCCGGATCGTCACCAATGCGCACGTCGTCGAACTGCTGGAACGCTATCCGGGCGAAGCGGTGGTCGGCGTGGTCCCGTCGGAGGGCGACAAGTCGTTCGAAGGCCGCGTGCTGCGCCTCGACAAATCGCGCGACCTCGCGCTGATCGAGGTCAGCGGCGTGCGCCTGCCGCCGCTGACCCTCTATACCGGGGCGCTGGGCGAGAGCGACCCGCTGATCGCGCTCGGCTATCCCGGCAATGTCGACCTCGCCACCGCGCGCTCGGCCGACGACTTTGTGACGCCGACCGCGCCGGTGCGATCGCAGGGGGTGATGTCGGGCAACCGCACGCTGGAGGGGACGGCGGTGCTGGTCCATACCGCCAGCATCGCGCGCGGCAATTCGGGCGGCCCGCTGCTCGACCGGTGCGGCCGGGTGCTGGGCGTCAATTCGGCGCTGACCCGTGGCGAGGAAGGCGACGCCAGCTTCGCCTTCGCCATCGCCGATTCCGAACTGATCGCCTTCCTGCGCGAGGCGGGCCAGCCGGTGTCGACCATCGCCACCCCCTGCCTGACGCTGGCCGATGCCGATGCGCGCGACCGTGCCGATGCCGAGCGACAGGGCGTCGAGGATCGCGAACGCGCCCGCGCCGCCGCCGAACGCGCGCGCGACGAACGCGAAACCGCGCTGGAACAGGCGCGCGCCGACAATGCCGAGACGCGCGAGAACATGATCGCGCTGGCCGCGCTGCTGCTGGCGCTGTCGGTGCTGGCGGCGGGCGGGGCCGGGCTGCTGGCGACGCGGGGGCAGAAGCGGCCGGCGCTGTACGCCGGGATCGGCGGCGGCGTGCTGCTGCTCGGCGCGGTCGCGACGTTCGTGTTGCGGCCCGATTTCGATCCGGAATCGGTCGCCGCCGCCGACGAATCGGGCCAGACCGCCGCGACCCGCGTGGCGCCGCTCACCGGTGCGCTGTCCTGCACGCTGGTGCCCGAACGCAGCCGCATCATCCTGTCGCCGGTCGAAACCGTCCGCTTCGACTGGCGCAAGGACGGCTGCATGAACGGTCGCACCCAATATGCCGAGGCGCCGGGCGGCGGCTGGGAACGCATCCTCGTGCCGAGCGAGGACGCGACGGTATCGGTGCTGCGCTTCGATCCGGTCAGCGGCAGCTATACCAACACCCGCTACCTGCTGTCGGCCGACGCGATGACGCGCGCGCGATCGCTGCGCGGGCAGGTGCAGCAAAAGGCGTGCGCCACCGATACCGGCGGCCGCGCCGCGCTGGCGACGCAGCAATCGGCGATTCGCACCGCGCTGCCGACGCAGGCCAACGAACGGCTGGTGTATCGCTGTACCGCGGCGAAGTAGGCCGATCGCCCATAATCTTTGCACGATCCGTTCGTGCTGAGTAGGGGCTGAGCGCAGTCGAAGACCCGTATCGAAGCATCGTGGCGGTCCTTCGATACGCTGTTTCGACAGGCTCAACAGCTACTCAGGACGAACGGGCCGTGGTTTCCGTCACCCCCCGTTCAGCTTCGGTACGAATCACAACCCGCCGCCCACCGTCCCACAAAGCTTGCGAAATCGTGACACCGATGCTAGCGGCCCCACGACCCATCGGGGGGCGCATGGGCCGGTCAGCGGCGCGACATCGGTTCGCGACGGCGGTTGGGAATGCGGCTCCCTCATCGGCATGGGACTTTGAAGTTGACCCCTCACAAGGACGCGCGCGTGGAGACATCCAGCGGAACTACTGGCGGTACCATCCAGGCGAGCCTGGGCGGGCGCTATGCGACCGCGCTGTTCGGTCTCGCCGAGCAGCAGGGTCAGCTGACCACGGTCGAATCGAGCCTGAAGACGCTGTCGGCGGCGATCGCCGAATCAGACGATCTGGCGGCACTGGTGAAGAGCCCGCTGGTCGGCCGCGACGATGCCAGCCGCGCGCTGACCGCGCTGGTCCCGGTGCTGGGCCTCGATCCGCTGACCGCAAATTTCCTCGGCGTGCTGGCGCAGAACCGCCGGCTGGGCGACCTGCCGGCGATCATCCGCGCGTTCCGCGACCTTGCCGCGCGCAGCCGGGGTGAGACCAATGCGGAGGTCGTCTCGGCGCATCCGCTGGATGATTCGCAGGTGGACGCGCTCAAGCAGCAGCTGCGCCACCGCGTCGGCCGCGAGGTCGCGATCGACCTCAAGGTCGACCCCACGCTTTTGGGCGGTCTGATCGTCAAGATCGGCAGCCAGATGATCGACAGCTCGATCAAGACCCGACTGAACACGCTCGCGTACGCGATGAAAGGCTGAACATGGATATCCGCGCCGCAGAAATCTCGAAGGTCATCCGCGACCAGATCGCCAATTTCGGCACCGAAGCGCAGGTTTCGGAAGTCGGCCAGGTGCTGTCGGTCGGTGACGGCATCGCCCGCATCCACGGGCTCGACAACGTCCAGGCGGGCGAAATGGTCGAGTTCGGTGGCGGCATCCAGGGCATGGCGCTGAACCTCGAAGCCGACAATGTCGGCGTCGTGATCTTCGGGTCGGACTCGTCGATCAAGGAAGGCGACACCGTCAAGCGCACCGGCACCATCGTCGACGTTCCCGTCGGCAAGGGGCTGCTGGGTCGCGTGGTCGATGGCCTCGGCAACCCGATCGACGGCAAGGGCCCGATCGTGTCCGACCGTCGCGCCCGCGTCGACGTGAAGGCGCCGGGCATCATCCCGCGCCAGTCGGTCAGCGAGCCGATGCAGTCGGGGCTGAAGGCGATCGACGCCCTCGTGCCGGTCGGCCGTGGCCAGCGCGAACTCATCATCGGCGATCGTCAGACCGGCAAGTCGGCGGTCGCGATCGACACCTTCATCAACCAGAAGACCGCGAATGCGGGCGATGACGAGAGCAAGAAGCTCTATTGCGTCTATGTCGCCGTCGGCCAGAAGCGCTCGACCGTCGCCCAGCTGGTGCGCACGCTCGAAGAGAACGGCGCGATGGAATATTCGATCGTGGTCGCCGCGACCGCGTCGGACCCCGCCCCGCTCCAGTATCTGGCGCCGTACACCGGCACCGCGATGGGCGAATATTTCCGCGACAACGCGATGCACGCGCTGATCGTGTTCGACGACCTGTCGAAGCAGGCCGTCGCGTACCGCCAGATGTCGCTGCTGCTGCGCCGTCCGCCGGGCCGCGAAGCCTATCCCGGCGACGTGTTCTATCTCCACAGCCGCCTGCTGGAGCGCGCCGCCAAGATGTCGGACGCCAATGGCGGCGGCTCGCTGACCGCGCTGCCGATCATCGAGACGCAGGCGGGCGACGTGTCGGCCTACATCCCGACCAACGTGATCTCGATCACCGATGGCCAGATCTTCCTCGAAACAGACCTGTTCTTCGCCGGCATCCGCCCCGCGATCAACGTCGGCCTCTCGGTCAGCCGCGTCGGTTCCGCCGCGCAGACCAAGGCGATGAAGAAGGTCGCCGGCTCGATCAAGCTGGAGCTGGCGCAGTATCGCGAAATGGCCGCCTTCGCGCAGTTCGGGTCGGACCTCGACGCCAGCACGCAGAAGTTGCTGAACCGCGGCGCGCGCCTGACCGAGCTGCTCAAGCAGGCACAGTTCTCGCCGATGCCGTTCGAGGAGCAGGTCGCGTCGATCTTTGCGGGTACGCAGGGCTATCTCGACACCGTTCCGGTCAACGACGTCACCCGCTACGAACAGGCGATGCTGTCGGACCTGCGCGCCAACCACCCGCAGGTGCTGGCGAAGATCCGCGACACCAAGGACCTGGGCGACGAGGCGAAGTCGGGGCTCAAGGCCGCGCTCGACCACTTCGCGAAGACCTTCGCGTAACATCCACTAGCCCTCTCCCCTTCAGGGGAGAGGGTTGGGAGAGGGGAAGTACGGGCCGCTCGGTAACGAAGCCCCCTCTCCCCGACCCTCTCCCCTGAAGGGGAGAGGGAGCAGGAAGAAGAACATGGCGTCACTCAAGGCCCTGAAACTGCGCATCGGCTCGGTGAAGTCGACGCAGAAGATCACCAAGGCGATGAAGATGGTCGCCGCCGCCAAGCTGCGCCGTGCGCAGGAGGCGGCCGAGGCCGGCCGTCCCTATGCGCAGCGGGTCGAGCAGGTCGTCGCCAGCCTCGCGCGCACCGCGCAGATCACCGAGGGCAGTTCGCCGCTGCTCGCCGGCCATGGCCGCGATCAGGTCCACCTGTTCGTGGTCGCGACGTCGGACAAGGGCCTGGCCGGCGCGTTCAACTCGAACATCGCCCGCCTCGCGCGTCGCCGTGCGCTGGAGCTGCAGGAGCAGGGCAAGACCGTCAAGTTCCTGACGATCGGCCGCAAGGGTCGCGCGGTGCTCGCCCGCCAGTTCCGCGAAGGCTTCGTCCATGCGGTCGAACCCGGCGATCTCGGCAAGCTGACCTTCGCCGATGCCAAGGGCTATGCCGACGACCTGATCCGCCGCTTCACCGCGGGCGATTTCGACGTCGCGCACCTGTTCTACGCCACGTTCAAGACGGTTCTGACGCAGGAGCCGACCGAGCAGCAGCTGATCCCGGTCAAGATCCCCGCCCAGTCGGCGCAGCCCGCCGCCGATGCGGTGGTCGAGTACGAGCCGAGCGAGGAAGCCATCCTCGACAGCCTGCTGCCGACCAACATCGCCGTGCAGATCTATCGCGCGATGAAGGAAAATGCGGCGTCGGAGCAAGGGTCGAAGATGACCGCGATGGACAATGCCACGCGCAATGCCGGCGACCTCATCAACCGCCTGACCATCGAATATAACCGCACCCGCCAGGCCGCGATCACGACCGAGCTGGTCGAGATCATCTCGGGCGCCGAAGCGCTGTGATCCGCGCCGCCGTCCTGCTGGCGCTCGTCGCCACGCTGGCCGGCTGTGGTCAGCCCGCTGCCGACAAGGCGGCGGACAAGCCGCGCGCGACGCCGACGCCGTTCGTCACCGGCGGCTGGGCGACGGTGCTGGGCGATGCACCGCGCACGATCGAGCTGCTGAACGGCATGGGCTTCCGCCTGTCGGCCTATACGCCGAAGGGCGGCGCGTTCGTCGCGACGGCACAGCCGACGCCGATGGGCGATCCGTCGGTCAAGCCGGTCAACACCGCCAACCTGACCGCGACCGGCGATGCCCAGCGGATCGGCGAGCTGCGCTTCACGCTCGACATCGTGAACCTCGATTCCAGCCCGTTCGCGAAGGACCAGTTCATCCGCTGGGTGAACCGGCCGCTGGCATCGATGGCGCTGCCGGGGCAGGACGTTGTCGAAAAGGCAATCCGCACCGAAAGCCCCGCATCGGGCACCCTGCCCGGCGCGGACTACAAGATTACCCGTGAACCGATCGACGGCGGTCGCCGTCTGGTCGTGACCTTTACCCGTCCCGCGCCATCGGCCGGGGACAGCCACCCGAGGAACCCGTAATGGCAACCGCCGCAGACACCTACGCCCCGCAGGGCAGCACCAACCATACCGGCCGGATCAGCCAGGTCATCGGCGCGGTCGTCGACGTGACGTTCGACGGCGAACTGCCCGCGATCCTGTCGGCGCTCGAAACCGACAATAACGGCAACCGGCTGGTCCTCGAAGTCGCGCAGCATCTGGGCGAGAGCACCGTGCGCACGATCGCGATGGACGCGACCGAGGGCCTGACCCGTGGCCAGGCGGTGCGCGACACCGGATCGCAGATCCGCGTGCCGGTCGGCCCCAAGACGCTCGGCCGCATCCTCAACGTCGTCGGCGAGCCGATCGACGAGCGCGGTCCGGTCGGTGCCGAAACCACCGCCCCGATCCACGCATCGGCCCCGCTGTTCGTCGACCAGTCGACCGAGAGCGCGATCCTCGTCACCGGCATCAAGGTCATCGACCTGCTCGCCCCGTACGCGAAGGGCGGCAAGATCGGCCTGTTCGGCGGCGCGGGCGTCGGCAAGACGGTGCTGATCCAGGAACTCATCAACAACATCGCCAAGGGCCATGGCGGCACGTCGGTGTTCGCCGGCGTGGGTGAGCGGACCCGCGAGGGCAACGACCTGTACCACGAATTCCTCGACGCGGGCGTCATCGCCAAGGATGCCGAGGGCAATCCGACCAGCGAGGGTTCGAAGGTCGCGCTGGTCTATGGTCAGATGAACGAGCCGCCGGGCGCCCGTGCCCGCGTTGCGCTGTCGGGCCTGACCATCGCCGAATATTTCCGCGACGTCGAGGGGCAGGACGTGCTGTTCTTCGTCGACAACATCTTCCGCTTCACCCAGGCGGGTTCGGAAGTGTCGGCGCTGCTCGGCCGTATCCCGTCGGCGGTGGGCTATCAGCCGACGCTGTCGACCGACATGGGTGCGCTGCAGGAACGCATCACCTCGACCAACAAGGGCTCGATCACCTCGGTGCAGGCGATCTACGTGCCCGCCGACGATTTGACCGATCCGGCGCCGGCGACCTCGTTCGCCCACTTGGACGCGACGACCGTGCTCAACCGCGCGATTTCCGAACTCGGCATCTATCCGGCGGTCGATCCGCTCGATTCGACCAGCCGCGTTCTCGAACCGCGCACCGTGGGCCAGGAGCATTACGACACGGCGCGCGCGGTGCAGTCGCTGCTCCAGCGCTACAAGTCGCTGCAGGACATCATCGCCATCCTCGGCATGGACGAGCTGAGCGAAGAGGATAAGGTCACCGTCGCCCGCGCCCGCAAGATCCAGAAGTTCCTCAGCCAGCCGTTCCACGTCGCCGAGGTCTTCACCGGCATCAGCGGCAAGTTCGTCGCGCTGGAAGACACGGTGAAGTCGTTCAAGGCGGTCGTCGAGGGCGAATACGACCACCTGCCCGAATCGGCCTTCTACATGGTCGGCGGCATCGACGAGGTCGTCGCCAAGGCGCAGAAGATGGCGCAGGACGCGTAAATCCATCTCCCTCTCCCCGCTTGCGGGGAGAGGGTCGGGGAGAGGGGCAGTCGGAACCTCTCGACCGAAATCCCCTCTCCCCTGCCCTCTCCCCTGAAGGGGAGAGGGAGTGAGGTCTTGAAATGCTGCACTTCGAACTCGTGACCCCCGAAAAGCTGGTGCGGTCGGAATCGGTCTATATGGTCACCGTGCCGGGCACCGAAGGCGACTTCGGCGTGCTGGAGGGCCATGCCCCGTTCATGTCCACGATCCGCGACGGCGACGTGCTGGTCCAGCGCGCCGAAAAGGGCGAGGCCGAACGCATCGCCATCCGCGGCGGCTTTGCCGAGGTGACCGCCAAAGGGCTGACGATCCTCGCCGAACAGGCCGGGTAAGGCTTTTCGGACATTGTCGATACACGAACGCCGCGTCGGACGATGGTCCGGCGCGGCGTTCGTCTTTCCCGAAGTGGCGGTTACCGGGAGACTCCAGCCTGCGCTGGGGTGACGCCGCGGGGTAGGTTCCCCCACTCCACGAACGTCGCCCCAGCGAAGGCCGGGGCCTCACGCGGCTCCTGTCCCATGCTACCAGCAGAAGATCCCAGCCTTCGCTGGGATGACGTGTGGTTCGAACGAGCCATGGCACGAGCCTGCTCGCCACTCGGCGAGCGAAGCAGCCACCACCTTACCCGTGCGGGTGCGCGTTGCGGTACACATCCAGCAGATGCGCGGCATCGACCGCGGTGTATATCTGCGTCGACGACAGGCTGGCATGGCCCAGCAACGCCTGCAACGATCGCAGGTCCGCGCCGCGCCCCAGCAGGTGCGTCGCGAAGCTGTGGCGCAGCGCATGCGGCGTGGTGCGCTCGCCCAGCCCCAGCGCGCCACGCGCCGCCCGCACCGCCTTGCGCACCACGCCCGCGTCCAGCACGCCGCCCTTCGCCCCGCGGAACAGCGGCGCGTCGCGCGCGGTGCCCCAGGGTTGCTGCGCGACATAGGCCTCGACCGCCGCGCGCACCGGCGGCAGCAGCGGGACGATGCGGGTCTTGTCACGCTTGCCGGTAACGCTCAGCGTCTCGCCCAGCGGCAGCGCGCGGCCGGTCAGCAACAACGCCTCGCCGATGCGCAGCCCCGCGCCGTAGAGCAGCAGCAGGATCGCCCAGTCGCGGGCACCGATCCACGGCTCGGCGGCGGCATCGGCGACTTCCTGCGCCAGCGCGATCGCTTCGTCGGGCGATACCGGGCGCGGCACGGTCTTCGCGACGCGCGGCCCGCGCAATGGCGGTGCCTCGCCGCCCAGATAGGCGAGGAAACCGCGCACCGCCGACAATTCGCGCGCGGCGGCGGCATTGCCAAGGCCTTCCCCCCGGCGATGCGCGAGGAACGCGCGCAGGTCGGCGGCGGCAATGCGGTGGAGCGCGGCGGCATCGACCGCCCCGCCCCAATGCCCTTGCAGGAACGCGATCAGCCGCTCGGCGGTCGCGGCATAGGCCCGCACGGTATGCGCCGAACGCCGCCGGTCGCGGGCGAGATGGGTGGCGAAGGCCAGCGGCAGCGGCTGCGTCATGTCCCGCAGATAGCGCGGGGACGCAGCCGCTGTCGAACGCGCGATCAGCCGATCTTCTGGCCCGACTTGGCCCAGTCGGCCATGAAGCCCTCGATGCCCTTGTCGGTCAGCGGATGCTTGACCAGCGCGCGGATGACCGACGGCGGGGCGGTCATCACATCGGCACCCATCTTGGCCGATTCGAGGACGTGGATCGGGTGGCGGACGCTGGCGACGAGGATTTCGGTGCCGAAATCGTAATTGTCGTAAATCAGGCGGATGTCGCTGATGAGCCCCATGCCGTCGAAGCCGATATCGTCATGCCGCCCGACGAAGGGCGAGACGAAGGTCGCGCCGGCCTTTGCCGCCAGCAGCGCCTGATTGGCCGAGAAGCACAGCGTGACGTTGACCATCGTGCCGTCGTCGGTCAGCGCCTTGCAGGTCTTGAGGCCATCGATGGTCAGCGGCACCTTCACCGCGACATTGTCGGCCAGTTTGCGCAGGATCTCGGCCTCGCGCATCATGCCGTCATGGTCGAGTGCCACGACCTCTGCCGACACCGGGCCGGGCGTGATCGAACAGATTTCGCGCACGACCTCCAGGAAGTCGCGGCCCGACTTGTGGATCAGCGACGGGTTGGTGGTGACGCCGTCGAGCAGGCCGGTCTCGGCCAGTTCGCGGATGTCGTTGGTATCGGCGGTATCGACGAAGAATTTCATGGGACTCGGGCTCCGGGCGGATGGAAGCGATGGCGGCCCCATCGCCGATCATCGCCGCCGGGGCAAGGTCGATGGGCTTCGTCGACATGGGTTGGCCCTCGCAGGCGCGTCGGCGGGAAGAGCCGGCGGGAAGGGGGATGACGGCAGGACCGGCAGGGGTGGCAGGGCGCAGCGACCCTTTCCGAACTGCTCCCGATCCATTATCTGCGCGCGCATGACCGCGCCGAAACCCGAATGGGCCCGCCACGCCGCCGTATGGATCGGCTATCCCAGCCACGCCGAACTGTGGCAGGACGACCTCGATCCTGCGCGGGACGAGGTCGTCGCCTTTGCCCGCGCGGTCCATGCCGATGGGCGCGGCGAGGCGGTGATTCTCGTCGCCGCCGATATCGAGGCCGCCGACGACGCCCGCGCCCGCGCGCCGTTCGCGCAAGTGGTGATCGAACCGTTCGGCGATATCTGGCTGCGCGATACCGGGCCGATCCTCGGCGGCGACGGCACCGCGCACCGCTTCCGCTTCAACGGCTGGGGCGGCAAATATGACCTGCCGGGCGACGACGATATCGGGCTGCGGCTGGCGCGCGAGCGCGGGCTGCCGGTCGCCGACCACGACTGGGTGGTCGAGGGCGGCGCGCTGGACGGCGACGGTACCGGGCTGGTCGTGACCACCGAGCAATGCCTGCTCAACCCCAATCGCAATATCGACTTCCATCGCGACGCGGCAGAGACGCGGCTGCGGCAGGACCTCGGCTACGATCGGGTGCTGTGGCTGGGCGACGGGCTGCTCAACGACCATACCGATGGCCATGTCGACAATCTGGCGCGCTTCGTCGGGCCGAACCGGCTGGCGATTCCCGAAGCGGCGGAGAACGATCCGAACTGGCGCATCTACCAGGATGCGGCGGCACGGGCGCAGGCGTTCGGCGTGGAGGTGGTGCTGGTCCCCTCCCCCGGCCGCGTGCTGTCGCCCGACGAAGAGATCATTCCGGGCAGCCACATGAACTTCTATATCGGCAATGCGACGGTCGTCGTGCCGCTCTATGGCACGGGCACCGACGACGCGGCGGTGGCCGCCTTTGCCGCGCTGTTCCCCGACCGCGACGTCGTCGGGTTGCGCGCCGACCACATCCTGACCGGAGGCGGCAGCTTCCACTGCATCAGCCAGCAGATTCCGGCGTAACGAGGCTTTCCATGACCGAGATCACCGTCGCCGCGCTGCAGCTCGGTTTCACCGCCGATATCGACCGCAACATCGCCAACGTCGCGCGCCTCGTGCGCGAGGCGGCGGCCCGCGGCGCGCAGGTCGTGCTGCCCCCCGAACTGTTCGAGGGCGAATATTTCTGCCGGGTCGAGGACGAGGGCCTGTTCGCCAACGCCAGACCCACCGCCGAGCACAAGGCGGTGCTGGCGATGCAGGAACTCGCGCGTGAACTGAGGATCGCGATCCCGACCAGCTTCTTCGAACTGGACGGCCAGCATCATTACAATAGCCTGGCGATGATCGATCCCGACGGTCGCATCCAGGGCGTGTATCGCAAGAGCCATATTCCCGATGGACCGGGGTATGAGGAAAAATTCTATTTTCGTCCCGGCAATACCGGGTTCAAGGTGTGGGACGGCCCGGCCAAGCTGGGCGTCGGCATCTGCTGGGATCAATGGTATCCCGAAACCGCGCGCGCGCTGATGCTGATGGGAGCGCAGGTGCTGTTCTACCCGACCGCGATCGGCAGCGAACCGCACGACACCAGCCTCGACACCGCGCGGCTGTGGCGTCGGGCAATGGTCGGCCATGCGGTGTCGAACGTCGTGCCGGTGGTCGCTGCCAACCGGGTCGGCGTCGAGCACGGCCAGGCCTTCTACGGCACGTCGTTCATCACCGACGAGCGCGGCGACATCCTCGCCGAACTCGACCGCGAGGAAGAAGGCGTCATCACCGCGACGCTCGACCTTGATCGGGTGAAGCGCCACCGCGCCGCCTTCGGCTTCTTCCGCGATCGCCGGCCCGAACTGTACGGGCGGCTGGTACAGGATATCTGACCCCGGTCAGTCGGTGAAGCGCGCCGGCCGGCCCTCCATCCCGGCACGGACCGCCTCGACCTGATTGGGGCGGCCGAGCAACGCCTGTTGCCCGGCGCTTTCGGCGGCGAGGATGCTCGCGGCATCGGCGTCGTTGGCACATCCTGTCCATCGCTTTGCCGCGACGCTATCGGCGCGCGGGTTGAAAGAATAGGCGCTATCCGTCGCCCAGCCGATAGCCCCGCCCGCGATCGGTATGCAGCATCGGCGGCCCGACCGCGTCGAGCTTTGCCCGCAGTCGCGACATCTGCACCTGCACGACGTTGGTACCGGGGTCGAAATCGCGCGCCCACACCGCGCGCAGCAATTCGTCGCGGGGCACCGCGCTGCCGGCATGGTCGGCGAGATACAACAGGACGGCATATTCGCGGGGCAGGAGATGCAGGCGCACCCCGGCGCGGCGAACCGTCCGGGTCGCACGGTCGATCGCAAGATCGCCGACCGTCACCGGCCGCTCCCGCCGCGCGGCACGCAACAGGGCGAGCAGGCGTGCGACGATCTCGACCGGATGCGCGTCTTCCAGCGCGACATCGTCGGCCCCGGCGTCGAGCCCGGCGGCGAGTGCCTCCACATCCTCGACCAGCAGCATCGCGCGGACCGCGTCCTCGCCGGCGCGGACGCGGCGCAGCCGTTCCGGCGCGCATTCCTCGGCATGACGCCAGCGGGCCAGCCTTACCCGCGCTTCCGGCGCGTGGGCCAGCGGGCGTAGCCCGATGCCGCGTCGCTGCGCCGGGACGACCAGCGCCGGAACGGGATCGAGGACGGCGACGATCTGCATCGCCGTGTCCCTTAACCGCCCCTAGCCAGCGGCCGACGCCAACTGCATCCGATCCGGATCGAACTGGTCGAGCAGGCGGCGGGCATGGTCGGCGACCTGTCGCGAGCAGTCGCCGGCCGCCCGGTGGAGCGTCGCGAGCGGATCGGGGCCGCTGCGCACCAGCGCATCGATCGCGGTGATCCGCATCCGGTCGCACGGGTGGCCCACCGCGAACTGCTCGGCCAGATCGAGTCCGCCCGGCAGGCCTGTGCCGACCGCCAGCGTCACCAGCGCTTCGGCCGGGGTGGACGTCAGCACCTGCGCGATGGTGTTGCCGCGAATGTCGAAGCGATACTGGTCGAGCCACGGCTGTGCCGCATCATAGCCGAGGATGTTGAGCGACACCGAAAAGGCATCGGGCGGCAACTGGACATGCACGTCGTCGCGCATGCGATAGAGCAGCACCTTGCCCCGATCGAGCCGCGAGCACCCGATGTGGCGCAGCCCCGCCGGTTCGCCTGCACCACCGTCGATCGCGGTCACGTCGTAGCGGTAATCGTCGCTCCAATAGCCGGGGCCGTGATAGCCGACCGTCAGGAACGGGAAATTATGGTCATGCGGCAGGTCGTAGAAGAACGCCGCCCGGCCCCCGGCGCGCAGCGCCCGGTCCCGCGCCGCCGGCCAGAAATTGGCGCGCAGCACGAACCGGCCATCGGGCGGCCGCAGCAGCAGCACCTGCGCACCATAGGCATTGCCATCGATCTGTTTCCGGCAACGCTGCTTGAGTTCGGCGAGTGCAAGGTCGGCGAGGAAATCCCGGTTGCGCCCCAGCCGGGCGAGCGCCGGCCCCAGCGAGGCGAACGCGTCTTCGTCACGCACGTCGACCGGCGCGGCGGCCAGCAGTTCGACCAGATCGTCGAGGCCGATCGCATCGCCGCTGCCGGGATCGATCAGCCGGGCCATGCCGCCGCCACGCGCGCCTCGACCATCGGCAGCATCGCCTGCGCCGCCGTGCGTACCTCCGGATGCGGGTCGTCGGCCATCGTTCGGAGGCGGGGCAGCGCCCCGCGGGCGTCGCTGGCCAGCCATTCGCGCATCGCGTCCCAGCGGACGAAGAAGGCCGGGTCGCGCGACAGGGCGTCGAACACCTCCGCATCGCCCCGCCCCAGTTCGCGCAACAACTGCATCAGCATCATGCTGCGCGCCGCGCCGTCGTCGAGCGTCGCCACGCGCACCAGTGCGCCGCCGATCCGGTCATATTCGCGCAGGAACGGTGCGGCGCCCACCCGCAACGTCACCGTGACCGACACGACCGGCGCCGACGGATCGACCAGCAGCATCGCCTCCTGCCGCCCGTCGATCCGCACCACCGCCCCGTCCGCCAGCGGCCGCACCGCCAGCGGCCGCGCGGATGCCGCCACCCCGCCATGCCAGTCCGCGTCGACATGATCCGACCGCCAGCGCCACAGCCGTGCGCCTCCGCCACGCAGATAGCGCGTCCACGACACCCGCCCGCCGACCACCACCGTATCGGGCAGGACGCGTGCGGCCGGCGCGAGCGGATCGATCGCCGCCATCGTCACGCTCGCCACCGGCGTTTCGGCCAGCACCATGCCGGTGCGCAGCGCATCGCGCTGGCTCCTGAACGGCGGTTCGAGCAGCGGATCGCCGCGCAGCCGGGCGATCCATGGCCCCAGCAGCGCGGCGACCCAGCCCGCATCCTCCACCAATGCCCGCGCCGCGGCCTCTCCCTCGGCCAGCGTAGCAATATCGGCGAAACGTGCGGTTACCGCCCGAAGGGCGGCGTCGTCGGTCCAGTCGCGCCCCGCCGCCAGCGAGCGCAGCCGTGCAGCCGCGATCGCATCGCGCAGGCCGGCGTCGATCGGCGCAGGCATCTCAGTTGGGATACATCTCGTACACCAGCATCGCGACGGCGATGATGTATTCGAAGACCTGATCGCCCGATGCCTCTGCGGCCCGGATCGCCCCGGTCGTCGCGACCTGCGTGCCCAGTTCGACGATATCGGCCATGGCGATGGTGACGATCGGCATACTATCCCCCTGTGCGGTGGCGACACACCGCCCGCCAACCCTATGGCCGGCCCACGCCCCACCCAAGTTACAAGACTGTTATGGTTCGTCGCTTCTACCCGGCGGCGATCCGATCTAAGGATGCGGCGATGACCGCCTTCAGCCTTCCGCCCGGGTTCGATCCCGCCCGCTTCTTCGCCGCCCGCGTCGGCGGCCATGGCGCGCGGCTGGGCATCGGCTATCAGGCGCATGGCGCCGACTGGTGCGAATTGCTGCTGCCGTTTCGCGACGACCTGATCGGCGATCCGGCGCGCGGCGTGCTGGCGTCGGGGCCGATCGTCACGCTGATGGACATGGCGACCAGCGTCGGCGTGTGGTTGAAGCGGGGGGCGTTCCTGCCGCATGCGACGCTCGACCTGCGGCTCGACTATCTGCGACCGGCGACGGCGGGGCGGACGGTGGTCGGGCGTGGCGAATGCTACCGCGTCGCGCGACAGGTCGCGTTCGTCCGCGGCATCGCCCATGATGGCGATCCCGACGATCCGGTGGCGCATGTCGCCGGCACCTTCATGCTGCTGGACGGTGCGGCATGACCGTCTCCCCCTATGCCGAACTGCTGGGCCTGACGTTCGACACCGACGACCGCGGCCATCCGGTCGTGACGATGCCCTTCGCCACCGACCTGCTCGGCCGGCCCGGCTTCCTGCACGGCGGCGCGATGGGCGGGATGCTGGAGATGGCGGCATGGGTCGCGCTGCGCGCGGCGCTGGGCGCGGAGGATGCGACGATCAAGCCGATCAACGTCACCATCGACTACATGCGCGGCGGGCGCGAGCGTACCACCTTTGCCGCGGGAACCGTCACCCGGCTGGGCGCGCGGATCGCCAATGTGACCGCGACCGCATGGCAGGACGACCGCGACCGCCCGATCGCCGCCGCGCATCTGAACTATCTGCTCAAGCGATAGCCCCCGCCCGTAATCCATGCGGCCCATCGACGTCATCCCCCGCGGAGGCGGTGATGACGAAGCAGCCGGCGTCGATCACAATGCCTTCGCCCGGATATTTTCATCCCTCGCGATAGTTGTGCGACATTTGAACCGTAACGCCCCTGTTGCCGCCTCGACGCGGTCAGGGTTTGGAAGGAATGCGCATGGCGCGGTGGACGTTGGTGATACTGGCTTTGGGAACGGCCCCGGGCGCGCTCGCGGCGCAGACGACGCCGGTCGCCCCCTCCCAAACCGCGCAGACGCCCCAAGCCCCGGCGCAGACGCCCGACCCGGTCGGAACCGGTGCGGCCGGCACCGATGCCGAAGGCGAGGTTGAGGAAATCGTTGTCACCGGTCGCCCGCTACCGGGGGCCGTGCCCGGCGACATCAAGCCCGAACTGCAACTAACCCCGGCGGACATCCGCAGCTACGGCAGCAATTCGATCACCGACCTGTTGAGCGAACTCGCCCCGCAGACACAGTCGGTGCGCGGCGGCGAACCGGTGATCCTCATCAACGGACGCCGATCGGCGGGCTTTCGCGAGATCGCCGACTTCCCGCCCGAAGCGCTGCTACGCGTCGATATCCTGCCCGAAGAAGTGGCGCTTAAATTCGGCTATCGCGCCGACCAGAAGGTCATCAACTTCGTCCTGCGTCCGCGTTTCCGCAGCTATACCGGCGAACCGGAAGGCAGCGCACCGACCGACGGGGGATCGAGCAACTTCGAAGCGGAGGGCGGGCTCGTCCGCATCGACCGCGACAAGCGCTTCAACCTCAATCTTCAGGCGGAGACGACCTCGAACCTGCTGGAAAGCGAGCGCGGGATCGCGCTCAATCCCACGGGCACGCCGTTCGACCTCACCGGGAACGTCACTTCGACGATCAGCGGCGCGGCGATCGATCCGGCGCTCGGCAACGCCACGATCGCGGGCGTCCCTGCGGGTACGCCGACGCTGGCCGGGTTCGCCGCCGGAGGGGGCAATCCCAACGTCACCGATACCACCCCATTCCGCACGCTGCAGGCGCAGAGCGACCGGTTCTCGGCCAACGCGGTCTATAGCCGCAACGTGTTCGGCACCGTCGCGGCGACGGTCAACGGCCGGATCGAGCACAACCGTAGCCAGTCGTTGCTGGGGCTGCCCGCACTGACGCTGACGTTACCCGGTGCATCGCCCTTCTCGCCGTTCGACAACGACGTGCGCGTGCTACGCTATGCCGACGCCGATCCGCTGCGCCGCGATTCGGAGACGACGACCGCCAATCTGGGCGTGGTGTTGAACGGCGACATCGGGCGGTGGCGCTGGACGGCAAACGGCAGCTACGACCGCATCGAGAGCGAAACGCGGACCGAGCGCGGCGTCGACGCCGCCGCATTGCAGGCGGGTGTGCTGGCCGGGACCGCCAGCCCGTTCGGCGATCTGGGCAGCTTCCTGCGCACCGCCGATCGCGCACGATCGGTGTCGAGCGCGGGTGCGATCGAGGGGCTGGCGTCGGGATCGCCCTTCTCCCTGCCCGCCGGGGAAGCGAATGCCAGCGTCCGGCTGGCGGGGCGTACCACCGATTTCAGCAGTCGGTCACAGCGTTCGGGGATCGACAGCAGCGCCGAAATCGGTCGCGATTCGGGATCGGTGCGTGCAAATATCGACCTGCCGATCGCCAATGCGCAACGCGGGGTGCTGAGCTTCCTCGGCCGACTGTCGCTGAACGGCAATGTCGAACTGGAGCAATTGTCGGACTTCGGCACGCTCACCACCTATGGCTATGGCGTCAATTGGCAGCCGGTCACGCCCGTCCGGATCATCGCCAACTTCACTACCGAAGAGAACGCGCCTAGCCAGCAGCAGCTCGGCAATCCGACCGTCGTCACCCCGTTCGTGCGGGTGTTCGATTACGTGTCGGGGCAAAGCGTCGACGTGACCACGGTCACCGGCGGCAATGCCGCGCTGGTCGCCGAAACCAACAAGAGCTTCAAGCTGGGGCTGAACGTCAAACCGTGGAGTGCCCGCAACCTGACGTTCCAGGCGGATTATCTGTCGGAGCGCACGGACAATCCGATCCAGGGCTTTCCGGCGATCACCTCCGAAATCCAGAACGCCTTTCCCGACCGGTTCGTACGCGATGCCGACGGAACGCTGATCCGGCTCGATACCCGCTCGGTCAATTTCGCGCGGGCGGAGAACAACCAGCTTCGCTACGGGCTGAACTTCTTCCAGCGGATCACCACCGCGCGGTCGCGCGCCGCCGATGCCCAGCGACAGGCACGCATGGAGGCACGGCGTGCGGCACGCGACGCTGCGGAGGCCGGTCGCCCGACCAGCGATACCCCGCCCCCGCCACCGGGTGACGGCCCGCGCGAGGGTCGCGGCTTCGGCGGGCCGGATGGACCGGGAGGCGGCGGGCGTCGCGGATTCGGCGGACCGGGGTTCGGTGGGCCGGGCGGCGGCGGTGGCGGCGGATTCCGGGTCAGCCTCTACCATACGGTCGTCTTTACCGACCGGATCCTGATCCGCCCCGGCCTTCCCGAACTGGACCTGCTCAACGGGTCCGCGACCGGCGACAGCGGCGGCACCTCACGCCATCAGGTCCAGCTTCGCGGCGGCTATACCCGCGACGGCTACGGCGCCAATTTCGGCATCGACTGGCGTGAAGGTACGCAGGTGAACGGTGGTACGGCAGGCACACAGTCGCTGGATTTCAGCAGCCTCGCGCGGGTCAACATGCGACTGTTCATCAATCCAGGCGAGCAGCCATCATGGGTGCGCGGCAACCGCTGGCTGCGCGGGAGCCGGATCAGCCTCAGCGTCGACAATCTGTTCAACGCCCGCCAGCGCGTGACCGGTGCCGATGGCGAAGTGCCGTTCCGTTTCCAGCCGGGTTTCATCGACCCGCTCGGCCGGGTGGTGCGAGTCACTTTCCGCAAGCTGTTCTTCTGAGGGGGTGGACGGGCTGCCGTTACGCACTTCGTGCGTTACGCTCTTCGTAAATCCTGCGCAGGCGGGAATCGATACACGCTGGCGTTCGGTCATGAGCCGCCATCGCTGCGTGCAGCAATCTCCGCTCGCGCGGGAATGACGAACTGGCGGGCGCCAAATCGCCGTTCGGGTGCCCGCTCAGTGCGCGGCGCCATGCTCCCTGCCCGGCCGCGGTACTTCGGCGCGGGCGGCGGGTT
Source organism: Bacillus sp. 2B10 (assembly GCA_003946805.1). GTDB lineage: Bacteria > Pseudomonadota > Alphaproteobacteria > Sphingomonadales > Sphingomonadaceae > Sphingomonas. The sequence continues at coordinate 219,151 of RPSH01000001.1, read as the reverse complement.
CGCTGTCGACGCTGGCCATGCGCTGCTGCCCGCCGAAACCGCGTGTGTCCTGATAGAGCAGCGTGATCGCAACGCGGCGATTGCGCGGGTCATAGGGGTCTTTCGCGATCATCGGTTCGCGGTCGGCCACGCCCTCGATCCGTTCGAAGCGGCGCTCGCCCACCCCGCCCAGCGCGAGGCGGCGGCGCGTCGCCTCCGCCCGGCCCGACGACAGCATCCAGTTGTTCATGTCCTGCGGCCGGCCATAGGCGACGGCGTCGGTATGGCCGCGGATCATGATCGTGTTGGGCAGGTCGCGCACCGTCTGCGCGATCATCGTCATCAACTGTGCCGCCTCGGGCGCGAGCGCAGTGGTGCCCAGCGCGAACATCGAATAATCGGCATTGTCGACCAGGTCGATGCGCACGCCGTCGCGCGTCGGCACGAACCGGACGTTGCGCGCCAGCTTGCGCAACTCGGCATTGGCCGCCATCCGCTGCGCCAGCGTGCGCTTGACGCGTTCGAAGGCCTTCTTGTCGGCTTCGGCCATTTCGGACTTGTTCTTCAACCGGCCCTTCTCACCCGCGCCCTCCTTGGCACCGCCATTGGCGTCGACCGGGATGGTCAGCGAGCGGGTGCCGGTCTGCGCCGCGCGGTGGGGATAGCTGTCCTGGTCGACGATCGATTCGCCGCCGAACAGCCCGTTCGACCCCGCCGATCCCGCCTTCACCTCGACCAAAGTCGGCGCGAAGAAATCGGCCAGCCCCTTGCGCTGCTTTTCGGTCGTGGCGCCCAGCAGCCACATCAGCAGGAAGAACGCCATCATCGCCGTCACGAAATCGGCATAGGCGACCTTCCACGCGCCGCCGTGATGGCCGCCATGGCCGGCTTCGATGATCTTCTTGACGATGATGACGGGCGGCGGCTGGTTGTTGCCGTGGGGAGCGCGCGCCATGGATCAGCGTCCGCGCAGGCCGTCGAAGACTTCGGCGAAGCCGGGCTGGTTGTGATGCGCGATGCCCGAGCGCGCCGCCTCGATCACCAGCGGCTGCGGATGGCCGTGGAGCGAGGCGATGATGATCTGCTTGACGACGTGATAGATGGCGGCGTCGGCGTCGATCACCTGCTGCAACCGCGTCGCGAGCGGGCCGACGATACCATAGGCGAGCAACACGCCGAGGAACGTACCGACTAGCGCCGAGCCGATCATGCCGCCGAGGATCGAGGGCGGCTTGTCGATCGAGCCCATGGTCTTCACCACCCCCAGCACGGCGGCGACGATGCCGAGCGCGGGCAAGGCGTCGGCCAGCCCCTGCAAGGTCGTCTGCGGGCCCTGTTCCTCGTGGTGGTGGGTCTTGATGGCGTTGTCCATGACCTCCTCGACCGCGTGCACGTCGAGCGTGCCCGACGACACGACGACGAGGCGTAGCGTGTCGGCGATCAGGTTGACCAACGTATGGTCCTTCATCAGGCGCGGATATTCGCCGAACACCGACGACGATTTCGGGTCCTCGACATGCGGTTCCAGCGCGATCGGCCCTTCGGCGCGGAGCATCTTCATCAGCTTCGACACCAGGAAGATCGCGTCGAGATAATCCTGCTTCTTGTACTTCGGCCCCTTCATGACCTTCATGAAGCCCGAGCCCATGGCCTTCAGCTCACGGCCCGAATTGCCGATGATGAGCGCGCCGACCGCGGCACCGCCGATGATGAGCATTTCGTGCGGGAGCGCGTGCATGACGGGACCCAGCGCACCACCGGTAAAGGCGAAGCCGCCGAAAACCATGGCGATGAGGACGACGAAGCCGATGGCCGGAAACATGTGGCGCTTGCCCCCTGGGATTACGAGATGAAGCGCCGCCGGTTGCGGTGCGTCATACGATCCCCCTTTTCCACGATAGAGGTCGAGAAATCGTTACCGGCCGCGATTTGGGTAAATCGGCCGGTCAGCATTCACTTCAGATAGTTGAACAGCGACAACCCCGCGAGCTTGGCCACGCTCGCCTGCGTCGCGTTCAGGATGGTCATCGTCTTCTGGAATTCGACCATCGTCGTCGGCCAGTCGGTATCCTCGAGCGCGCTGCGCGCCTCCTCGCGGTCGAGGCCGATGGCGTCGAGCTGGGTCGATTCGATCTCCAGCCGCGCCGCGCGGGCGCCGTTCGCCGCCCGCGCGGACGAGACCTGCCCCTCCGCCGAATCGAGCCGGGTCAGCGCGTCGCTGATGCTTTTCGTATATTTGGTCCGTGCCGCTGCCTCGTCGAACGGCGGAATCGTCGTCGGATCTACCGCCGGATCGACGGGCGCCGGGGGATCGTTGGCGGTCAGCGGCATTTGCATCGCCGCCGTCAGGTCGTCGATCAGCTTGAACACGTCGACCACGCCGGTCATCGTCGCATCGCCGCCGAACACGCGCCGGCCGTCGATGCCGACCTGCATCTCGCTGGCCTCACCGATACGCACCGTCGCCACCGATTCATTGCCGGTATAGCTGATCGCCTGCGTCGTCGGGTCCTTGGTAAAGGCACTGTCGCCGGTGCCGCCGAACACTGGATGGCCGCGCACGTCGCGCGCATTCGCCATCACGAGCAACCCTTCGCGAATCTGGCCCAGCTCGGTCGCGATCGCGGTGCGGTCCTTGAAATTCAGCGTCTCGCTGCCCGCGCGCGTCGCCAGTTCGCGCACGCGCACCAGCCGGTCGCCGACATTGTCGAGCGCGGTATCGGACTGCGCCAGCAACCCGCGCGACAGGGTGATGTTGGCGCGGAACGCGGTCGAATCCGCTTCCTCCTTCTTGATGCCGCCCAGCATCATCCACGCGGTCGAGTCCTTCGACGCGACATTCAGCCGCTTCTGGGTCGACAATTCGGTGTTGATCCGGTCGAGGTCGCTGGTCAGCTTCGACATCTGTGACGCCGACCGGTTGTAGAAGCTGGCGGTGGAGATCTGCATCATTCGTCCTATCGGATCGCCATCAGCGCATCGAACGTCTCGCGCGCGACCTGGATCACGCGGCTGGACGCCTGATATGCCTGCTGGAACTTCATCAGGTTGACCGCTTCCTGATCGAGATTGACGCCGGCCGACGCGTCGCGCGCATCGACCGCCGAATCGCGGATCGCGCCCTGCGCCTCGGCGATCGTCTTGCGGGAGGCCAGCGCCGAGCCGTTGGTCGACTGGAGCGCCACCGCCTTCGCCTCGAACGCGCCGACACGGCGGGCATCGGCGAGCACCGACAGGTTGCCGCTGTCGCGCGCGCCCTTGCCGAGCGCGGCCGCCGCGATCTTTTTCGGATCGTCCATCGCGCGGGTGACGCGACCATCGGCGTCGATCGCGAACATCGCGGTGCCGGGATCGCCATTGGCATCCTCGCCCGCTTCGAACGCGCCGTTGACGCCGTTGACGAAGGCGGTGGCGAGCGCCACCACTTCGCCACGCATCGCGTTGATCCGTTGCGCTCCGTCGACCATCCCGGCCAGCCCGCCACCGCGGGGGGTCAGCACACTTTCCAGCCCGCCGCGCATCGTCGTGAAGACGGGCATGTTGGCATCGTCGCGCCCATAGCGCACGACCGACGCCTCGATCCCGTGCACCATCAGCGGGCCGTCGGCGCCGCCGGCGCGCACCGTGACGCGACCGACCGTATCGAACCTGACGTCGAGGTCGGTCAGTTCGCTCATCTCGTCGAGCATGCGGTCGCGCTGGTCGAGCAGCTGCGCCTCGCCGGTCGACCCGCGAGAAACGCGGGCCAGTCCATCGTTGATGCGGGCGAGCACCGCAGCACCGTTCGACAGCTTCGCGACGGCGTTGTTCGCCGTCAGATCGAGATTGTTCGACGCGGCGTCGAGCGCGCCGACCGTACCCGAATAGGATTGCGCGACGCTTTCCGCCGATTCCAGCATCGCGCGACGCGGGGCATCGGCCGACGGGTCGGCCGACAGCGTCGTCGCGGTGTTGAAGAACGCGGTCATGCGGGTGGTCAGCGCGCGGCTGCTCAGCGCATCCTCGATCCGTTCGAGCCAGACGATGCCGCCGTCGCTGCGCGCGACATCGGACGACGATTGCCGTACCTCTGCCGATCGGAACATGTCGGCCGCACGCGCGATACCGGCAACGATCACGCCGCTGCCGGTGGTCTGCCGCGACGATCCGACACCGATCTCGGCCAGCGAGGTCGTGCGACGGACGTAACCGGTCGTCCCGGCGTTCGCGATGTTATCCGACGTCGTGGTCAGCGCCGACTGATAGGCCCTGACCCCGCTCGCGCCGATCGACAGCAGGTCGCTCATCCGCTCTTCCCTTCGGAGGGATTAACGGCAGGCTGCGCCTCAGCTTGCGTCGAATTGGCGGTTTCCGGCGCGTTAACCGTCTGCGACCGGGCGAGGAACTCGGTCATCGCCTTGCCGATGCCGAGGGGGGTGGTGACTGCCATGCCTTCGGCAACCTTTTGATCCCACATGTCGCGGAACTGGCCCGATGCCTTGTTCTCGAACAACCCGTCGGCGAGCTTCGCCTGGCGCATCGATTTCAGCATCATGCCGGTGAAGACCGATTCGAAGCGTTCGCCCGCGGCCTTCAGGTTCCTGTCGGAACCGATGCGGCTGGTGTCGACCCCGATGCCGGTCGTCGCGCCGATCACGCTCACAGGACCACCAGTTCCGCCTTGAGCGCGCCCGATTCCTTGAGCGCCTCGAGGATCGCAACCAGATCGGCGGGCGAGGCGCCGATGGCGTTGATCGCCTTCACGACGTCGGCGAGCTTGGGGCCGGGCGCCAGCAGGAACATCGGCTTGACCTCCTGCTCGATCGTCACGCCGCTCTTCTGTTCGACCGCGGTCTGGCCCTGGCTCAAGGGAGCGGGCTGGCTGATGCGCTGGTCCTCGTCGATCTTCACCGTCAGCTTGCCGTGGGTGACGGCGGAGGGCGAAACGCGGACGGCGGAGTTGATGACGACCGTGCCGGTGCGGGCGTTGACGATGACGCGCGCGGCGGTTTCCGCCGACTCGACGGGCAGGTTCTCGACCTCGCTCATCAGCATCGACCGGGTATCGGCACCGGGCGCGGCGCGCATCGCCACCGACACCGCGTCGATCGCGGTCGCGGTGCCCGCGCCGAAGCGGCGGTTGATCGCGCCCGCGACATTCTGCGCGGTGGTGAAGTCGGCCTGCGCCAGGTTGAAGGTCAGCGTCGGCGCGGTGGCGAAGCCGGTGTCGACGGTCCGTTCGACGGTCGCCCCGTCGGGAATGCGCCCGGCCGAGGGGATGTTGACGACGATCTTCGACCCGTCGGCACCCTCGGCACCCAGGCCACCGACCGCGAGGTTGCCCTGCGCCATCGCATAGATCTGGCCATCGGCACCCATCAGCGGGGTCATGACCAGCGCACCGCCGCGCAACGACTTGGCCTTGCCCATCGACGCCACGGTCACGTCGATGCGCTGGCCGGGCTTGGCGAAGGCGGGCAGTTCGGCGGTGATCATGACGACCGCCGCGTTCTTGAGCCCCGGGTTCATCCCCTGCGGCAGTTGCAGCCCCATGCGCGACGTGATCGCCTTCACCGACTGCACGGTATATTCGAGATTGTCGTCGCCCGTGCCGGGCAGCCCGACGACGATGCCGTAGCCGGTCAGCTGGTTCGAGCGGATGCCCTGGAAGCGACCGAGGTCCTTGACCCGTTCCGCGCTGGCGGGGTGGATCATGAGGAAGGCGGCGAGGATGGCGAGCAGGAAGCGCATGGGCGGTCCTAGAACGGGCTGACGACCTGGAAGAAGCGGCTGAGCCACCCCTGCCGGCTGGCGCGGGCGACATCGCCCTTGCCGGTGTAGGAAATGCGGGCATCGGCGACGCGGGTCGACGGCACGCGGTTGTTGATGTCGACATCGGCCGAGCGCACCACGCCCTTGATCGCGACGAATTCGTCGCCGCGGTTCAGCGTCACCCGCTTCTGCCCCTGCACCAGCATGGTGCCGTTGGGATAGACTTCGGCGACGGTCACCGACAGTTCGCCCGACAGCGCGTTGGTCTGGTCGGCCGATCCGCCACCGTTGAAGTTGCGGCCGCCCGATGCCTTGGCGATGTTCGGATCGAACGACAGCGGCCCGACCGATGGCGGCGTGATCGAGAACCCGCCGGTGCTGTCGAGCTTGGATCCTGCCGACTTCGACGCGCTGGTGCGTTCGACCAGCACGATGGTCAGCGGGTCGCCGACCTTCTTGGCACGCCAGCCTTCGTACAGCGCGGCATAGCCCTGATCCGCCTGAAAGATCGCGCCGGTCGCGGCGACCGCGACCACCGGGTGCGCCGGCCGCGACGCGGTATAATCCTCGGGCGGCAATTTCCTGCCGAACAGGGGGCGGGCGGTTGCCGGCATTGCCGCCAGCACGACCGCGGCGAGCGCGATGGCGCGCGCGGTGGCTGCGAGCGCGCGGGCGGGCGCGGGGTCAGATGTTCTGGTTGACATATTTCAGCATCTCGTCGGTGGCCGAGATCATCTTGGAATTGACCTCGTAGGCGCGCTGCGTTTCGATCATGTCGACGAGTTCCTCGACGACGTTGACGTTCGACCCTTCCAACATGCCCTGCCGGATGCGGGCGCGGCCATCCAGACCGGCGACGCCGGTCTGCGCCGCACCCGATGCGCCGGTCTCGACCAGGAAGTTGTCGCCGACCGGCTGCAACCCGGCCGAATTGGCGAAGGTCGTGACCTGGATCTGGCCGATCGGGGTCGCTTCGGTCTGGTTGGGAATGGTCGCGCTGACCGTGCCGTCGCCGCCGATGGTGATCGAGGTCGCGCCTTCGGGCAGGGTGATGCCGGGCATCACCTGATAGCCCTCGGTCGTGACCAGCATCCCCTCCGGCGAGCGGGTGAAGTTGCCGGCGCGGGTATAGCCGAGCTGCCCGCCGGGCAGCTGCACCTGGAAATAGCCGTCGCCTTCCAGTGCCACGTCGAGCGTGTTGCCGGTCGAGGCGAGCGATCCCTGCGTCTGGATGCTGGCGGTGCCCTGCACCTTCACGCCGGTGCCGAGGTTCAGCCCGGTGGCGTAGCGCGATTCCTGGGTCGAGGCGGCACCCTGTGCGGTGACGATCTGGTAGCTGAGCGTCTCGAACGAGGCGCGGTCGCGCTTGAACCCGGTCGTGTTGACGTTCGCCAGGTTGTTCGAGATGACGCGCATCCGCGTGTCCTGGGCGTCCAGCCCGGTGCGGGCGATGTGCAGTGCGGCGTTGGCCATGTCCTGTTTCCCTTAACTCTGGACGCGCATCAGGTTGGCGGAGGATTCATCCATCTCCTTCGCCTGCTTCAACATGCCCGCCTGTACTTCGTACGACCGCTGGTTCTCGATCATGTCGACCAGCGCCTGGGTCATGTTGACGTTCGACTGTTCCAGCGCGCCCGAGCGCACCGTGGCGGTCATGTCGCCGGGCAGGACCCCGCCGCCGCGAACGTGCAGCAGGTTGTCGATGCCCTTGACGGTATTGCTGCCCGCGGTGCTCGCGAGCTTGATCTGGCCGACCTCCTGATCGGGCGTGCCCGGCGCCGCGCCCTGCGGCACGATCATCACCCGGCCGTCGGCGGTGACCGAGATCGCCTGGTACGGCGGCACGGTGATCGGACCGCCGGTGCCCATGACCGGCAGGCGATCGCCGGTTTCCAGCGTGCCGGCGGCAGAAACCTGCAGGTCGCCGCGGCGGGTATAGGCTTCGGTGCCGTCGGGACCCTGCACCGCCATCCAGCTGTCGCCTTCCAGCGCGATGTCGAGCGGACGGCCGGTCGCCAGTACGGCGCCGGCCCGGCGGTCCATGTCGCGCACCTCCTCGGAGGAGGGAGAGCGGGTTTCGAGCTCGCCGTTCCTGCCCTTCAGCAGCAGCTGCTCGAAATCCACCTTGTCCGCGCGAAACCCGATCGTCGAGCCGTTCGCGATGTTGTTCGCGATCGTCGCCTGCGCGGCCATGTGGCCACGCATCCCCGACATTGCGGTGTAGACCAGCCGGTCCATCGAAACCTCCCAAGAATGACCCTCGCTACATAGCAAGGGTCATGCCAGTTTCAGCGCTTAAGCCCGCAGGTCGAGGATCGACCGCGTGATCTGGTTCGAGGTGTCGAGCGCCTTCGAGTTCGCCTGGAAGTTGCGCTGTGCGGCGATCAGGCCGACCAGTTCCTCGGTGATGTCGACGTTCGACCCCTCGATCATGCCCGACATCAGCGAGCCGGCGCCGTTCTCGCCCGAGCTGGCGAAGGTCGGTTCGCCCGACAGGCCGGTCGCCTGCCAGTTGCTGTTGCCCATCTGGCGCAGGCCGGGCGAGTTCGAGAAGGTGACCATCGCAACCTGGCCCAGCGCCTTGGTATCGCCGTTCGAATAGCTGGCGGTGACGATGCCCTTTTCGTTGACCGTCACGCCCTGCAGCCGGCCGACGGCGATGCCGTCCTGCGTCTGGGTCCCGACCTTGAACGGCTTGGTCGTCGCGGCCGAGGTGGTCGGGATGGTCAGCGTGATCTGCTGCTGCGCCACGCCGCTGGCCGGCATGAACGAATCGAAGGTCGTGGCGACCGCCGTCGTCAGCTTGCCGGTCGCGTCGAAGGTGACCGGCACGGCCTGGGTCGCGCCGACCTTCATCTCCTGATCGCCGACGAAGCTGTACGCTTCCCACGTGCTCGACAGATCCTCGGCCGCGGGCGGCGTGGTGACGACCGGCGCGGTGGTCCGCTTCAGATAGGTCGTCATCGTCATCGGGTTGCCGGCACCGTCATAGACGGTGGTGGCGATCGATTCGTTGTAGCTCGACGAATCGAACCGGCTGAACGTCGTGGTGTCCGGCACGACCGAACGCGCGTTGAGGTTCACGCCCAGCGTGACGTTGTTGGTGCCGGCGGCCTTGCCCGAGGTGCTGGCGAGCACGAGGTCGCTCAGCGACGCGCGGGTCGTCGCGACGACGTTGCCCGATCCGTCGACCGGATACACCTGCAACCGCGCACCCTGTGCATCGGTGACGAACTGGTTGGCATCGACGCGCAGCGAACCGTTGCGGGTAAAGGTCAGGCCTTCCTTGGTCGGGTCCTGCTTGAGCGCGAGGAAGCCGTCGCCGGCGATCGCGATGTCGAGCGACGACGACGACTGGACGAGGTTGCCTTCGCCGAACTGCTGGCGGTTGCCCTTCACCACGGTACCCGAACCGACCATCTGCGTCGGCGCGACGGCGAGGTTCGACGCGATCACGTCGGCGAATTCGGCGCGGCTCTTCTTGAACCCGGTGGTGCCGACGTTGGCGAGGTTGTGCGAGATCGACGCCATGTCGACCTGCGAGGCCTTCAGGCCGGACAGCGAAGTGTAGAAGGACATTGGCTCAGGCTCCTGCGGAAATAGATGAAAGGGGTTGGATTCAGGCGATCTTGCGAACGGAGTCGGCGAGGACCTGCTCGCCGCTCGACAGGGTCAGCATCGGTTTGCCGCCATTGGGCATGACCGAGGAAACCCCGGTCCAGGTGAGGTTGCGGGCCTTCACCACCTGACCGTTCTTGTCGGTGGCGGCGACGCTGATGGTATAGGGGCCGGCACCGGCGGCGCTGCCGTCGTTGGTCTTTCCGTCCCATTGATAGTCGACCAGGCCCTTGGGCTGGCCGCCGAGCGACACCGCGCGGGCGACATTGCCCGCCGCGTCGCGGATCTCGACCTTCACCTGTGCCGCTTCGGCGTCCAGTTCGACCGCGCCGGTGACGTTGCCCTTGGTATCGGCGGTCGCGGTGGCGCTTTCGGTCAGCACCGCCTTGCCGATCCACGACACGGCGTCGCTGGTCCCGCTGTCGGACATGCGCGCCGCCAGCGTCTTGAGCGTCGACGTCATCTCGGTGATGCCCGACAGCGACGACATCTGCGCCATCTGCGCCACCATCTGGGTGTTGTCGGTCGGGTTGAACGGGTCCTGATATTGCAGCTGCGCGGTCATCAGGCGCAGGAAATCCTCCTGCCCCAGCGAGCGCTGGCCGAGCTTCGCCTTGGCCGCGGCGTCGCTCGCGCCCTTGACCGTCGGAATGTTCTGCACGGAAGTAGTGGCCATGATCAGCGTCCCAGGCGCAGCGTTTCGGAGATCAGCGACTTGGCGGTCGACATCACCTCGACGTTGTTCTGATAGGTGCGGGCGGCATCGAGCATGTCGACCAGCTCGCGCGGTTCGTCGACGGCGGCTTCCCACACATTCCCTTCGGCATCGGCCAGCGGGTTGCCGGGGTCGTGGCGCTTCGACGGTGCCTCGCCCGCGGTCACGACCTGCGCCGCATCGACGGTCGCCAGCCCGCTGGCCGCATCGAAGCTGGTGCGGAACACCGGCTTCATCGTGCGATAGGCGCCGGCCTCGGTCGTCGATACCGCGCCGGCATTGGCAAGGTTCGATGCGGTGGTGTTCATCCGGATCAGCTGCGCCGACATGGCGCGGCCCGATACTTCGAAGATGCTCATGGGTGCGGGCATGGGCTATTCCCCCTTCAGCGCGCGGGTGATGGTGGAGATGCGCCCGTTGAGGAACGCGAGGGTCGTCTGGTACGCGACCGCATTCTCGGCGAAGGCGGTCTGTTCGGTGACCAGTTCGACGGTGTTGCCGTCGAGCGAGGGTTGCAGCGGCCGGCGATAGAGCGTGTTGCCGTCGATCGAGCGATCGACGTTGCCGCCCTGTTCCGCGCCGGCAAGCGCCGCGCGGAAGTCGACGTCCTTCGCCTTGAATCCGGGGGTGGACGCGTTGGCGATGTTCGACGCCAGCATCCCCATGCGCTGCGCGCGTACCTGCAGCGCGGCACCATGTATCCCGAACAGAGCGTTGTCGGCCATCGGACGAACCCCAAGTCGACGCGCCGGATGCGCATCACCCGGGATCACAGCAAAGGGCGTGCCAGTTTCGCCGAACCCCGCCGGAAATCGGCAAACCGGGGGGATTGCCGCGCGCGACCGGCAAGCGCTTGCCGCCGTAAAACTGGCATCGCCCTTGCAGAGCAGCGGGCATGATGCCGTCCGTGCTTGCCCCCTATGCCGATCCGGTCGCCGCCGCCTTCGTGGTCGGCGGCACCGTGCTGGCGCTGCTGATCCGTACGCCGCCCGCCGATCTGGGCCGGGCGGTGCGGGCGCTCGGCACGCTGGGGCGCCGGCCCTTTTCCGCCGAGGACGGTCTGGACCAGGTCGCCAAGCTCGACCGCATCGCCAGACGGCACGGCGTGATGACGCTCGACCGCTCGCGCATCGCCGATCCCGATATCGCCGACGCGATCGCCGGCATCGTCGATGGCGCCGGCCCCGATGCGGTCGGCGCACGGCTGCGCCACCGCAACGACGCCCGCGCCGAACGGCACCTTGCCGCCGCCGACATGTGGGGCGCGGTCGCCGAGCTGGCGCCGCTGCTGGGCATGATCGGCACGCTGGTCGGGCTGGTGCGAATGTTCATGGCGATGACCGATCCCGCGGCGATCGGACAGGCGATGGCGATCGCGCTGCTGTCCACGCTGTACGGCGCGCTGCTGGCCGCGCTGGTCGGCATGCCGATCGCCGGGCGGCTGCGCCGGCTGGCGCGCGCCGAGGCATTCGAACGCGCCCGACTGGAGGCACCCCTCGTCGCGCTCGCCCGCCGCGAGCGCCCGCATCTTCGCGAGGCCGCAGAATGAGAACGACCCGTTTCGACACCGCCCCCGGCCGGCCGCTCTGGCTGACGACGCTTGCCGATATCTCGCTGCTGCTGGTCGGGTTCTTCGTGTTCCTGCAGGCCGCACAGGCCGTCGATCGCCAGGCGCTGACCGCCGGTATCCGTGCCGGGTTCGATGCCGAACCGATCCCGATGACGCTGGAGCGGGCCATGGTCGACGGCTTCGCGCCCGGTTCGGCCGCCCTGCCCGGCGGCACCGCCAATACCATCGACTTCGTGCGCGAGGCCGCCGCCGACCACCGGATCGCCGTCACGCTCACCGGGGGAACCGATAGCCCCGGTTCGGACCGGGACGTTGATCCCGCAACCGGCAGCGCCGCGATCCTCGCCACCGACCGCGCGCGCGCCGTCGCCGCGCTGCTGGTACGCGAAGGCGCGGTGACGCCGGCGCAGATCGCGTTCGCGACCCCCGGTACCGGCGGGCGCGGCGTCCATATCGACCTGGGCTTTGCCGGTGACCGGCAAGCCGTTGCCGACCGGCAAGCGCCGGTTGCCGTTTCCACCGGAGCCGACCGATGATCCGCCACAGCCTGTTCGCCGCCACCGTCCTGATCGCCGCCCCCGCCGCCGCACAGACCTATCAATCGACCGCCCAGCTCGACGAGGCGGTGGTGCAGTTCACCGGTGCCAGCATCGGCATGGACGGCGGCGCGCAGATGCCGGTCGATCCGCGGCTGAAGCTGGCGCGCTGCGCGATGCCGCAGTTCGGCTGGCTGTCCGACCGGCAGGACGCGGTCGTCATCAGCTGCATGGGACCGGCATGGAAGGTCTATGTGCCCGTACGCCGCATGACCCGCGCCATGCCCGAACGGGCGGCACCGACCCCGGTCGCCGCTGCTCCGGCCAAGCCCGAGCCCGTCATCCGCCGCGGCGACCCGATCATGGTCGAAGCCGGCGCGGCCGGTTTCTCGATCACCCGCGACGGGGTGGCAATGGGCGACGCGCCGGTCGGCGGGCGGCTGATGGTGAAGGTCGATCCGGCCAAGCCGCCGATCCAGGCGGTCGCGCTGGAATCGGGACGCGCCGCCCTGCCCGGCTTCACGCGCTGAGAGCGCTGTCTGAAAGCTCGCGAAAGAGCGGGTTCTGGGCGGTACCGGCTTACCTACGGAAAAATTCATGGCCCGTAACTTTTTGCTAAAGAAGTCCGGCCGCCCGCCGTTTCTCCCCATGTCAGCAGTTCGCGAAGGACGGGGACATGGTGGATGCAGTCGGATCAAGGCTAGTTTCGTCGATCGGGGGGCGCGGTGTCGCGCGGACCGAGGGACAGGCACGCACGGGCCAGACAGCGGCTCCGCAGGATGTCGCCGCGCCCAGGAGCGGCGTGGAACTCCTGTCGGGCGGCACCACCGCCAAGACGCTGTCGGCGTCGCCACCGGTCGATACCGACCGCGTCGCGACGATCCGCAAGGCGATTTCCGAAGGACGTTTCCCCTTGTCCCCCGCCACCATCGCCGACCGGCTGATCGCCCTGAAACTCGATTGGAACAGCAATGAACCGGCGTGATGCGCTGATCCGGGTGATCGACAGCCTTCATGCCGAGATCGCGGCGTTGCAGGCGAACGACATTACCGCGCTGGAAACCGCGACGGCGATGAAATTGCAGGGGATCGAGGCGGTCGCCGCCAATGACGACCTGCCGCTCGACGCCGAGCTGGAGGCGCTGGCGCGCGAGGCGCAGCGGCTGAACGAGACCGCGCGCATCTACGTCAACCTGATGGCGGCCAATGTCCGCCGGCGGATCGACCAGCTGGCAGGCGGCGACGGATTGCCGGCCTACCGGCCAGGCATTGCCGCCTCCCCGCAGCGCATGGCCGCGGCGGCGTATCGGTAAGGCCCAACTACCTCCGGAACCCGGCCCGTCCGTTTGTCCTGAGTAGCCACTGAGCTTGTCGAAGGGGCGTATCGAAGGATCGTTCGGGGCAGGTGCTTCGATACGGGTCTTCGACTGCGCTCAGCCCCTACTCAGCACGAACGGTTGGTTGAACGGCACCCGATCCCAAACTGGCACGCAGCTTGCTGTGAGCATTCCTGAACAGGGGAAGCAAAGCACAGCCCGATGAGTGTCGTTCCGGTAGAAGCCCGATCCTATGTCCACAGCGCGATCGCGAAGGCGAGCGCGCGGACCGGCGTCGATTTCAATTACCTGCTGGGGCAGGCGCAGGTCGAAAGCGGCCTGCAGACCAATGCCCGCGCCGGGACCTCCTCCGCCACCGGCCTCTACCAGTTCGTCGAACAGAGCTGGCTGGGCGTGGTGAAGGCGCATGGCGCCGAACACGGGATGCAATGGGCGTCTGACAGCATCCGCCAGGGGAGCAACGGCCGCTACTACGTCGCCGACGGCGCGACCCGCCACGCGATCCTCCAGCTGCGCAACGACCCGCAGGCATCGTCGCTGATGGCCGCCGAACACGCCGCCGACAACAAGGCCGCGCTGGAAGGCGCGCTGGGCCGCAGCGCGACCGGCACCGACCTGTACATGGCGCATTTCCTGGGGCTGGGCGGTGCGCGCCAGTTCCTGACCACGATGCAGAACAATCCCGACCGTTCGGCCGCCGGCATGTTCCCCGCCGCGGCGCGCGCCAACCGCTCGATCTTCTACGGTGCCGGCGGCCAGCCGCGCTCGCTCGCCGAAATCTATGACAGGATGGCGACCAAGCTGGACCGCGGGGCGAAGGCCGGCGGCGGCAGCGGCGTCGACAGCGCCGGGGTCCCGGGCGGCTTTCCGGTCAACCGGATGCAGCAGCCCGCCGTGCTGCTCAACGGCTTCGGCGGCGACGTCATCATGGGCAACGAGGCGCAGGGCGGTGACGAGGCGTGGCTGACCACGACGCTCGCCAACCTGAACGTCGTGCGCAGCCGCAGCGGCGATGCGACCGCCAACCCGGTGCAGATGGCCTCGCTCTACCGCCCGACCCCGGAGTCCGCGCGGCTCGCCTATTCGATCCTCGCCAATCTGGGTAACGCGTGATGCAGGCGATCCTGAGCAATCCCAAGAGCCTGTTGCCCGCGATGCGCCAGTCGGCGCTGCCCGGCGCGATCCTGCTGCTCGTCCTGCTGATGGTCGTGCCGATCCCGGCGTTCATGCTCGACATCTTCTTCGTCATGAACATCATGATCTCGATCGCGGTGCTGATGGTGGCGCTCAACGCGCAGAAGCCGCTCGACTTCTCCGCCTTTCCGACGGTGCTGCTGTTCGCGACGCTGTTCCGCCTCGGCCTGAACGTCGCGTCGACCCGCGTCGTGCTGGTCCACGGGCATGAGGGCGAAGCGGCGGCGGGCCATGTCATCGAGGCGTTCGGCACCTTCCTGATCGGCGGCGACTATGTCGTCGGTCTTTTCGTCTTTTCGATCCTCATCATCATCAACATGATCGTGGTGACCAAGGGTGCCGGCCGCGTGTCCGAAGTGTCGGCGCGCTTCACCCTAGACGCGCTGCCCGGCAAGCAGATGGCGATCGACGCCGACCTGAACGCCGGCCTCATCACCCCGGACGAAGCCCGCAACAAGCGCATCGAGACCGGCGCCGAAGCCGATTTCTACGGCGCGATGGACGGTTCGTCGAAGTTCGTGAAGGGCGATGCGGTCGCAGGCCTCCTGATCCTCGCGATCAACATCGTCGGTGGCCTGATCCTCGGCGTCGTCAGCCACCAGATGGCGGTCGGCGAAGCGGCGCAGACCTATGTCCTGCTGGCGATCGGCGACGCGCTGGTCGCGCAGGTGCCCTCGCTGCTGCTGTCGATCGCCGCCGCCGCCATCGTCACCCGCGTCACCTCCACCTCGCAACAGGACCTCGCCGGACAGATCGGCAGCCAGTTCGCATCGCACCGCACCTGGGCGCCGGTCGCCGGTATCCTCGGCCTGCTGGCGATGCTGCCGGGCATGCCGTTCCTGGTGCTGGCACCCGCCGCGGGCATCGCCGGTTTCGCATCGTGGAAGCTCGCCAAGCAGAAGAACGCACCGCCCCCCGCCCCGCCGGTCGAGGCGCTGGCCGAACCGACCGACCTGTCGAAGATCGGCTGGGACGAGGTCAGCGACACCTGCCACATCATGCTCGACATCGGCTATGGCCTCGTGCCGCTGGTCGACGAGCGCAAGGGCGCGCCGCTGATGAGCCGGATCACCGGGGTCCGCCGCCAGCTGTCCAAGGAACTGGGCTTCGTCGTGCCGCAGGTGAAGGTGCGCGACGACATCAACCTCGCGCCGTACACCTATCGCATCTCGATCGGCGGCGTCGTCGTCGGCGAGGACATGGCGTCGGCGACCGAGATGCTGGCGCTCGATACCGGCCAGGCGGTCGGCGGATTCCTCGACGGCAAGGCGGCGAAGGACCCGACCTTCGGCCTCGACGCGGTATGGATCCATCCGGGCGATTCGGATGCCGCCACCGGCGCCGGCTATCTGGTGGTCGATGCCGGGACGGTGATCGCCACCCATCTGAACCATGTGCTGACGACCAACGCGACCGAACTGCTGGGTCCGGACGAGGTGCAGTCGCTGCTCGACGGGCTGAAGGACCGCGCTGCCAATCTGGTCGCCGCCCTGTGCCCGAACCCGCTGTCGCTCACCACGCTGACGCAGGTGCTGCGCGCGCTGCTGGCCGAGAACATCACGCTCAAGGAATTCCGCCGCATCGCCGCCGCGATCGTCGTCGTCGCCCAGCGCACGCAGGACGCCGACGAGATCGTCGAGCTGATCCGGCCCGAACTGGGTGCCCTCATCATCCAGAAGCTGTGCGGGGTGCGCGAGCCGCTACGCGTCATGACGCTGGAGGGGCAGCTGGAGGCGATCCTCGGGCAGGCGATGCGGGGCGACCCGAGCGGCCGCCACGCGATCGAACCCGATCTGGGTCGCCGCATCGTCGACGCGCTGACCCATGCCGCGCAGCCGCTGATGGCCGAGGCCAAGCCGTTCGCGCTGGTCGTGCAGCCGTCGATCCGCGTCGCGATCCGCAAGCTCGTCAAGACCTGCCTGCCCGACACCCCGGTGATGAGCTTCTTCGAGGTTCCCGAGGACAAGGCAGTCGAAGTCGTCGCCGTCATCGGTGCCCCGGAGGCCATTCCCGCATGAACGCCCCCTTCTTTCCCCAGCCCGAACCGAGCGTGCCGGTCTATACCCGTCACGCGAGGCCCAACGACGGCGACGCGATCGTGCGCCGCCACCTGCCGCTGGTCCGCCGCATCGCGTGGCACGTCCACGGCCATATGAGCACGATGGTCGATGTCGAGGATCTCGTGCAGGTCGGCCTCGTCGCGCTGGTCGAGGCGGTACCGGGCTTCGAGGATCGGGGCACGGTGACGTTCGAGCAATATCTGGCGACCCGGCTGCGCGGGGCGATGATCGACGAGCTGCGGCGACAGGCGACGATCAGCCGCGGCGCGATGAAGCGGCGGCGCGACTATGCGAAGACGGTGTCGGTGCTGACGCAGGAGCTGGGCCGCGCGCCGGTGCCGGCCGAGATCGCCGACCGGCTGGGCGTGCCGCTGGGGCGGCTGCGCGTCGATTATGCCGACGTCCAGTCGGTGCAGTTCGATTCGATCGATGACGTCTATACCGACGAGGCGCCGTGGTTCATGGACGACGGCCCCGATGCGTTCGAGGCGCTGGCGGAAGGCGAGCTGCGGAGCACGCTGATCGCCGCGATCGCCGCGCTGCCCGAGCGCGAGGCGCAGGTCATCCAGCTTTACTATGTCGAGGAACTCAACCTCGAGGAGATCGGGCAGGTGCTGGGCGTCGGTGCGGCGCGCATCTGCCAGATCAAGAAGGCGGCGCACGAGAAGCTGAAACGGGCGCTGGCGCGGGCTACCGGGTAAGGCGGCCGGCGGGTCTGTTGGCGGCCTGGGCGGGGTCGGACGAGGGTCCGGCCCCGTCTTTGCGTGGGCAAAGGTCACAAAGGTCACACTCGTGCGCATTGTTGTGCGCGGGTGTGGCGGGGCGGCGAACGACAGGGATTTGGCGATGGGAAAGAGCGGGATGCGGATGCTAGCGTAGCGGGTGGGTTGTAGGAAAGCGGGTCGGTTGCTTCCGGTGGTGGCGCAGTTGCGCGCCTCCCCGCGGGAGGCCCCGGCCTGCGCTGGGGCGACGGGATGTGGTGGCGGATGGTGACGGATCAGTGCGGTCCGATGGACGCCATCGGTTGCCTCGCCAGCAGGCGTACCCCGGCGGAGGCCGGGGTCCAGTCGGGATGCGCTGTCGATTGAGGGGATACGCCCCCCGACTGGGCCCCGGCCTGCGCCGGGGTACGCCTGCGGGGAGGTTTGGTCATTTTCCACCACGCCTTGCTCGTCGCGCAGTTGAAGTTTGGGTTGGAGTTTGGCGGACGTCTCGTGCCCCCGCGCAGGCGGGGGCACAGAGTACCGATCGCAACGGCAGTTCAATCTGGCCCTGGCCCCCGCCTGCGCGGGGGTACGGGAAGTTTTCCCCGTCGTCCTTGCCCTTGGTGTTTCACCTGCGGCCACGCCCCTCCATCATGCTGCGCATGGTCCCCTTCCCCGCGGGGCGGGGAGGATTTCGGATCTCGCACGCCCGCTCCGCACAGCGCCCTATGTATAGAGTCCGCCTGCCCGCTTTCCGGAAACGCCGAAAGCCCCCGGCGACCTCGGTCGCCGGGGGCTCGTCCCGTTGCCGGGAGGTCCGGGGCCGCCGCCTTCTTTCAAAGGGGGAACGGCGGCCTCCGGAAACGGTTAGCCGAGCAGCTTGAGCACACCCTGCTGCGACTGGTTGGCCTGCGCCAGCATCGCGGTCGAGGCCTGGCCGAGGATCTGCGCCTTGGCGAGCGCCGTCGATTCCGACGAGAAGTCGGTATCTTCGATGCGGCTGCGGGCTTCCTGCAGGTTCGACGAGGTCGTGGTCAGGTTGTTGACGGTGACCTGCAGGCGGTTCTGCACCGCACCGAGGTCGCCGCGGATCGACGAGACCTTGTCCAGCGCCTTGTCGATGGCGTTCATCGCGACCGAGGCATTCGCCTGGGTCGAGACATTCAGCGCGCCGCC
This sequence comes from Bacillus sp. 2B10, assembly GCA_003946805.1. Classification (GTDB taxonomy): domain Bacteria; phylum Pseudomonadota; class Alphaproteobacteria; order Sphingomonadales; family Sphingomonadaceae; genus Sphingomonas. Next base: position 200,511 of record RPSH01000001.1, on the reverse strand, counting down.
GACCATGCTTTCCGCACCGCCCTGGGCAGCGAGGCCGACCTTGGCGAGCGAGGCGCTCGAACCTTCGACGCGGATTTCCGCACCCGAGTCCGACTTCAGCTCGACCCGGCCGCGCAGGGTCAGGCCGGCCGCGATCGTGCCGGTCGAGGCGCCGCCGTCATCGCCCTTCATGCCGATCACGAGGCCAGCCGAGGTGCCGGCCGCGCCGTCCTTCAGCGTGATGTCGTTGCCGGTCGACGAGGTCAGGATCAGGTTGCCGTCCTTGTCGCTCGACGCGACCAGGCCGCTGATGCCGGCGTCGTTGATGTTCTTGACCACGTCCGACATCGACATGCCGGTCGTGCCGTCGACATCGCTGAGCGTCACGGTCGCGCCGTTAATGGTCAGTTCGTTGGCGGCGACGATCTTCGACGAGTCGAGGGCGACGGTGGCCGTCGTCGTCGCGGTCGCGGTCACGCCGCTGTCCTTCGACGTGGCGTTGATCGCGGCGGCCTTCGAAGCGGCCGAGGCATCGTTCGACGCACCGATGGCGACACCGTTGATCTTCACGTCGTCCGTGACGGCCAGCGCGGTGGAGCCGACGGCCGAACCCTTGACCGCGTCGGTCGTCGAGGTTTCGTTCAGGCCCAGTGCGGTCAGGTCGGTCGCATCGCCCGAAGTGCCGCGCTTGATGTCGATCGGCTGGCCATCCGAGCTGTTGAGTGCCACGAAACCGCCATAGGTGCCGGCGGTGAAGCCCGCCTTGCCCGCATCGGCGCCGGCGATGACGATGGTCTTGCCGGTGTCGTTCGACAGGACGATCTTGCCTTCGCTGTCGAGCTGCGCGCTGATGCCGCCCACGTCACGGTTGATCTTGTCGACCAGTTCCTGGCCGTTCGCGCCGGTCACGTTGACGGCGGTGCCGCCGCCGACCGCGATCGAGAAGCCGGTCGTGCTGGTCACGCCGCCCGAAGCGATCGGGCCGCCCGACAGGGTGTTGTACGCGGTCGCCGACACGCCGGTCTGGCCGGTGTTGGTGTTGATCGCGGCTGCCGTGGTTTCGGCGGTGCCGGCGGTCAGGTTGGCGCTGAACGCGTTCTTGCCGTTGATCTGGATGTCGCCGGCGTTGACCGTCGCGGCGCTGATGCGGCCGGTGGTCGCCTGGCCTTCGACGCGGTAGCCGTTCAGGCCGAGCGCGGTGGCCGAGGTGTTGGCGAGGCTGACCGAGGTGGTCTGGCCGGCCTGCGCACCGGTCTGGAGCGAGACGCTCTTCACCGAACCGTCGAGCAGGTTGATGCCGTTGAAGTTCGTCTTGTTCGAGATGTCGTTGATCTGCGCGGTCAGCTGCGAGACTTCCGACTGGAGCGACTTGCGCTCGGAATTGCCGAGCGTGCCGTTGGCGGCCTGGCCGGCGAGTTCCTTCATGCGCTGCAGCATGTTGGTTACTTCGCCCAGCGCGCCTTCGGCGGTCTGCGCCATCGAGATGCCGTCATTGGCGTTGCGCGCGGCGACGGCCATCGTCTTGATCTGGCTGGTCATGCGGCTGGCGATGGCGAGGCCGGCGGCGTCGTCCTTGGCCGAGTTGATGCGCTTGCCGGTCGAAAGGCGCTCCATCGACGCCTTGAGCGAATCATTGGCGGCGGTCGAGGCGTTGGCTGCGCGCAGCGATCCGATGTTGGATCCGATAACGGTCATTGATGTATCCTCCGGTCTGGCTTCAAGCGCCCCGCGATCCCCCCTTTGAAGCGTGCGGGAACGAAGCTGCTGCCCGGAGAAACGGCACGCACCGGACCGGATTAAGCAGAAAAATTCCGGATTTTCGGAGGGCTCGCGCGCGCGAGGGTACGTACGCGGAGTACAGAGCCGAATCGGCGGTCATTTTACCGGGCGTTAACCATTTGCCGGCAAAAGGGTGCCGTTCAGGGGGAATGTCCGAAACCATGCGCTCGATCTATCCATCCGCTGCCGTGCTTGGCGCCAAGTTCACGCTGGTCTCGTCGCTGCGTGCGCAGGGCTTCGCCCTCGCCAATGCCGGGCAGAAGCCGGGGCCGGGCGACGTGTTCCTGGTCATGGAAGGCGAAGTGCCGCCGATCGCGGCGCGTACGCTGGTGCTGGCCGACGGTCCGGCGTCGGCTACGCCGTTCGCCGATGGTCGCCCCGCCCGCCTGTCCTATTCCCATGCCGATACCGAGCTGGCCCATGCCTTTGCCGCCGCGCTGCTGTGCGGCCGGCACGAGGCGGTCGCGGCCGATCCCGAGAGCCTCGCGCTCCAGGCGCTGGCCCGCCGCGTCGCCGCCGCCGACATCACCGTGCTGGTGAACGGCCCGACCGGCACCGGCAAGGAAGTGCTGGCGCGCACCATCCATGCCGAGAGCGCCCGCGCCGACGGCCCGTTCGTCGCGATCAACTGCGCCGCGCTGCCCGAAACCATGCTGGAAGCGATGCTGTTCGGCCATGTGAAGGGTGCGTTCACCGGCGCAGGCGCTGCGGGCGAAGGCTTTTTCCGCGCGGCGCATGGCGGCACGCTGCTGCTCGACGAGATCGCCGAGCTGCCGCTGGCGTTGCAGGCCAAGCTGCTGCGCGTGTTGCAGGAGCGCGAGGTGGTGCCGATCGGCGCGACCCAGGCCGAGGCGGTCGACGTCCGCGTCGTCGCCTGCGCCAATCGCGACCTGCAGGACGAGGTGGCGGCGGGCCGTTTCCGCGCCGACCTGTATTACCGGCTGAGCGTGTTTCCGCTGACCACCCGCGCGCTGAACGAGCGCACCGGCGACGTCGCCGCGCTGGCCGCCGCGATGGTGGTGCGCCATGCGGGCATGCGCCAGACGCTGCCGTGGATTTCGGACGAGGCGCTGGCGATGCTGGTGCGCCACGACTGGCCGGGCAATGCCCGCGAGCTGGAGAACGTGATCCAGCGCGCGCTGCTGCTGGGCATGGGCGACCGGATCGAGGCGCACGACATCGTGTTCGACCGGGCAAGCGCGGCCAACGCCAATGCCGCCCCGGCGCTGCGCAGCGTCGAGCCGGTGGCCGGCACGCTGACCAACATCGTCCAGATCCACGAGTTCGCGGCGATCCGCCGCACGCTGGAGGAATGCGGCGGCAACCGGATCGAGACCGCGCGGCGGCTGGGCATTTCGGAGCGCACGCTGCGCTACCGCCTCGCCAAGGCGCGTGAGGCCGGCGAGCTGCTCGGGCAGGCTCCGGCGGCCCAGTCGATGGCGGCGTCGGCATGAGCGGCGTCGGCGGGGTCGGCGGTGCGATGGGCATCGACCGGGTGATGGCGCTGCGCGCCCAGATCCTCGAGCGCAACCAGGCATTGTCCAAGGCGAACGCGCAGGTCGCGGCCGCCCCGGTGCCGGCCGAACCGGCGAAGCCGACCAGCTTCGCCGACGCGATGGGCGACGCGCTGAAGGGCGTGAATGCGCAGCAGAACAAGGCGAGCGAATTGTCGGCGATGTACGAACGCGGCGAGACCGTGGACATCGCCAAGGTGATGATGGCGCGCCAGCAGGCATCGGTCGGCTTCGAGGCGACGATGCAGGTCAGGAACAAACTCTTGTCCGCCTACAAGGACATCATGAGCATGCCGGTCTGATATGGAAAACGCACTCGCCACCACCGGTGCAGGCGGCGTTCCCGCCGCTGCGGCCCCCGCCCGCTTCGCCAATCCGCTGACGCAGATCGGCGGTATCATGAAGAACCCTGCGGTCAGGCGCAGCCTGCCGATGATCTTCATCGTCGGGCTCGTCCTGTCGGCGGCACTGGCGTGGATGGCGCTGGCGACGCCGCCGCAGCGCGTGCTGTTCCCGCAGCTGCCCGACAGCGACAAGCAGGCGGTGGTCGACGCGCTGGGCGCGGCGAAGATCGGCAGCAGCGTGGACGATTCGGGCGGCATCACCGTCGCCGAGGACGATTACCACCGCGCGCGCATCCTGCTGGCCGGACAGGGCCTGCCCAAGGCGGCGCCGGGCGGCTATGCGATCCTCGACCAGCTGCCGATGGGCGTTTCGCGCGCCGTCGAAGGCGAGCGGTTGCGCCAGGCGCGCGAGACCGAACTGGCCAAGTCGATCAGCGAGATCGAATCGGTCGCCGACGCGCGCGTCCACCTGGCGATGCCCGAATCGTCGGTGTTCGTGCGCGACAACGCCCAGCCCTCCGCCTCGGTCATCGTCCGCCTCGAACCCGGCCGCAGCCTCAGCCAGGCGCAGGTCCGTTCGATCGTCAACCTCGTCGCCAGCTCGGTGCCGGGAATGAAGGCCGATCAGGTGACGATCATCGATCAGATGGGCGCGCTGCTGAGCAAGCCGACCGACGGCAGCGAGGGATCGACCCTGTCGGACGAGCGGATCGACTATCAGCGCCGGATCGAGGACAAGTATCGCGCGCAGCTCACCACGCTGCTCACCCCGCTGCTGGGTGCCGGCAACTTCTCGGCCGAGATACAGGCCGATGTCGATCTGGACGAGAGCCAGGCGACGCGCGAAAGCTATGACAAGCAGGGCGTGGTCCGTGCCGAGCAGGGCACGTGGCAGGGCAATACCCCGGGCGAGACGACCCCCGGCGGCATCCCCGGCGCGCTGAGCAACACGCCGCCCGCCGCATCGACGCTGGCGACCGCGACGCCGGGTCCGGCAGGCGCGACGGTCCAGCCCGGCACCGCGCCCGGCGCCACCCCGCCGGTCAAGACCAGCGAGAACTTCAACCGCGCCTATGACCTCGGCAAGGAAGTGTCGGTGACCCGCGCCGCGCCTGGATCGATCCGTCGCCTGTCGGTCGCCGTGCTGTTGCGCGAACCCGAAGGCGCCAAGCCGCGCACCCCGGCCGAGATCCAGCAGATCAACGACCTGGTGAAGGCGGCGGTCGGCTACAACCAGCAGCGCCAGGACACGGTGACCGTCATCAGCCGCAAATTCTCGCCCGAGGCGGTGCCCGGTGAGGTCGCCCGGCCGTGGTACGATGCCGACTGGGTGCCGATGGCGGCACGCAACGGCACCGCGCTCATCATCGCGCTGCTGGTCCTGTTCATGGGCGTCCGCCCGATGGTGAAGGCGATCAACAAGCGGCGCGAGGCCGATGCCACCGCACAGGCCGCCGCGCTGGCCGCCCCCGCCCCGTCCGAACCATCGGGCAGCCAGCCCGAGCAGGTGAGCATGGAAATGCTGGAGAGCGCGCGCAGCTATGACGACCGGGTCGGGCTGGTCCGCGGCTTCACCCGCGACAATCCGGCGCGCGCCGCGCTGGCCGTGCGCGACATGATCCAGTCGGATGCCAAGCAGTGAACGCCCCCACCCGCATCCATAGCGGCGTCGAGCGCGCCGCGGTCCTGATGATGCTGGTCGGCGACGAGGAAGCCGCCGCGATCCTGCAGAAGCTGGACCCCGAAGAGGTCCAGCAGCTGGGCAAGGCGATGTTCACCGTCGCCGACGTGAGCGAGGACGAGGTGACCGTGGTCCTCGACGACTTCGTCGAAAAGGCCCGCGACCGTACGACCGTCGGCTTCGACCCGCGCCCGCACATCGAAATGGTGATGAACAAGGCGCTGGGTGCCGCCAAGGCCGAGAGCGTGCTGGCGCGGATCACCCCGGTGGAAACCGCCTGCGCTATCGAGCTGCTCGACTGGATGGACGCTGCCGAGATCGTCAGCCTTATCAAGGACGAACATCCGCAGATCGCCGCGGTGCTGCTCGCCAACCTCGAGCCGGGCATCGCCGCGCAGGTGCTGGAAGGGCTGCCCGAAGCGTCGCAGCCGCAGATCCTGCATCGCATCGCCAAGCTGGGCCCGATCACCGCCGAGGCGATCGAAACGTTGAAGTCGATGCTGTCGCGGCGGATGACCGGGCGGACCAGCGGCACCAACGTGCAACTGGGCGGAGCCAAGGACGCCGCCAAGATCCTGTCGTCGGGCCGCAAGGCGACCGAGACGCGGGTCATGCCGAAACTGGCCAAGATCGACCGCGACATCGCGCGGCAGATCGAGGACCAGCTGTTCGTCTTCGACAACCTGCTGGAGATGGACGACAAGAATCTGGGCGTGCTGATCCGCAACGTCGACAGCGACATGCTGGTGCGCGCGCTCAAGGGCGTGGACGAGGCGGCCCGCGGGCGGTTCCTCGGCTGCATGTCGGCACGCGCCGCCGACGGCATTCGCGACGAGATGGAGGCGCGCGGGCCGATGAAGCTGGCCGAGGTGCTCGATGCGCAGAAGGGCGTCATCACCGTGGCGCGCCAGCTGGCCAAGGACGGGACGATCATGATGGGCGGCGGCGACGACGATTATGTTTGAAAGCGCCCCCGCCACCGCCAGCGGCTTCGTCGCGGGCTTCGCCAGCCGGCACGTCGCCGCCGCCGACATCCTCGCGCGCGCGTTCGGCACGCCCGATCCGTTCGCGGCGACCGGCGTGATGCCGGTGCGCCCGGGCGACTTCGGCGGCAGCGCCGCGGCGGGCGGCCCGAAGCATTTCCGTCCGGCCGATCCGGATGCCAACCCGACCGAGGGGTGGGACCCGTTCTCGACCGTGGTCGACGAGGTCGCATCGACGCTGGATCCGGTGGCCGAGGCACGTGCCGCCGGCTATGCGGAGGGTCTTGCCGCCGCGGCCGCCGCCAGCAAGTCGGACGCCGCGCGCGACCACGCGCTGCTGGCGCGCCTTGCCGAGGCGCTGGGCACCGCGACGCATGTCGACCGCGAGGCGATGGCGACCAGGCTGCGCCAGACGGTGCTGACGCTGGTCCGCCAGATCGTCGGCGAGGTCGGCGTGTCGGCCAACCACCTGATCGACCGGATCGACGCCGCCGCCGACCTGCTGGCCGACGGTGCCGAATCGGCGATCCTGCGGATGCACGAAGCCGATATCGCGCTGGTCGAGGGCAAGCTGCCCAAGGCGGTGTTCCCGGTCGCCGACGCCCAGGTCGAGCGCGGCGGCTTCATCCTCGAATCCGCCTCGACCGTGGTCGAGGACGGGCCGTCGCTGTGGCTGGAACAGCTGGGCGCGGCGATCGAAACCGTACCGGTGCCCAACTGATGCTCAACCGATTCGCGGGCGATTACATCGACGCCCTCGCCCCCACCGATTTCCGCCCGCGCGCACGCGTGGCCGGGCGGCTCGCCAGCTATGACGGACTGCTGATGGAAGCGGTCGGGCTGTCGCTGCCGGTCGGCACCGTGTGCCAGGTCGGCACCGGCGACGGCGGCCATATCGAGGCGGAGGCGATCGGTTTCCGCAACGGGCGGACGCTGATGATGAATCTGGGCGGGCCTGCCCCCCTCCTCCCCGGCGCATTGGTGCGGCCGGGCGACAAGCCGGGCGAGGCCGAGGTCGGCGACGCGCTGCTGGGCCGGGTGGTCGACGGCGCGGGCAAGCCGATCGACGGCAAGGGGCCGATCCGGGGTGCCGGCCGCTGGCCGCTGGCCGGACGCATCCAGTCGCCGCTGGACCGGGGCCGGGTCCTCGAACCGATGGATGTCGGCGTGCGCGCGATCAACGGGCTGCTGACCATCGGCCAGGGCCAGCGCGTCGGCATCATGGCCGGGTCGGGCGTCGGCAAGTCGGTGCTGCTGGGCATGATGGTCCGCGCCGCCAAGGCCGACGTGATCGTCGTCGGCCTGATCGGCGAGCGCAGCCGCGAGGTGTCCGACTTCCTCGAAACGAAGCTGAAGGGCGATGCGCGGGCGCGGTCGGTCGTGGTCGCCGTTCCCGCGAACCATTCGCCGGTGCTGCGCATCCGTGGCGCGCTGCGCGCGACCGCGATCGCCGAGGCGTTTCGCGAACAGGGCAAGAAGGTGCTGCTCATCATCGATTCGCTGACGCGCGTCGCCCATGCCGGCCGCGAGATCGGGCTGGCGCTGGGCGAGCCGGCTTCCGCGCGGGGCTATCCGCCCAGCGCCATCGCGATGCTGCCGGGGCTGATCGAGCGCGCGGGGACGTGCGTGCGCACCGGCGGGTCGATCACCGCGATCTATACCGTGCTGGCCGATGGCGACGACAACAGCGATCCGGTGGTCGATTCCGCACGCTCGATCCTCGACGGGCATATCGTGCTCAGCCGGCAACTGGCCGAGCGCGGGGTGTATCCGGCGATCGACCTGGGGCCGTCGGTCAGCCGGGTGATGACCGACATCGCCGACAAGCCGCACCTTGCCGCCGCGCGCGTGCTGCGCCGGCATCTGGCGACCTATGAGGAAAATCGCGACCTCGTGCTGATGGGTGCGTACCGCCCCGGCACCGATGCCGCGATCGACGGCGCGCTGGCCGCCCATCCCGCCGTCATGGAATATGTGAAGCAGGATTCGGACGAGATCGTGTCGCTCGACGATGCCGTCGCCGAGCTGGTGGGGGTGTTCGGTGTCTGACAAGGCCAAACGCCTCGCCCGCGTGCTGCGCGTGCGGACCATGCAGCTGAACCTGACCCAGGCCGAGGAAGCCCGCGCCGCCGCGCGCGTGGCGGACGAGATCGCGCTGCGCGAACGCATCCTCAACCTGGCGCACGCCGTGTCGCCGGTACCGACGCCGAGCGCCAGCGCGCAGACGCTGGGCGCCGCCGCGCATTATCGCGAGAAGCTGCACGCGACGGCGCAGGTCGTCGAACGTCGCGTGGCGCAGGCCGATGACGGGCTGGTGCGCGCACGCTCGGCGACGATGGCGGCAAGGCGCGACCAGAGCGCGGTCGAAAAGCTGCTCGACCGCGCGCACGCCGCCCGCGCCTTGCGCGAATTGCGCGCGATGGAGAATGCGCCGCCGGTACGCCGGCCAAATCGGCACGATCCTTGCTGATCGACCGGTCGAACGCTTGACGGATCGACCCATGCAGCTGCTCTCCGCCCTTACCAGCACCACCTCCCCGCTTGCGATGCAGGCGATGCCGGTCCTCGGCCAGCCGACGGCCGGTTTCGCGGCGCTGCTGGCGGGAATGGCACCTGCCGAGACGGTGGCGGCGAACGCGGCGCCGGCGGTGCGGCAGATCGCTGCCCTGCCCGGCAACGCCTTGCCGGTCGCCGTGCCGGACGATGCGACGCCGGTGCTGCCGGTCTCTGCGACCGAGGCGGTGTCGATGCTGCCGGCGGAAACGGCCGGCCCGAAGGTCGCCGTACCGGTGGCGGCTGCGGCCGTGGCGACGCTGGCCAAGCTGCTGCCCGACGAGGATGCCCCGCCGCCCGAAACCGCAACGCCCGCCATACCGGTCCTGCCGCCACCGCCGCGTTTCGCCCTGCCCGTGCCACGCGGACGGAAGCCGGAGGCGGACGTGCCGCGCGAACGGCCGGTCGAGGCCGAGGCCGACGATGCCGTGGCGACCGATGCGGAAGCCATGCCGCCGCCGGCGTGCATGCCGATGCCGGAAACCGTCGTTCCGGCGGAGCTGATGGCCGGGAACGCCGTGCTTCCGGCCCTGGTCCCCCCGGTCGCGCCCGAGCCTGCCCCGCTGCCGCCGGCGCAGACGATCCTTCAGGACGGTTCGGTCGTCGCCAGCGATCCGGCGACGCCGATGCGGACGGAAAAACGTGCCGCCACGCGCGCGCCGGAGGCTGCCGTCCCGACGCACGCCATGCCGATCGGGTCGCAGGCCGCAGAGAACGCGGCGCAGCGCACCCGGACGCTGCCCGCATCGCGTCCCGCCGCAGCGATGGCGGCGGCACAGGTGCAGCCCGCCATCGGACAAATCACCCCGCTGCCGGCGGAACGCATCGTCCCGGTGCATGTCGTCGTTCCGCCGCAGGGGGATGGCGCGACCGCGGACGCTCCGCCGGCGCAGGTACCGGCTTCCCCGCAAGCAATGTCGTTCGACGCCGAGGGGATCGTTCGTCCGGCCACACCCGCCACAGCAACCCCGATGCCGGTTGCCGCCGGGCAGCGGACGTCGATCCCCGTGACCGGCGCGTCCGTCAGCACGCTACGCGATGCCGTGCCGCCGGTGCGGCAGCAGGTGTCGACCGACGACGTCACCGCCCTCGCGACCGACCCGGCCATCGCTGCGCGCGCGACCATCGGCGCAGCGCCTTCGTCCCGCGCCAGCATGGCCTCGACGCACAGCGCGTCGGCGAACCAGCCGGTCGAGATGACCGTCCGGCCAGCTCCGGCAAGCGCCGCGATACCGACGTTGGCGAGCGACGGGCAGGTGCTTGACGATATCCTTCGCCAGCCGCTGGCGGACGTCGTGGCTGGTGCAGCGCCGGCGGTTGCCGTCGAAGGACCGCGCCCCGCAGCGCCGCTGCGTCCGTTCGATCCGGTCGCGATGACGACACCGGTCGCAGTCGCGCCGGCCACTCCGCGCGCCACCACGATCCCCGCGACGCCCGTGCGCGGCTTCCGCCAGCCGGTCGCCGATGGGGCGGACAACGACAGGATGGCGGGCACCGCCGCTCCGAACCGCGTTCCGGCCGCGAACGCCGCGAACGCCGCGAACGCCGCGACGGCACCCGTCGTCGCCGGGGACGCGGCCCCACCGGCGCAGCCCACCGCCCAGCCAGTCGCATCGCTCCCGCCGGCGCCCGGCGTGACGGCGCAGGCACCGGCCGACGCCTCCGTGGTCCGCCAGCCGATCGCCGGCGAAGCGGCGGCGCCGGTCGTCACCGTCGCCGCTCCGGGCGAACCGGTGGCGAAGCCGCTGCCCGTGACCCGCATCGCCCTGCCGACGCCGACCGCCGAACCGGCCGCCGCGCCGGCGATCGTCGATGCCGCCGCCCCCGCCCCCCGCGCGCGGCGCGACGAGGATGCGCCGGCGCTGCCGACCGCGGCAGCCGCGCCAGACCCCGTCGTGCTGCGCCCGGTCGCGGCGGCGGCGCAGGCGGGACAGCCGACGCTCGATACCCGCCAGCCGCAATGGATGGAGGGGATGATCGACCGGATCGAGACGCTGCGCGAGTCGGCAGGCACCGGCGGCGAGACGCGCATCCGCCTGTCGCCCGACGCGCTGGGCGATGTCGAGATCGCGATCCGCACGTCCGACGACGGCAAGGTCCATGTCCATTTCAACAGCGAGAACGCCGATGCCGGCCGCCTGCTGGCCGACGCGCAGCCCCGGCTGGTGCAGCTGGCCGAGGCGCGCGGGCTGAAGCTGGGGGGCATGCAGGTCGATGTCGGTACGCAGCAGCAATCGCAGCGGCAGGCGCAGGAGCAGGGCAACGCCCCGCCCCGCGCCCCGCGACCGGCGACGACGACCGCCGGACAGCCATCCACGAACGATAATCAACGAATCGCCTGAGGAACCACGACATGAGCGACAAGGACGCGCCGGACGAAAAGCCGGCCAAGAAGAAGGGCAAGCTGGGCAAGATCGTCGTGATGGCGGTCGGCGTGCTGGTATTGCTGGGCGGCGGCGTCGGCGCCGGACTGTATGCCAGCTCGTCGGGGCTGATCGGCGGCGGCGGCAAGGACGGCGGCCATGAGGAGAAGAAGGACCTGCCCAAGCTGGTCCCCAAGTCCGAGGAAACGAAGGCCAGCTCCGAAGGCGGCGAGGGTGGCGGCGAAGGCGGCGACCATGGCGGCGGCGAGAATGAAGGCGGCGGCGCAGCCAGCACCGGCGAAGGCGGCAAGCCCACGCCCGAGGGCGAAGGCGGCGATCGCTATGCGTCGAGCTATTACGCGATGGAGAAGGAGTTCACCTCCAACCTCGCCGATTCGGTCCACTTCATCCAGGTCGGCATCGCCATTTCGACGTCGTACGACCACAAGGTGCTCGACAATCTGAAGACCCACGAGATCGCGGTGCGATCGGCGATCCTGCTCGCGCTGGGCGAGACGACCGAGGATCAGGTGTTCACCGCCGACGGCAAGAAACAGCTGTCGCTGCGCGTCAAGAAGGCGATCAACGACACACTGGTACAAAAAGAGGGCTTTGGCGGCATCGGTAACGTTTATTTTACCCAATTTGTCGTTCAGTAAACGGGCATGGTTAACAGCCCGTCCACCACTGCGCCCGAGCGCCGCGAACGAGCCCGCCGGACTCCGCCGGCGTCGCACGTGCCCAGCCTGGGCGTGGCGAACCTCAACCCCTTCGGCGACCTCCACGCGCTGGAGCATCTGTCGGCGCGCATGGCGCGGTCGATGCGGCAGGTGTTCGAACCGCTGCTCCGGCGGGGCGTGCGCAGCTGGTCCGAACCGGTAGAGGTCGATCGCTTCGCCGGCTATGTCGCCGCGAGGCGGGCCGACAAGCTGACCGGATGGGTGCCGATGACGCTGTCGACCGGGGGGAGCCCGGCGATCATCGTGTTCGACGGCGCGTTCCTGCTCGAGGTGCTGGACATCTTCTTCGGCGGGTTCGGAGAAGCCCCCTCCCCGCTGCCGGCCGAATTCTCGCCGGCGGCGGAGGCGATGCTGCGCCGGCTGGCCGGTGCGATCGCCGCGCCGCTGGGCGAGGCATGGGGGCCGCTGGCCGGCATCGGCTTCGAACCCGGCAATCCCGAATCGAACCCGGCGATGATGGGCGCGATCGACGGCGAGGACGCGGTGATCGCGACCCGCTTCGGCATCGCGTCGGGCGATGGCGAGCCGACCTTCATCGACATCCTCTATCCGGTCGCCGCGCTGAAACCGCATGCGCCGCAGCTGTCGACCAAGGTGCATGGCAAGAGCGCGCCCGATCCCAAATGGCTGGCGGGCCTGACCCGCGCGGTGATGAGCGTGAAGCTGCCGGTGCGATCGGTGCTGGCCGAACCGGTCGTGTCGCTCGCGCTGCTGCTGGAGCTGAAGGAAGGCGACGTCATACCGATCAGTTTCGGGCCGCAGGTGCCGGTATGGGTCGCCAACCGGCGGCTGGGCACCGGCACGGTCGGCACCGCCAACGGACAGGCCGCGATCAAGCTCAACTCCATCGACCCCGGTTTCGAAGAGGAATTCCAATGAACGAGATGACCGGCGGCTTCCCCGCCGAAGCGTCGCTCGCCGCCAATTTCAAGCTGTTGCAGGATGTCGACGTCCGGCTGACGGTGGAGATCGGGTCGACCCAGCTTACCTTGCGCGAACTGCTGGCCTTGAGCGAATCGAGCGTGATCGAGCTGGACCGCGCCGCCAACGAGCTGCTCGACGTGTTCGTCAACGGCACGCTGATCGGGCGGGGCGAGGTGGTGACGGTCGGCGACCGCTTCGGCGTGCGGATGACCGAACTGGTCAGCCCGGACAAGCGGGTCAGCCGCTGATGATGTGGTCGTACATCCTGAAGCTGGTCATCCTGCTGCCGCTGGTGTGCGGGCTGATGATCGGCTGCCTGTACCTGTGGCGTCGGCTGGAAGCGCGGATGCCGGGGAATCAGGGCGAACGGCTGGTCAAGGTGCGCGAGACGATGATGGTGTCGACCGGCACCAAGCTGGCGGTGCTGGAATTCGACGACCGGCTGCTGCTGGTGTCGGTCAGCCGTAACGGCGTGACGCTGCTGGACCGGGGCGACAAGTGAGGTTCGCGGGGGGGAAGCTCGCACCGGTGCTGGCGCGGATGCGGGTCCGGCCGTCGCCGGTCGCCGCCGCGCGCCGCAGGACGATGGCGACCGTGCCGACACCGGTCGTGACGATACGCCGGCCCTCACGCGCGCTGCCGCACTGGCGGTTCGAGGTCGTGCTGGCGGTGCTGGGCATCGCGCTGATGCTGTTCCTCGCCGTGCCGGCGATGGCACAGGGCGTGCCGGCGGCCCCCGCCCCCGCGCCGGGTGCCGCCGACGCGCTCGACCGGGCGCTGGGGCAGCTGGGCGGCGCGAACGACGCGCCGATGGCGCTGTCGCTCCAGATCCTCATCATCATGGGGCTGCTGTCGGTCCTGCCCGGCATCCTGCTGATGATGACCAGCTTCACCCGGATCATCATCGTGCTGGCGGTGCTGCGTCAGGCGCTGGGGCTGCAACAGACGCCGCCCAACCAGGTGCTGATCGGCCTGTCGCTGTTCCTGTCGCTATTCGTGATGTCGCCCGTCATCGGCCGGATCAACGAGACGGCGATCAAGCCCTATGCCGCCGGGCAGATCAGTTCGACCCAGATGATCGAGAATGCCAGCCGCCCGCTGCACGCCTTCATGCTGAAGCAGACCCGGACCAAGGACGTGACGATGTTCGCGCAGATGGCAAGGACCGGCCCGATCGCGACGCCCGCCGACACCCCGTTCTCGATCCTGCTGCCCGCCTTCGTCACCAGCGAGCTCAAGACCGCGTTCCAGATCGCGTTCCTGATCTTCCTGCCGTTCATCGTCATCGATCTGGTCGTCGCGACGGTCCTCATGTCGCTGGGCATGATGATGCTGTCGCCCACGATCATCTCGCTGCCGTTCAAATTGCTGCTGTTCGTGCTGGTCGATGGCTGGGCCTTGACCATGGGCAGCCTTGCCGCCTCTTTCGTGAGTTAGCGCAGATGGACGCAGGATATTTCATGACCGTCGCGCGCGAGGCGATGTGGGTGCTGGCGCTGGTCGCGGCACCCATTCTGATCCCTGCGCTATTGTCCGGGCTGATCCTCGGCATGATCCAGGCGGCGACGTCGATCAACGAACAGACGCTGTCGTTCGTGCCCAAGCTGGCGGTGGTCGGCATCAGCCTGGCGGTGTTCGGGGGGATGATCCTCGGGCTGCTCAGCGATTTCACGACGAGCATCTTCGAACGGATTCCGGATCTGGTGCGGTGACATTCGCTCGCTCTCCCTGCGTCATTCCGGCGGAGGCCGGGATCCGTGGATCGGGGGACGGTTGCGTGTCGTCGATGGCGCCGGGCACAATGGATTACGGCCTTCGCCGGAATGACGATGTGGCGTTGGCTGGTCGCCTACCCGGCCACAGCCGTACCCCGGCGAAGGCCGGGGTCCAGTTGCGGGCCGGTTTGATGGAGCCGCTGCCGTCTCCCAACTGGGCCCCGGCCTTCGCCGGGGTACGGGTTCCAAGTGTCTCAGGCCATTTCCGTACCCCCGCGCAGGCGGGGGTCCAGTGTTACAGGCGGCGGCGTTCGTGGCTCTGGCCCCCCGCCTGCGCGGGGGTGCGGCTGAGGCCGCGGATAGCGTCGGGACCACCCACCCCATGCTAGGCCTCGGCCTTGCCGTCGAGCCGCAGCTCTGGGCGCTGCTGTTCACCATGGTCCGCATCGGCGCGGCGTTCATCGTCGCACCGGTGTTCGGCGCGGTGGCGATGCCGGTGCAGGTGCGGGTGCTGCTGTCCGCCGCGATCTCGGTGCTGGTGCTCAAGGCGCAGCCGTTCGCGATCCCGACCGAAATCTTCTCGCTCACCACCTTCCTCAGCATCGCTGCCGAGGGGCTGGTGGGCCTCGCCATCGGCTTCGTCCTGCAGATCGCGTTCGCCGCGCCGCTGATCGCGGCCGAGGTCATCGGCATCTCGATGGGCATCGGTTTCGCGGCGATGGTCGATCCGCAGAACGGGGCGCAGAGCCCGGCGCTCGGCACCTTCCTGTCGGTGCTGCTGACGCTGCTGTTCCTCTCGCTCGACGGGCATCTGCTGCTGATCGACCTGATCGTGCGCTCCTATGAGCTGCTGCCGCCGGGTGCGGCGTGGCTGACCCCCGCCAAGCTCGAGAATATCGCGATCTTCGGCGGCTATGCCTTCCTGTCGGGACTGCTCCTCGCGCTGCCGGTCGGGTTCCTGCTGCTGTGCCTCAACCTCGTCATGGGGATGCTGTCGCGCTCGGCGCCGGCGCTGAACCTGTTCGCGGTCGGGCTGCCGGCCAGCCTGTTCGTCGGCGTCGTCGCCTTGTTCGTCGCGCTGCCGGCGATGACCGATTACATGCTGGTCATCGTGCAGGAGGCGCTGGACGCCGCCAATACGCTGGTGCTGGGAGGCGTCCGGTGAGCGAGGACAAAACCGAAAGCCCAACCCAGAAGCGCCTCGACAAGGCGCGCGAAGACGGCGACATCCTCAAGTCCAAGGAGCTGGGCGCGGCGCTGGTGATCCTTGCCGGGTGCGCGTGGCTGGCGCTGCTCGGGCCCTCGCTTGTGGGGGCGTGCAAGGCGATCATGACCGCCAGCTTCACCTTCGGTCGCGCCGACGTCGAGGATTTCCAGCCATGGCGCCCGCTGATCGAGGCGGGGTGGAAGCTGCTGCCGTCGCTGGGCGGCATCCTCGCGCTCGCGGTATCGGCCGGGATCCTCGCGCAGGCGGGGCTGACCGGCATCCGCTTCAACGGCGGCGCGCTGGCGCCCAAGGGGTCGCGCATCAACCCGGCCTCGGGGATGAAGCGCATCTTCGGCACGCAGGGCTGGACCGAACTGGGCAAGTCGCTGCTCAAGGTCATCCTCCTCGGCGCGATCGGCTATGTCATGCTCAAGAAGGCCGCAGTCAGCTCGGTGGGCCTCGTGTCGTCGAACGTGGACCAGGCGGTCGGCGATCTGGGCGGCACGTTCCTGACCTTGCTGTTCGTGATGGCGGGCGGGCTGGTGCTGATCGCGGGCCTCGACGTGCCGCTGGCGATCTTCCAGCGGATGCAGCGGCTGCAGATGAGCAAGCAGGAAGTGCGCGACGAGCACAAGGAAAGCGACGGCGATCCGCATGTGAAGGCGCAAATCCGCCAGCGTCGCCACGAAATCCTGAAGGGCGGGTTCCGGCAGGCGGTGGGCGAGGCGCAGGTCGTGCTGACCAACCCGACCCATTTCGCGGTCGCGCTGCGCTACGACCATGGCCGCGATCAGGTGCCGGTGGTGGTGGCCAAGGGCCGCGGCGCCACCGCACTCGCCATCCGCGAACTGGCGGCGGAAGCGAAGATACCGATGCTTGAATATCCGCAGCTCGCCCGCGCCGTCTATTACACCAGTCGGCAGGGGCAGGAGATCCGCGACGACCTGTACCTCGCCATCGCCACCGTCCTGGCGTTCGTCATGGGGGTCAACCGGCAGGCGGGCGGCATCCAGCCGCCGGTGACGGTGCCGAGGGAAGCGCGCTTCGACGAGAACGGCAATCTTTCGGTGAAAACTTCCTAAAGATTCGGCCCCGCGTGCCGTTGGATGGGGGAGACGGACCGGGGATGACCAATGGCGATCACGACGACCAGTGCGACGGCCACCGCCACCACGGCCAAGACCACCACCACGACCAAGGCGACCACCCCCAACCTCGCCAACGCGCTGGGTGCCGGATCGGGCGTCGATACCGCCGCGCTGGTCAAGAACCTGGTCGAGGCGCAGTTCGCCAACAAGAATGCGCAGCTGACCAAACGGTCCGAGACGCTGACCGCGCAGATCTCTTCGGTCGCCGCATTGAAGTCGGGCATCACCGGCTTCGCCACCGCGCTCACCACGCTGGCCGAAACCGGCGGGCTGTCGACGCAACTGAGCAGCAGCGGCCCGGCGGTCAAGGTGTCGGTCGCCGCCGGATCGAAGGTCGCCAGCCTCAACGCCAGCGTGACCGTCGCCCGGCTGGCCACGTCGCAGGTCGCGGTCACCAAGGACACGTTCAGCACCACCGGTTCGGTCGGCACCGGCACGCTCCAGCTGAAACTGGGCAGCGTCGGATCGGACGGCACGTTCAACGCCAACGGCACGACCATCCCGCCGATCACGATCACCGCCGGCGATGCGACCTCGCTGCAGAAGGTCGCCGACAAGATCACCGCCGCCAAGGCCGGCGTCACCGCCAGCGTCGTGACCGACGCCAACGGCCAGCGGCTCGTGCTGCGCAGCACCGACGGCGCGAACCAGGCATTCACCCTGACCGCGACGCCCGATGCCGGCAGCGCGACGCCGGGGCTGGAGCGGCTGAACGTCGATTTCGACGCCGGCAATGGCGGGGCCGAGGTCGTGACCCGCGCGGGCAACGCCGTGTTCAGCATCGACGGCGTACCGATGGTCAGCGCGTCGAACACCGTGACCGGCGCGCCGGGCGTCAAGCTGGAGCTGAAGGCGGTGACGACCGACACCGGCCCGGTGACGCTCAGTTCGTCCAAGCCGACCGAGGCGCTGACCGAGGCGGTCAACAACGTCGTCGCCGCCTATAACGAGATGCTGGCGTCGGTGAACAAGGCGACCGACCCGATCACCGGCGACCTGCGCGCTGATCCGGCGGCCACGGCGATGAAGCGGGCGTTGCAGCGCCTGACGATCGCCGACCTGACCGGTGCCACCGACGGCAGTCCCAGAACGCTGTCGTCGATCGGGGTCGCGACCAACAACGACGGGACGCTGCGCGTCGACAAGGACATGCTGACCCGCGCGCTGGCGAACAATCCCGATGCGGTCGAGGCGATGTTCGCCGCCGCCACCGGCACCGACGGCACGACCGGCACCAGCCTGCCCGCCGCGCTCAACCGGATCGCCACGACCGCCAAGAGCGCGACGCTGGGGCTGGGCGCCAGCGACAAGCGCTATGCCGAGGCGCAGACCACCCTTGCCAAGGAACAGGCCAAGGTCGCCGAGCAGACCGAGACGACCTCGACCCGGATGACGCAGCAGTTCGCGGCGTCCGAGGCGCGCGTGGCCGCGTACAAGGCACAGCAGACGTTCATGGAAAACCAGATCAAGATGTGGACGAGAAGCGAATAATGGCCCGCTATGCCACCGCCCTCGCCGGCGATCCCGCCCAGACCTATCGCTCGGTCGACCTGGCCGCGCGCACCGGCGGCGCCGATCCGCACGCGCTGGTCGCGCTGCTGTACGAGGAAGCGATCCGCGCGCTGCGCTCCGCCGCATGGGCGACGACGAACCGCCAGTATGCGATGAAGGGCGAACGCGTGACCCGCGCGACCGCGATCCTCTTCGCGCTGGAGGCGGGACTCGATTACGACAAGGGCGGCGACCTGTCGCAGACGCTGTCGCGGCTCTACACGGGCCTGCGCGACCAGATCGTCAACGCCAGCATCGGGCAGGACGCGCAGCCGTTCCTGAACGCCGCGGCGTCGCTGACCGACATCGCCGAGGCGTGGGAAGCGGTGCGGCCGCGATAGGGGGTTACCCCTTCCTTCTATTCTCGCCACGAACCGTCACCCCAGCGCAGGCTGGGGTCTCCCTCGGCTGACGGGCGGCAATTTCCACGGGGAGACCCCAGCCTTCGCTAGGGTGACGCGGGTGGGGGGTATGGAAGAGCGCGTAGTGCCCACTCTCTCAACGGGTGGCATCGCGCCCCGCGATCCGCTAGCGCTCTCGGCCATGAAGCAACCGCATATCGTCGCGCTGGGGGGCACGCTGCGCCCGACGTCCGGCACCGCCGCCGCGCTGGAACGGGCGCTGGCCCATGCCGGGGCGCTGGGCGCGCGGACCACGCTGCTGACCGGGTCGGCGATCGATTTCCCGAACTACGAACCCGAAGCGGCGCAGGGCAATGCCCGCATCCAGTCGTTCCTGCGGGTCCTGCGCGACGCCGACGGGGTCATCATCGGATCGCCGGGCTATCACGGCACGCTGTCGGGGCTGGTCAAGAACGCGCTCGACCATGTCGAGATGCTGCGCCGCGACGACCGCGTCTATTTCGACGGCATGCCGGTCGGCATCGTGGCGACGGCGGCCGGGTGGCAGGCAGCGGTCGCGACGCTGGGCACGCTGCGCACCGTCGCCCACGCCCTGCGCGGCTGGCCGACGCCGGTCGGGGTCGCGATCAACACCGTCGAGGACGGCGCGATCGACAAGGCCGACGGCCAGCTGCGGCTGATGGCCGAGCAGATGATCGGCTTCGTCGCGCGGTAGGAAGCGGCCAAAGGTCACGAAAGTCACACTCGCCACGCCTTGCGCGCACCGTTGCGGATGGACGGTGGAATCGACGGTTTGAAAGAGCCGATCGGAGGGTGGCAGGGTTCGGGGTTGTAGGAAAGCGGTCCTTCCTCGTCACCCCGGACCTGTTCGAGACCTCTGCAAAAGCCCTCGATTCCTCGTCTTCTCCCGTACCCCCGCGCAGGCGGGGGTCCAGGGTCACGAACGCAAACCGTTGTTTTGCTTGAATCTTGGACCCCCGCCTGCGCGGGGGTACGGTGCACTTCATGGATAGGTTCGAGACTTTCGCAGAGGTCTCGAACAGGTCCGGGGTGACGACAGGGGTACTGGCTGGGCCAGCCTACCGCCCGATCCAGTGCTTGCGCGCGAACCATGCCACGATCCCCGCGCTCATCGCCACGCACAGTGCCACCACGCCGGCAAAGGCCCAGGGTTCCTCGGCGAACGGTATCCCCTTCACGTTCATGCCGAGCAGGCCGGTGACGAAGGTCAGCGGCAGGAACACCATCGCGACGATCGCGATCTGGAGCGAGCGCTGGTCGAGCTGTTCGGCGCGCAGGTCGGTCAGGGTTTCGTGGACCAGCGCGGCGCGCTCGCGGATCGAATCGACCTCCTCCGCCATCCGCGCGGCACGGTCGGCGGCGGCGGCGAGGTGGAGGCGGTCGTCCTGTTGCAGCCAGTCGCCGGGAAGCTGCCCCAGCTTCTCCAGCGCCGAACGCTGCGGCACGAGGAAGCGGCGATAGCCGATCGCGCGGACGCGGGTGTGGGTGACGGCCCGGCGCTGTTCGAAGATGCGCGCCGGGTCGAGCGCCTCCTCGCATTCGTCGAGCGTGTCGCCGAGGTCGGCGATCAGCGGGTCGAGCTGTTCGGTGATCGCGCTGGCGAAGGCGACGATCAGGTCGCCGGGATCGGCCACCTCCCCCGCCTCGACCCGGTCGACGACGATGTGGAACGCGGTCAGCTTGCGCCGGGTCACCGAATGGACCCGCCCGGCGCTGGCATAGAGGCGGACCGAAGCCAGCGGATCGGCGCTGCTGAGCACATCATCGGACAGGCCGCGCAGGTTGACGAACGCCCCCTTGCCGATGGCGTCGCAGCGCGGGCGCGTCTCGACCGCGGTCAGCGGATCGATGACATAGTCGGGCAGACGGGCATGATCGCGCAGCCACGCCGCGACCTCGCCCCCCTCGCCGTGCAGGTGGATCCAGACGAAGCCGCCGGTCGCGTCGACCGCCGCCAGCGGATCGACCTGCCGGGTCCGGTTGCCCTCGATCTGCCATGCGCGGCAGGTCATGCGAGGTCGATCGTCAGGCCGGGCGGCGGCGCGGCGGGCAACGGTCCCATGATCCGCACCGCATCGGCCCGCGCGCGGTCGAGGATCGCGGCCGGCACGTCCGGGGCATGGTGGATGCGGTCGGCCTGTCCCAGCCAGCGCGCCTCGCGCAGGGTCAGGTCGTCGGGATCGGCCGAGCGCAGGCGGATCGACTCCACCCGGCCCGCGACCGGCGCGACATCGGCCAGCCAGCGCGCGACCGCGTCCTCGCCGTGCGGCACCATCGGGTCGAGCGGGCCGCCCGCCGCGATCGCGGCGCCGATCGCGCGGCGACGGTCGCCGCCATCGGGGAAGCGGCCGCGCAGCGCAGCGCGGGCGGCACCCAGCCCTTCGGCCAGTCGCCCGACGCCGGCCGGCAGCATCGCCTCCAGCCGCTGGCGGATCGCCGCCGCGAGGCCCGCCGACACCCCGCCGGTCGAGATCGCGATCAGCACCGGCGAGCGGTCGACGATCGCCGGCAGGGTGAAGTCGCAATCGGCGGGCCGGTCGACCGCGTTGACCAGCACTCCGCGCGCCCTGAGCGCATCGATCGCGGCGCGCGCTTGCGTCTCGTCCTCGACCGCGACCACCGCGATCGGGGCGTCGGCCGCATCGCCGACGACCTGCAACCCGCTGCGTTCGAGCAGGCGGCGCTTGGCGTCGGCCGCCTCCCCCTCCCCGACCAGGATCACGCGCCGCCCGGCGGTGCGCAGCAGGATCGGCAGGCCGTTCACAGCCAGGGCGGCAGGCGGTCGGCGTTGGCCAGCGCCTCGATCGGCGGGCGTTCGCGTACCACCCCGAACCGGTCGCCCGACACCAGCACCTCGGGCACCAGCGCGCGCGAATTGTAGGTCGAGGCCATGGTCGCACCGTACGCGCCGGCGGTCATGAACGCGACCAGATCGTCGGCGGCGACGACGTCGGTCTCCCGCCCCAGCGCAAAGGTATCGCCGGTCTCGCACACCGGGCCGACGATGTTGGTCACGGCGCGTTCGCCGGTCGGGGTCACCGCGCGGATATCGTGATAGGCGTCGTAGAGGCTGGGGCGCAGCAGGTCGTTCATCGCCGCATCGACGACGACGAACGGCGCGACCGCGCCCTGCTTCACCCGGATGACCCGCGACACCAGCACCCCGGCATTGGCGACGATCAGCCGCCCGGGTTCGAACATCAGCCGCGCGTCCCAGCCGGCGGTCGCCCGCGCGACCATCGCGCCATAGGCGGCGGGCGACGGCGGCAGCGGTTTCGCCGGGTCGTAGGGGACGCCAAGACCGCCGCCGAGATCGGCATGGGTGATGTCATGCCCCGCCGCGCGCAGATCGGCGATCAGCGCGCCGACCCGTCCGAACGCGGCCTCCAGGGGCGCCAGGTCGGTCAGCTGGCTGCCGATGTGCACCGCGACGCCGCGCACCCTGATCCCCGGCAGCGACGCGGCATGGGCGTAGGCGGCGGGGGCGGCGTGATAGTCGATGCCGAACTTGTTCTCCTTGCCCCCGGTCGAGATCTTCGCATGGGTGCCGGCGACCACGTCGGGGTTCACCCGGATCGCGATCTGCGCGACCTTGCCGAGCCGGGCGGCAACGGCCGAGAGCATGTCGAGTTCGGGTTCGGATTCGATGTTGAACTGGCCGATGCCGGCGGCCAGCCCCTGCGCCATTTCCTCGGCCGTCTTGCCGACGCCGGAAAACACGATCTTGTCCGGGTCCATGCCGGCGTCGAGCGCGCGGTACAGCTCGCCCCCTGAGACCACGTCGGCCCCCATGCCGGCGCGCGCCAGCGTCGCCAGCACCGCCTTGTTCGGATTGGCCTTTACCGCGAAGGCGACCAGCGGCTCGCCCTTGCCCAGCCCGGCCACCGCGTCGCGGAACACGCGGACGTGCCGTTCGAGGGTGGCGGTCGAATAGACATAGACCGGCGTGCCCACCGCGTCGGCGATGGCGGGGAGGCCGACATCCTCGGCATGGAGCGTACCGTCGCGAAGGGTGAAACTGTCCATGGGAGAGCCTTGGTCCGGATGTAGATACCTGCCGTTCGTCCTGAGTAGCCATCGAGCCTGTCGAAAGGGCGTATCGAAGGACCGTGGGTCGCGGCTGCTTCGATACGGGTCTCTGACTGCGCTCAGCCCCTGCTCAGCACGAACGGTTCAGGTGCATGGATTAACGTCAGCGCGGCGGTAGGGCGAACGGGTCGTCGCCGCGCGGCTTCGATTCGGTCAGCAGTTCGTCGCTGCGCGACGGGCGCTGCTGGGTCGTCGGGTCGAGCAGTTCGGCGGGGGTCGGCGTCGCGGTGGCACCATATGGTGCCGGCGGCAGCGATGCGTTCTCCTGCGGGCGCAGGTCGCGGCGCTGGCCGCAGCCGGCGAGCGCCAGTGCGACCGCGACGAGGGCGAGCGCGCGCGTCATGCCTGCCCCCGCGCGGCGGCGATGGCTTCGCGCACCCGTTCGGGCGCGGTGCCGCCAAAGCTCTTGCGGCTGGCGACCGAGGCGTCGACGCTCAGCACGTCGAAGATGCCGGCATGGATGCGGTCGTCGATGCCGGTCAGGTCGTCGAGCGTCAGGCCGTCGAGCCGGCAGCCCCGTTCCTCCGCCAGCTTGACCGCGCGGCCGGTGATGTGGTGCGCCTCGCGGAACGGCACGCCCGCTTCGCGCACCAGCCAGTCGGCGAGGTCGGTGGCGGTCGAATAGCCGGTCTCCGCCGCCGCGCGCATCCTCTCGGGGCGGAAGGTCGCGCTTTCGATCATGCCGGTCATCGCCGCGATCGACAGCGCGAGCAGGTCGGTCGCCTCGAACACCGGCGGCTTGTCGTCCTGCATGTCCTTCGAATAGGCGAGCGGCAGGCCCTTCATCGTCACCATCAGCGACGTCATGCAGCCCATGATCCGCCCGCTGTGCCCGCGCACCAGCTCGGCGGCGTCGGGATTGCGCTTCTGCGGCATGATCGAACTGCCGGTCGACCATTGGTCGGACAGCGACACGAACCCGAACATCTGCGACGCCCAGATCACGAATTCCTCGGCGAGGCGCGACAGGTGCAGCGAACATTGCACGGCGGCGGTCAGATATTCGATCGCGAAGTCGCGGTCGCTGACCGAATCGAGCGAATTGACCGTCGGCCCGGCGAACCCCAGCGCGGCGGCGGTGGCGTGACGATCGAGCGGGAAGCCGGTGCCGGCCAGCGCCGCCGATCCCAGCGGGTTGTAGTTCAGCCGCGCGCGGGCGTCGGCGAAGCGGCCGCGATCGCGCGCGACCATGGTGTGGTACGCCATCAGGTGATGGCCCAGCGTCACCGGCTGCGCGACCTGCAAATGGGTGAAGCCCGGCATGACGGTCGCGGCATGTTCCCCGGCACGCACCAGCAGCGCCGCCTGCAACTGCCCCAGCGCCGCATCGACCGCGTCGATCGCGTCGCGGGTCCACAGCCGGAAATCGGTCGCGACCTGATCGTTGCGCGAGCGCGCGGTGTGCAGCCGCCCGGCGACCGGCCCGACCTTCTCGGCCAGCCGCGCCTCGGTCAGCATATGGATGTCCTCGAGGCTCAGGTCGTCGGGGACGCCATGTTCGGCATAGTCCGCCGCGACCGCGTCCAGCCCGTCGAGGATCGTGGCGACATCGGCCGGATCGACGATCCCCTGCGCGCCCAGCATCGTTGCGTGCGCCTTGGACCCGGCGATATCCTGTCGCCACATTCGCTTGTCGAAGGGGATCGAGGCGTTTATCTCACGCATCACCGCCGACGGGCCTTCGGCGAAGCGCCCGCCCCACATGCTGTTGGAGCTTTCCATGCGCCCGGTAATCGCGCTTCTCCTTGGACTGAGCCTGTTCGTCGGCGCTTGCGATAAGCGAGCCGCCGCGCCGGAGCAAGCGGCGGCTGAAGGGGACGGCACCGTTCCCGATGGCACCGTTCCCGACATCGCGCCCGCCGCGAACGACACCGCCCCCGAAGCCGCGGCGAAGGTCGATCGCAGCCACAAGGGCGAGGCGATGCCGGCCTACCGGTTTCAGGACGGCGCGGGCAAGCCGGTGACGCTGGCCGATTTCCGGGGCAAGCCGGTGCTGGTGAACCTGTGGGCGACATGGTGCGCGCCGTGCGTGCGCGAGATGCCGACGCTCGACGCGCTGGCCGCGCGCGAAGGCGCGGCGCTGCACCTGCTGACCGTGTCGCAGGACATGGAGCCGGCCAAGGTCCAGCCGTTCCTGACGACGCGCAAACTGACGCACCTGAAGGCATATCGCGACCCGCAACTGCAATTCTCGACCGGCATGGGGGTCAGCCTGCCGACGACGATCCTCTACGACGCCGGTGGCAAGGAAGTGTGGCGGGTGACCGGCGGCATGGACTGGGCCGGGGCGGACGCGGCGAAGCTGATCGGCGAGGCGAAGGCGTAGGCCCTTCCCCTAGAACGTCACCCCGGCGCAGGGTGGAATGACGCTGGTGGCGAGGTGCATGAACGGCGCCCTTCTTCACCGATCCGGCGCGCGGTCGGCAGGCGGCACCCCGGCCCCCTCGCCCGGGGCATCGTCGTCGAAATTCTCGCCCTGCCCGCCGCCGCCGGCGTTCGCGCCACTCCCGTGCACCTCGCCATTGGGCGCGGTGAAGGCGCGGCGGCCGGTTTCGGGCGGGATGTCGCGCCCGTCGTCGGGCGGGGTCGGGCTGGCGGGGCGCGCTTCGGCTGCGGCCTGCTGCGCGGCGCGATCGCGATCGAACGCCTGTCCGGAATAGCCGCCGTGGTGGTCGAACGCGTTGCGCGGGGCGGTGCGTTCGGGATCGACGTCGCGGTGTTCGGGGGTATCGGCCATGGAAACTCTCCTCGACCGTCATAACCCCCTGCGATCAGGCGATGTTCCCTTCCGCACGCGGCCTGGCGCGCGGTTCGAACCGGTTGCGCAGGCGTAGGCCGATGAACAGCATCGTCGGCCAGAACATCGTGTTCACGATATCGAGCAGCGTATCGTCCCAGCGCCACGACCCGTAATGCATCCGGTCGAGCACTTCGTTGCCCAGTTCGGCCAGCGCCACCACCGCCAGCGGGACCGGCGTCGACAGGCGATATCCGGTCAGCACGCGCGTCAGCAGCAGCACAGCCATGCCGGCATGGACGTGCAACAGGCTGTCGGCCATGCCGGTGCCGTCGCCGATCGCCTGGATCAGCCGGGCGTAGAGAGCGGGAATATCCATCGGCGTGCGATGGACCAGCGGTGGCCGCTACTCAAGGGGTTTGGGTGGACACCATGTTCAGCGAGGCATGGGCGTTTCCCGTCGGATTGCCCGCTTCTGCCACCACCCCGGACCTGATCCCGGGATGACGATATCGTCCGGGTTGACCGATATCGTGACCGCCCTGGGACCGATCGACATTCAGGCCGTACCCCCGCGCAGGCGGGGGTCCAGAGTAACGGCAGGACGACATTCGTGGCTCTGGACCCCCGCCTGCGCGGGGGTACGTGAACCAGAAAGGCTCCTGATCCTGCTGGATGGCCCTCCAATTCGCTGAATGTCGATCGGCCCTAGTCCCGGTTCAGCCAGACGGTGACCTCGGGATCGAGGACCGACATGACGAAATAGGCGCCGGCCTGCTTCACCCGCGCCCACCAGCCCGAACGCTCGCGGTGCAGTTCGCGCGTCACCCGCTGCGACTGCGCGATCTCGCCGTCCATATAGGCGCGCAGATGGGCGGCGAACGCGGCGTCCTCCACGCGCAGCATCAGTTCCATGTTCAGGAACATCGAGCGCACGTCGAAATTGGCCGACCCGATATGCACCGCGTCGTCGGTCACGAACAGCTTGGTATGCAGCTTGGTCGGGCGATATTCGTACAGTTCGACGCGGTGGCGCAGCAGGTTGCGATAGGTGAAGCGCGCCGCCAGCAGCGCGATGGCATGGTCGGTCTTGGCCGGCACGACGATGCGCAGCCGCGTACGCTTCGCCGCCTGGTCCAGCCGCCGGGTCATCAGCGGGCCGGGCGCGAAATAGGCGGCGATCATGTCGATGCGATTGCTATGGCGAATCTCGTGCTTGAGCGTCCGTGCCCACGGCGAAAGCCGCTGCGACGGCCCGCCCAGCAGCCAGCGGATCGGCCCGCGCTCCTCGCTCCATTCGCGCAGCAGCCGCGACAATCTGCGCAAGGGCGCGCCGGGCAGCGCGGTCCATGCCTTGAGCGCGTCGAAATACCCTGCCAGCCGCCCGGCCGCCGGCCCGTCGACCAGCAGCCCCAGGTCGCGCCACGCCTGTTCGGCGACGGTGCCGAAATAGGCGTCCTCGATGTTGAAGCCGCCGACGATCACGCGTGCCTCGTCGGCCAGTGCCAGCTTCTGGTGGTTGCGGAGCAGATAGCGCCGCCCGATCCGCGGCACGAACACGCACACCTCGCCGCCCGCCTCGCGCAGCGGGCCGAAGAAGCCGCGGCTGGCCGCCGCCTCCGCGCCCAGCCCGTCGACGATCAGCGATACGCGTATCCCGCGCCTGGCCGCCGCGATCAGCGCGTCGCGCACCTGCGTCCCCGCGCGATCCTCCTCCCAGATGTAGAACAGGAACCGCAGCGACCGCCGCGCGCCCGCGATCAGGGCGAGCAACGCGTCGAGCCGCGCCGGCCCTTCGGTCAGCAGCGTCAACTGGTTGCCGGCGACGGCGAAGGTCGGTTGCGGGTGGTCGGCCATGCCGTCTCCTTGTTGCCTGAGCGTAACGGCCGCGGGTAGCCCAAGTTTCATTGACTTTGCGCGCATCCCCCGGTAGGCACCCGGCTTTCCGATACCCTCCGTTTTTGCAAGGAAGGCGTTTCATGGCGCGCGTCACCGTCGAGGATTGCGTCGACAAGATCCCCAACCGTTTCGACCTGGTGTTGATGGCCGCCCAGCGCGCCCGCCAGATTTCGGGCGGTGCCGAACTGACCCTCGATCGCGACCGCGACAAGAATCCGGTCGTGGCGCTGCGCGAAATCGCCGAGGAGAACATCACGCCCGAGCATCTGCGCGAGGCGGTGATCGGTTCGATGCAGAAGGTGCAGATCGACGACGAGGAAGCACCGGACGAACTGGGTTCGCTGGCCGCATCGGCAGAGGCGCTGCGCCTCACCGCCGCCGCGCCGCCGCGCAACCAGAATGTCGGCGGCGACTACGACGGCTGACGCCGGCCGATTATTTCGACTCGAAACGGGGCGGTCCTGCGGGGCCGCCCTTTTTCTTTGGGGCGGGTATGGCAACTACAGGCAAGCCGTTCGTCCCGAGTAGCCCTTGAGCTTGTCGAAATGGCGTATCGAAGGACCGTTTCGGGCAGGTGCTTCGATACGGGTCTTCGACTTCGCTCAGCCCCTGCTCAGCACGGACGGATGGGATTGCAGCTCAACTGTTCACCCCCACCGCGCCCCCGGCCGGCGGCCCAGCGCGTCGAGCGCATCGGCATTGGCCCGCCCCCAGTCGTACAGCATCGTCACCGGCGCGACGAACCGGCACCCCAGCGGCGTCAGGCGATATTCGACCGCGGGCGGCATCGCCGCCAGCACGTGGCGCTCGATCAGGCCGATCTCCTCCATCTCGCGCAGCGTCTGCGTCAGCATCTTCTTGGAAATGCCCGGCAGGCTGCGCAGCAGCACGCCGGTCCGCGCCTGCCCGCCGTGACGCGCGTGGAGCGTGTGCAGCACCATGCTGGTCCATTTGGTCGCGAACAGCGACAGCACGCGGCGCGGCGCGCAATCCTCGCGCCAGTCGGCTTCGTCGGTTCCGGGGTGCATGGGTACTCTCTGGTGCCTGGGGGCCTGTCCGGTGCCGTCTTCAACCCCGGTCGTCCCGTTCCTAACTGCCCGGTCCTGCAAAGAAAAGGAACGGACGATGGCACGAACGGCATTGGTGGTGGGGGCGAGCGGGATCGTCGGCGGGGCGACCGCCGCGCTCCTCGGGCAACGGGGATGGACCGTCCACGGGCTCGCCCGTCGCCCGGTCGCGCAGGACGGCGTGCGGCCGCTCGCCGCCGACCTGACCGATGCCGCCGGGACGCGCGCGGCGCTGGCCGGTCTGCGTCCCAATGCGGTGTTCGTCACCACCTGGGCACGGCAGGACAGCGAGGCGGAGAATATCCGCGTCAACGGCGCGATGGTGCGCAACCTGCTGGACGCGCTGCCCCGCCCCGACGCCCCGCGCCATGTCGCGCTGGTCACCGGCCTCAAACATTATCTCGGGCCGTTCGAGGCCTATGGACAGGGCATGCTGCCGCAGACGCCGTTCCGCGAGGAACAGGGGCGGCTGGACGTCGCCAATTTCTATTATGCGCAGGAGGACGAACTGTTCGCCGCCGCGAAGCGCGACGGATTCAGCTGGAGCGTTCACCGCCCGCATACCGTGATCGGCAAGGCGGTCGGCAATGCGATGAACATGGGCACGACGCTGGCGGTCCATGCGACGCTGTGCCGCGCGGCGGGGCGCCCGTTCGTCTTCCCCGGATCGGCGGCACAGTGGCACGGGCTGACCGACATGACCGATGCCGGGCAGCTCGCCGCGCATCTGCTATGGGCGGCCGAGACCGACGCCGCGCACGATCAGGCGTTCAACATCGTCAACGGCGACGTCTTTCGCTGGCAATGGATGTGGCAGCGGATCGCCGACTGGTTCGGGGTGGAAGCCGTGCCGTTCGACGGCACCGTCCGGCCGCTGGCGGAGCAGATGGCGGACGATGCGCCGCGCTGGGCCGCGATCGCCGCCGAACACGGGCTGGTCGAACCCGACCTGCACCGGCTGGCGTCGCCATGGCACACCGATGCCGATCTCGGCCGCCCGATCGAGGTCGTGGCCGACATGTCGAAAAGCCGGCGGCTGGGCTTCACCGGCTATCGCGCGACCGACGACAGTTTCGTCGAGCTGTTCGAACGGCTGCGCGCCGACCGCATCATTCCGTGACGTCGTCCGGGGCCGGCGCGCCCGGCCCCGGTCCCGCATCGCGCCGCCCCTTGAAGTTCGTCGCGATGACGTACCATTCGGACGAATCCTTGCGGCTCGCCGGGGGCTTGGCGTGCTTCACCGCGTGGAAATTGCGCTTCAGCTCGGCGACCAGTTCGTTGTCGGCACCGCCCGCCAGCACCTTCGCCACGAAGTCGCCGCCCGGCCGCAGGATCTCGCACGCGAACATCACCGCCGCCTCGACCAGCGCCATGGTGCGCAGGTGGTCGGTCTGCGGATGGCCGACGGTGTTCGCCGCCATGTCCGACAGGACGAGGTCGGCCTCGCCGCCCAGTTCCTCGCGCAGCTTGTCGGGCGCATGGTCGGCAAGGAAATCCATCTGCAGGATTGTCACCCCGTCGATCGGGTCGACCGGTAACAAATCGATGCCGACGACGGTGCATTCGGGCCGCACCTTGCGCACGACCTGCGTCCAGCCGCCGGGCGCGATGCCGAGGTCGACGACGCGCTTGACCCCGCGCAGCAGCTTGAAGCGTTCGTCCAGCTCGATCAGCTTGTACGCCGCGCGGCTGCGATAGCCTTCGGCGCGCGCCTTCTTGACGTACGGGTCGTTGAGCTGGCGTTCGAGCCAGCGCGTCGACTGGGCCGAGCGGGCACGGGCGGTGCGTACGCGTTGTCGTCCGGGGGGGCTGCCGCGGGTCATCGGGTTCCTGCCATCAATCGGCGCAGGATTCCTTCGCGAATCCCACGATCGGCGACCCCTAGCCGCTCGGCGGGCCAGAGCGCCAGAATCGTTTCGAGGATCGCACAGCCCGCGACCACCAGATCGGCGCGCTCGCTGCCGATGCACGGCACGGTGCCGCGTTCGGCCAGGCTCATGCCCGCCAGCCGCTGGCTGACCGCCAGCATCGCTTCGGCGGGCACAATCAGGCCATCGATCTGCGACCGGTCGTACGACGCGAGGCCGACATGGACGCTGGCCAGCGTCGTCACCGTGCCGCTGGTGCCGAGCAGCCGGCGCGGTTCGTCGGTCGCGGGCAGGCGTTTCGCGAACGGGGCGAAGCTCTCGGTCACGCAGGCGCGCATCCGGGCATAGGCGCCCGACGCCGTCGGCGCCTCCCTGCCCGCACCCAGGCTCTCGGTCAGCGACACCACGCCCCATGGTGCCGAATGCCAGTCGAGCACGCGCGGCACCGGGCTCGACGCGTCGAGCAGCACCAGTTCGGTCGAGCCCCCGCCGATGTCGAACACCAGCGCCGGGCCGGTCCCGGGTTCGAGCAGCGCATGGCAGCCGAGCACGGCCAGCCGCGCCTCCTCCTCGGCGGTGATGATGTCGAGGTGGATGCCGGTTTCCGCCAGCACGCGTTCGACGAAGGCGGGGCCGTTGCTGGCGCGGCGGCACGCCTCGGTCGCGACCGACCGCGCGAGCGTCACGTCGCGGCGCTTGAGCTTTTCGGCGCAGATCTTCAGCGCGGCGACGGTGCGGTCCATCGCCGCGTCGGACAGGCGGCCCGTCGCCGCCAGCCCCTCGCCCAGCCGGACGATGCGCGAGAACGCATCGACCACCGCGAAGCCATCGCCCTGCGGCCGGGCGATCAGCAGCCGGCAGTTGTTGGTGCCCAGATCGAGCGCGGCATAATGGCGCGCGCCCGGCCAGCGCGGCCGCGCGGGCGAAGAGGATGCCTTGCGGGAAGCGCCAGGCGCACCCCGGTGCGGCAACCGGGCGGAAAGATCCCCCATGCCGTCACTCACTTATGTTCTATCCGTCACGGCCGGACGCCGCTCGGTGCCTGGCATCCAGCCTAGCGAAACCGGCCGTCCCCCACAAGGCGTTGCGACGAATCGAGCGATTCGGCGTTGACACGATCGGCAGGCCAGCCTATCGGACCGCCCTCGCTGCGACGCTGCCCTGTCGTCTAAAGGTAAGACTACGGACTCTGACTCCGTTAATTGAGGTTCGAATCCTCACGGGGCATCCAGCGAACAACCGCCCCTATCCCGCGTCGCCGTGCCAGTCGATCCAGTGGCCATAGGCATGGCAGGTCGCCAGGTGGCGGCGCGTGCCGTCGGGATAGGTGGTGAGCGTCAGGTGCACCGCGTCGCGCGCTTCGGTCCATTCGAAACCGATGCGGGCCAGCGGATAGCGGGCCGCCGCCAGCGCCGCGGCGACCGTCGCATGGGTGGCGGGGCTGCAATATTGCAGGACCATGGCGTGGACGACGACGCGGCAGATGCCGGGGGCCGGCGGCCGTGCCAGCACGCCGGGCAGCCAGCGCGCGATATCGTCGCAGGCGATCATCGGTGGACGATCGCAGGCGATGGCGAGCGCATGCGCCAGTCGTTCGGCGCGGTCGGGCTGGTCGGCCCAGACATAGGCCATCAGCCGCTCGCGCGCGTCGCTGTCCGCCGCGGCCAGCGGGCGCAGGTCGACGCCCTGCGTCGCGACGACCTCGACAGGTCGCAGCGGCGGCGGGCCGCCGCGCCATTCGGGAGCGATGTGCACCGGAGAGCCGGCACGGCCGACGCGCACCCCGCCCAGGTCGAAGGCATATTCGGCGAGGTTCAGGTTCAGCCCGGCACTGGCGCCCAGCTCGATCAGTTCGACCGGCAGATCGATCCGGGTGCGCAGCGTCATCAGCGCGGCCATGATCGCCGCCGAACGGCCGACCTCGTTGGTCTGCGGCGGTTCGCGCATCCAGTCGGCGATGAAGCCGTCGGCCTCGGCGATCGTCTCGCCGATCACCGTTTCGAAGTCACCGTCCTGCGCGGCGTAGAGCCGGGTCAGCGCCGGCCGGTCGCCGCGCCGGGCAAGCGCGTGCAGCGCGCCGTTGAAGCGCATCGCCAGCGCATCGGCCGCGGCGTCGCCCGGCCAGCACGCGATCAGCCGCGCGGTGCGCGGTGCGCGGTGCAGCTGGCGCTCGCCCGCTTCCAGGATCGCCGCGACGAACGTCGATCCCAGGTCGCGCACGACCCGTGCATGGTCCACCAGCGGCCCGGACATGGATCAGAACGCATCCCATTCGTCGTTCGCGACCTTCAGCGGCGCGGGTTCGGGCGGCGTCACCCAGCGGCGCGGCTGGCGCGCGGCACGCTGCCGGTGCAGCGACGTCACGTTGTCGGTCGCGGGCGGCGCGGCGGCTTCGGCGGCGGCGGCATCGATCGCGAAGGTCGCCACCGACTGGGCCAGCGCCTCGGCCTCCGCAACCAGCTGGCGCGCGGCAGCCGACGTCTGCTCGACCATCGCCGCATTCTGCTGCGTCATCGCGTCCATCTCGGCGATGGCGACGTTGATCTGGCCCAGGCTGGTCGCCTGATGGTCCGACGACCGGGCGATCGAATCGATCGACGTGCCGACGCTCGCCACCCGTTCGATGATCCGGCCCAGCGCCTCGCCGGTCTGCCCGACCAGTTCGACCCCGGACTGGACATGGGTCGACGCGGCCTTGACCTTGTTCTTGACCTCGGTGGCGGCATCGGCCGATCGCTGCGCCAGTGCGCGGACCTCGGACGCGACGACCGCGAAGCCCTTGCCCGCCTCGCCGGCCCGCGCCGCCTCGATCCCGGCATTGAGCGCGAGGAGGTTGGTCTGGAACGCGATACCGTCGATCAGGCTGATGATCTCGGCGATCTCGTTGCTCGCCTGCTCGATGCCGTGCATCGCCGCGATCGCCTGTCGCACGACGGTGTCGCCGCGTTCGGCTTCGTTGCGGGTATCGGCCATCGCGCTGCTCGCGCCGATCGCCGCCCCGGCCCCGTCGCGGATCGAGCGGGTGACGTCGTCGAGCGCCGAGGACGATTGCTGCAGCGCCGCCGCCTCGCGCTCGGTCCGCTCGGCAAGGTCCATCGCCGCCTGGCTGATTTCGCCCGAATTGTGCTTGATGGCATGCACGCTGCTGCGCACGTCGCCCAGCACGCGGTTCAGGCTGGACGTCGCGAGGTTGAAATCGTCCGACAGCGCGCGGAACGCGGCGGGCACGTCGGCGACGCGCGCGGTCAGGTCGGCCTGCGACAGGCTGCGCAACCCGCTGCCGATCGCGGTCATCGCGGTTTCGCGGTCGCGATCGTCGGTGACCTTCGCCGCCGCCGTGTCGCGGAAGACCAGCACCGCGCGCGCCATGTCGCCCAGTTCGTCGTTGCGCCCGGCGGCCTCGACCGAAATGTCGTGGCGGCCATCGGCAAGGTCGGCCATCGCCTGCGTCAGCGCGGTAATCGGCCGGGCGATCTGGCGGCTGAGCATCACCGCCAGCGTGATCGCGATGCCGATCAGCGCGACGCTGCCGATCGCCAGCGCGATCAGCGCGGCGCGGATCGCGCCCGCCTGTGCCGCGGCATTGGCCTCCATCGCCTCGGTCTCGGTCGCGCGCAGCGCGCGCAGCGGCAGCGCGATCTTGCTGACCAGCACCGCCGCCCCGGCGCCGCGCACTTCCTCCTGCGCGGCATCGCGTTCGCCCGCCTTGACCCGCGCGATCAGCCGGTCGCCCCAGTTGCGCCGCCACGCCAGCGTCTCGCGCCGCGCCTCGGCCAGCTGCTGCTGTTCGGAGGCGACGGTCACCAGCGACGCCAGTTCGACGGCGGTGTCGTCGAACTCCTTGCGCGCCTCCTCATAGGATTTGAGGTAGGACACGTCGCCGGTGACGAGGAACCCGCGGAACTGGCTGTTCTGGCGCAGGATCGCGGTCTCCAGCGTCAGCGCCATGGCATAGACGTCGCTGCTGTGGTTGTTCCGTTCGGTCGACCGCGCGATCAGCATGATGCTGGCGAAGAACACCAGCATCACGACCGCGGCGGAGGCACAGATCGTCAGGAACGACAGGCCGAGCTTGCGAGGTATCTTCATCGGGTTGCCGATCCGTTGCGGTAAATCAGAACCGCGACCGCAGCGTGATGCCGTAGGTCCGCGGTTCCGCGAGGTAGGACGAGGTGATCGCATTGCCGACGCCGAAGGCGGGCGCGCCGAAGCGCGTCACCTGCGACACGCTGCCGGAACCCTGGAACGGGGCGGAGAAGGCGACCTGCTGGTAATCGGTGTCGAGGATGTTCTGGCCCCAGAACTCGATCGCCCAGCGCTGTTCCGCCCCACGCAGGCCGATGCGGGCGTTCATCAGGAAGAAGCCGTCGAGCCGCTTTTCGGCGAACAGGTCGGAGCCGGTATTGTAGTCGCTCGACAGGCGGCTATCGACATAGAACAGCGCGGTCAGCTTGCCCCCGACCGGCGGGGTCCACACCGCCGAATTGGTGATGGTGTGGCGCGGCGCGTTCGACATCTGGTTGCCCGGCAGCAGGAACAGCGCGGCGTTCAGCGGCTCGCCCGATTCGCTGCCGACCAGATTGTCGCGATACTGGGTGTGGGCATAGGTATAGCCGAGGTTGAACGCGACGTTCGCCGCCGGATAGGCGCCCGCCTCCAGCTCGATCCCCTGGGTGATGACGCCCGCCCCGACCTTGCCGGTGCAGCGCCCGGTCGACGAATCGTTGTCGCCATCCGCGCCGCCCAGCGAGTCGGCGCACGCGCTGATGTTCTGTACGATGAAGTTCGTGCCGTTGAACGTGTTCAGCTGGAAATTACGGAACGCCGAGCGGAACGCCGCCAGATTCGCGGTGAATTTGGGCGAGCTGTACTTCACCCCGATCTCGAACGCCTGCACCGTTTCCGGGTCGAAGCGCAGGTTGGGCGCCGCCGCCGCGGTCGGGGTGGCGAACACCGTCGCCGACAGGTCGGACCGGTCGAGATTGTAGCCGCCCGCCTTGTAGCCGCGCGCATAGGACGCATAGAGCAGCGTGCTGGCCACCGGCTTCCACGACAGCACGGTCGTGCCGGTCACCTGCCCCTCGCGCAGCGAATCCTCGACCGGCACGCCGGTCAGCGCCGACGACGAATTGCCGGTGCAGGTCAGCGTGAGGATGCCGCCGGCCAGCGTGCGCAGCGTCGCGTTGGCGCTGCCGAGCAGCGGACGCAGCGCGGCCTGCTGTGCCGGACAGACGGTGTTGTTGTTGACGAAGCTGGCGTCGAGCCGCTTGCGCTCGTTGGTGTAGCGCAGGCCTCCGGTCAGGCTGAGCGTCCTGGTCAGCTTGAAGATGTTGTGGGTGAAGAACGCATAGTTGCTGCTGGTCTGGTCATACACGTCGCGGATCGAGCCCAGGTCGTTCAGCGTGCTCAGCCGGTCGATGCCGGCGATGATCTGCGCGCCCACCGCCGGGGTCAGCGCGGCGCGGCCGACCGCGCTGAGGCAGCCGGTGGCACGCGGGCCGCGCAGCGCCTCCAGCGGGTTGATCGTCGCGACGACGCGGCACGCCGCGAACGCGCCGTAATCCGCACCGAAGCGCAGATTGTCGACGACCTCCAGCTTCTCGTGCGCGTAATAGCCGCCGACCATCCAGTCGAGCCGGTTGTCGAACAGTCCGCCGCTCAGCCGCGTTTCCTGGGTGAAGGTGCGGAACTGGCGATACGCGTTGCCGTCGTCGGGGCGGTAGGCGATGTCGAGACTGCCGTAATCGACATCGGCGGCGCCCCCCGCCTTGTATTCGCGATACGCGCTGATCGAAATCAGCTGCATGTCGGCGATGGTCCAGCCGATACGCGCCGACGCGCCGTAGTCGGTGGTGACGTTGCTGTACGCGCGCCCGCGGGTGTTGGCGACGCGGCGGTTGTACGGATCGCCGTCGCTGGGCATCACGCCGCCCAGGCTGCGCAGGATCGACACGATGCGGTTCTGCCCGGCGGGGACGTAATCGCCCGGTACGCCCGGCGTCGGATCGACCTTTTCCTGCGTGTTGATATAGACGGCGCCGCAGCATTTTTCGTCGCGGCGGGTATAGTCGCCGATCAGCCGGATCGAGAAATCGTCGGTCGGGCGGAAGAACAGCTGCCCGCGCACGAAATAGCGGTTGCGGTCGTTATAGTCGGTATCGTTGACGACATCGCGGTAAAAGCCGTCGCGCTTGCCATAGACGCCGTCGATGCGGAACGCGAGCTTGTCGGCGACGATCGGCCCGGTCACCGCACCTGCAAGGCGCACCGCGTTGAAATTGCC
Organism: Bacillus sp. 2B10; assembly: GCA_003946805.1. GTDB lineage: Bacteria > Pseudomonadota > Alphaproteobacteria > Sphingomonadales > Sphingomonadaceae > Sphingomonas. Next base: position 163,704 of record RPSH01000001.1, on the reverse strand, counting down.
ATAGGTCGCCTCGCCATAGCCGCCGAACTTGAACGAGGGATATTTGGTGTAGATGCTGATCGCGCCGGCCGACGAATTGCGGCCCGACAGCGTGCCCTGCGGCCCGCGCAGCACCTCGATCCGTTCGACTTCGCCCAGGTCGTTCAGGCCCGAACCGGTGCGGCTGCGATAGACGCCGTCGATGAACACCGCGACCGAGCTTTCGAGGCCGGGATTGTCGCCGACCGTGCCGATGCCGCGCATCCGGGCGGTCGCGTTCGCTTCCGATCCGGTCGACGACACGATCAGCGACGGCGCGAGCTGCGTCATCTGGCGGATGTCGGTCGCACCCGAATTCTGGAGCGCGGCGGTGCTGTACGCGCTGACCGCGATCGGCACGTTCGACAGCCGCTGCGACCGCCGGGTCGCGGTGACGACGATGTCGGAGGTGTTGGCCGACGACTCGGCAGCCGGCTTGGTATCGGCCTTCTCGCCTGCGGCCGGTACGACTCCGCGCAGCCCTTGCGCCCCCACCGGCGCCGCCACCGTCACACAGGCGGTCGCCGCCAGCAGATACCCCCAGTTACGCATTTCCCGCATTCCCCGGACCCATTCCCTCGATGGCCGGGGTTTAGCGCCGGGTTGAATACCATATGGTTAAAATCACAGGGATTTGCGTGGCCGGGCAATGGCGTGAAGGCCGATCGCCCGGCGCGCCTCCTCGCCGTCCCGGAACCGGTCCGGCACGATGCTTCAGGCTTCCGGCAGATGGATCGGACGTCCGCCGGGACGGCCCGTCGTCGTCACAACGGCCCGTTGCCGGCCGGCGGGTCGAACACCGGCACGCCGTCCCGGTCGTAGCGGATCGGCTGTACCCGGGTGTGGCGGTTCGGATCGAACAACGGGTCGCCGACGATCTTCTCGTAATCGCGGGCGTGGAACACCAGCATGTCGCGCCCGCGCTCGTCGACGGTGAAGCTGTTGTGGCCGGGGCCGAAGATCCTGCGCGCCGGATCGGTCTGCAACACCGGCACCGGCGATTTCGACCATGCCGCCGGGTCCATGATGTCGGCATCGTCGCGCGCGGTCAGCATCCCCATGCAATAGCGCGCATCGGTGGCGCTTGCCGAATAGGTCAGGAACAGCCGCCCGTTGCGCGCCAGCAGCGCCGGGGCCTCCGCGACCTTGTACCCGCGTACCTCCCATGGCAGCGTCGGCACGGTCAGCCGCGCGGGCGGCGCCGCCAGCGTCAGCGGCGTGGCGAGCGGCGCGAGGTACAGGTTGGAATTGGTGGCGATCCCCGGCTCCTTCTGCGCCCATGCCAGATAGCGGGTGCCGCGATGGACGAAGCTGGTCGAATCGAGGTTGAAGCTGTCCCACGGCGTCTGCAACTGTCCCAGCACCGACCAGCTGCCCGCCATCGGATCGGCCCCGTCGCACACCAGCGCCCAGGTCCGGATGCGAAAGCCGTCGCCCGGCCCCTTGGGACCGGCGGCGAAATACAGGATCCAGCGGCCGTCGATCCGGTGCAGTTCGGGTGCCCACAGGAACCCCGATCGCGGCCCTTGCGCATCGTGGCGCCACAATATGCGTTCGGGCGCGGTCGCCAGCCCCGCGATCGTCCGCGCGCGGCGCAGCACCAGCCGGTCATATTCGGGCACCGATCCGGTGAGGTAATACCAGCCGTCGCGGTGGCGAAACACCTGCGCATCGGCACGATTGCGCACCAGCGGGTTGAACATCCCGCGCCCAAGCGCCGCAGCAGGCACAACCGCAACGGCGGCACCGGCCACGAACAGACGGCGCGACAGGGAAACGGACATCTTCTCTCCAGCACGATCTCGATTATGTCGGACAATCAACCGGTCCATGGCGAATTGCAACGGCACCCCGGTCCGGCGCCCGATGGGAGATTGCCTGACGTCGGACAGGCGCTACACAAAAGTCCGCAAGGACGGCTGGGAAGCGATATGATCGTCGGTATCGATTTGGGAACGACCAACAGTGCCTGTGCGATCTGGCGCGACGACGGGCCGGTCATGGTGCCCAATGCGCTGGGCGAGTTCCTCACCCCTTCCGCGATCAGCCTCGGCGACGACGATGCTGTGCTGGTGGGCCGCGCGGCGCGCGACCGGATGGCGACGCACCCCGATCGCACCGTCACCAGCTTCAAACGGCGGATCGGCACGCGCGAGACCGCGCGACTGGCGAAGCAGGACTATGACGCGGAGGCGCTGTCGGCGCTGGTCCTCGCCAGCCTGAAGCGCGATGCGGAAGCGTTCACCGGCGCGGCGGTGACCGGCGCCGTCGTGACCGTCCCCGCCTATTTCAACGATCGCCAGCGCAAGGCGACGCGGCGTGCGGGCGACCTCGCCGGCCTGCCCATCCGGCGGCTCATCAACGAACCGACCGCCGCCGCACTGGCATTCGGCATCGCCGACCGCGCCGACCGCGAACCGTTCCTCGTGTTCGATCTCGGCGGCGGCACCTTCGACGTGTCGATCGTCGAGATGTTCGACGGCGTGATCGAAGTGCGCGCGTCGGCGGGCGACAACCGGCTGGGTGGCGACGATTTCAACGACTGCCTGATCGATCTGACGCGGGCCACGCTCGATCCCGACGGCGTGCTCGGCAAGATGCCGGCCGACCGGGCCGCCGCGTTGCTGGCACAGGCGGCCGAACGCTGTCGCCGGGCGCTGAGCGAGGACGACAGCGCCGATCTGCGCGTGACGACCGGCGACGTGACGCTGACCGCACCGGTCACGGCGACCGCGTTCGAGGAGCATGCCGCCGCGCTGATCCAGCGTATCCGCGAACCCGTGCTGCGCTCGCTGCGCGACAGCGGCATCGCCGCGGCGACGCTGTCGGAGGTGGTGCTGGTGGGCGGTGCGACGCGGATGCCGATCGTCCGCCGCGCCGTCACCCGCATGTTCGGCCGCTTTCCCGCGACCACCGTCCATCCCGATCATGCCGTCGCGATGGGCGCGGCGGTGCAGGCCGGGCTGCTGGCGCGCGACGCCGGGCTCGACGAGATCCGCCTGACCGACGTGTGCCCCTTCACGCTGGGCGTCGACACCACCGAGCCGGACGGACGCGGCGGGTTCCGCACCGGACTGTTCTCGCCGATCATCGAACGCAATTCGGCGGTTCCGATCAGCCGGGTCTCGTCCTTTTCCACGCTCACCGACCAGCAGCGCAAGGTACAGTTCGGCGTGTATCAGGGTGAAGCGCGCGAGGTGGCGGGCAACGTCAGGCTGGGCGAGATCACCGTGCCCGTGCCCCCCGGCCCCGCCGGATCGGTCTCGATCGAATGCCGCTTCAGCTACGACAGTTCGGGGCTGCTCGAAATCGACGTCAGCGTTCCGCAGACCGGGGTCACCCGCAACCTGGTGATCGTCGATGACGAGGATGCGCCCGACGCCGCCGAGCTGGAAAAGCGCCGCGCCGCGCTGGCCGCGCTGAAGGTCCATCCGCGTGACGACGCCGCCAACGTCGCGCTGCTGGCACGGGCGCGGCGGGCATATGAATCGTTCCTCGGCGACACCCGCGCCGCGATCGGCCAGATGATCGGCCAGTTCGAAGGCGCGCTGGCGACGCAGGACGAACGGATCATCGGCGAGGCGCGCACGGCGTTCGGCACGGTGCTGGACCAGATCGAAGGCGAGCGGTTCCTGTGAGGCGCGGCGTCTGGGCCACGCTCGACCTCGACCCCACCACCGACCGCGCCGCGATCCGCCGCGCCTATGCCACGCGGCTGAAGGCGATGGACGTGGATGCCGATCCCGCGGGCTTCGCACGGCTGCGCGCCGCGCGCGACCAGGCGCTAGCCCATGCCGCCGATCCCGATCCGGTCACCGGGCCGGCGTTCGATCCCGAGCCACAGGACGACGTCGCTCCGCCACCACCGCCGCCCTCCCCGCCGAGCGCCGGGGCGATCGAGGCCGCCGCGCGGATCGACGCGATCGACGCGCATTACCGGGCGCTGCGTGCCCTGCTGTTCGTCGACGACGATGCACCGCCCACCGCCGACGAACTGGCGGCGATCGAGCATCACGGCCGCGCGCTGCTGGGCGATCCCCGGCTCGAACAGGTCGATTTCGCGACCGATGCCGAACGCTGGTTCGCGGAAATACTGGCGGCGAGCGTTCCGCGTTCCGACCCGTTGCTCGAACCCGCGGCGAAGGCGTTCGGATGGATCGCGCGGCGCGACGACTATGCCCTGCTGCCCGAGGCGCAGGCGATCGTCGAGCGGATCGGCGCCACCCGCCTCGCCGCCCTGCTCGCCGACCCCGGGCACCGCCAGCACAAGGCGTGGATCGAACTGACCCGCGCCGATGCCGGCCGCCGCCACTGGTCGACGTCGCCGACCAGCGTCCGCGACCTGCTGGCGACGGTCCGCCAGCGCTATCCCGATGTCGAAGGCTGGATGAATCCGGAACGGGTCGCGAAGTGGAGCCGGCCTGCCGGCGACAGACCGCGCATGCCGGTCCGCTTCTGGATCGTGCTGTTCCTGATCGTCGCGGCGGTGCGGATCGGTGCCAACTGGTCGTCGCCGACCAAACCCGACAAGCTCGACGCTGATTATGTCGCACAGACGCTGACCGGCAAGGAACTGGCGGAGGTACAGAAGGTCAATCCCGGTCTCGCCCTCGATATCGTTGCCGCGGTTGCCAATGCCGAGGCTCCCGCCAATCGCACCGAGGAGGCGATGGCGGGCAACGCGGTGATCGGCAAGCTGACCGCCAAGCGTTTGCAGGCGGGCATGAACACGCCGCCCAAGAGCCTGCTGCTTCATCTGACCCGGTTCGACCTCGACGCGATGCGCGCGGTGCGCGCGGGCAATCCCGCCGCCTGCACTACCGCCAACGTCGCAATGGCTCCCGACCTGCTGCCGCAATATCTGCGCGATCGGCAACGCGAGCTGCTGCGCGAGGTGATGCTGCATACGCAAAGTGTTGCGCCGGTGAACCGCGATCACCGTTTCGACGTGCCCGGCGCGATCGTCGAAGAAATCGCGAAGCGCACGGGGTGGCCGGTAGCGAAAATCCGGCAGGTGCTGCGCGACGACAAGGACCCGGCGGCGCGCTGCACGCTGGAGATCGCGTTGCGCGAAGCTGGGCTCGCGGCGCAGAACGGGATGGGGTTGCAACTGCTGCGCGACGTACAGCCGCTGGTAGTGGTCGCGGGCGATCCGCCGACCGTGCCGAAATGATGCTTTGGGGATAGCCCCGTTCCGATCACGGAACGGGAAATGGTGCGGTCGAGAAGACTCGAACTTCCACGGCCTTTCGGCCACAACGACCTCAACGTTGCGCGTCTACCAGTTCCGCCACGACCGCACGTGAACACCTTGGGGTCGCCCCCTTGGCTGGCAGGAGCGTGCCCCTAGCAGCGCCCGAAGCCCCGCGCAAATGCTTTTATCGCCCGCGCGCGGCAGCACGGGCGATGGCGATCGCCTCGGCAGCGGTCATCACTTCGCCCAGGCCGCTGCCCGACAGCGCGGCGCGTTCGGCATCGCGGATCCGCTCCAGCGCACGCGCCAGCCGCGGCGCATCCCACCGGCGCAGCGCCTGCGCCGTCGTCGCCTGTTCCTTGAAGAACACGCGGTGCCGCTCCATCACTCGGTCGACGCTCTCCCCCTCGTCGATCTCACCGCGCATCTCGGCCAGCGCCAACAGCCGCCGGGCAACCGCGCGCAGCAGCGGGATCGCGCCGCCGGGCATTTCGGGCAAGGCCGCCGCCGCCGCGTCGCCCGCGATCATCGCGCCGACGATCCCGCCCAGCTCGGCATCGGCGATCGACGCGCCGATCGCCTCGAACGCCTCGCCATCGGCATCGCGCGGCCGATCGGGGGAAGCGTCGAGGTACAGCGCCAGCTTCTCGATCTCGCTGGCCAGCACCGCGCGGTCGCCCGCCGTCACCGCCGCCAGCCGATCTGGCACGTCGCCCAGCAGCCGCAGGCCATGGTCGCGGGCCATCGTCACCGCCAGCTTCGCCGCCTGCGCCGCATCGGGCACGTAGCAGGCGACGGCGACCGCGTTGAGCGATGCGGTGACCAGCTTCACCAGCTTCGACGTGCCCTTGACGGTCGGCGCGATCGCCGCGACCGGATTGCCGGCGCTTGTCGCAGCGAGCAGCAGTGTCACCGCCTCGACCGACTCCTCGCCCATGGCCGTAACGCGGATGCAGCGCGCCTCGCCGAACAGCGACATCGATGCCGCTTCGTCGGCGAGCAGGCCGGGGCGGCTCTTCAGCATCGCCCCGTCCATGTCGACGCGTTCGGCCCCCTCGCCCACCCCCTTCGCCAGTCGCGCGGCCAGCGCCATCGCGCCCGCCGTATCGGGGCCGTGGAACAGATAGAGGCGAATATCGGGACCGGGCCGGTCGAGCTTGGCCGCGACCTGCTCGGGCCGGAGCTTCACGACCCCGGCTTCTGGCCGGACCGGGGCAGCGTCACCGCGATGCGGGTCACGATCTGGTCGGCGACGATCACCGACAGCCGTTCGAGTGCGGTGCGCTCCGCCGCGATCGTCGCATATTCGGACGTGACCACGTCGATCCCCGCGTCCGATCCGGCGGTCGCGTCCAGCGTCACCGCACCGTTCGACAGGTCGATCAACTGATAGCGCGCGCGCAGCGTCCGCCGCTCGCGCGTGATCGAATCGTCGCGCCGCACGCCCAGCCCGGTGATGTCGTCGTCGAGCCGGATTTCGAGGCGGTAACGCGCCGGCCCCTCGGCACGCAGCCGGTCGCGCAACGCGTTCGTCACCAGCCAGCCATTCTGCCCGGCGATCGGCGCCACCTCGACCCCCGACAGCGTCTGGCGCACCACCCCGCCCTCGCCACCGCCATAGAGCGGTCGCAGCCCGCAGCCGCCGAGCAGAAGGGCACAGGCAAGGACGGCGGCGCGGATCATGCGACGATGTTCACGAGGCGGTCGGGCACGACGATGATCTTGCGTGGCGCCTTGCCCTCCAGCGCACGGACGATCTTCTCGCTCGCCAGCGCCGCCGCTTCGGCGTCTTCCTTGGCGATGCCCTTGGGCAGCACGATGGTGTCACGCAGCTTGCCGTTGACCTGCACCGCGATCGTCGATTCGGCGTCGACCAGCATCGCGGCATCGACCAGCGGCCATGCGGCGTCGGCGATCAGGCCGGGGCGGCCGAGCTGCGACCATGCTTCCTCCGCCACATGCGGGATCATCGGGCTGACCAGCAGCAGCAGCGCATCGATATCGGCATCCGACAGGGACTTCGCCTTTTCCGCCTCGCCCAGCAGCGTGTAGAGCTTGGCCACCGCCTTGTTGAACTGCAGCGCGGTGATGTCGTCGGCGACACCGGCGATGGTGCGGTGGACGGTGCGGGTCAACGCGTCCGGGCTACTGCCGCCGGGTACATGCGCCGCGACCAGCTTCCACACCCGCTTCACGAAACGTTCAGCGCCCTCGATGCCGGCCTCGCTCCACGGCAAATCGCGTTCGGGCGGGCTGTCGGACAGCATGAACCAGCGCGCGGCATCGGCGCCGTAGCGATCGAGAATCGGTTCGGGATCGACCGTGTTCTTCTTCGACTTCGACATCTTCTCGACGCGGCCGACGGTGATCGCATCCCCCGTCGCGGTTTCGATGCCGTCGGTCACTTCGGACGGTGCCAGCCAGCGGCCGTCCGCTGCCTTGTACGTCTCGTGCGTGACCATGCCCTGCGTGAAGAGGCCGGCGAACGGCTCCTTCAGGTCGATCAGCCCGACATGGTTGAGCGCGCGGGTCCAGAAGCGTGCGTACAGCAGGTGGAGGATCGCATGTTCGACCCCGCCGATATACTGCCCGACCGGCAGCCAGCTTTCGGCGACCGCCCGGTCGAACGGCTTGGTCGAGGGCTGGCTGGCGAAGCGGATGAAATACCACGACGAATCGACGAAAGTATCGAGCGTGTCGGTTTCGCGCCGCGCCGGTTTGCCGCACGCCGGACAGTCGACAGCTTTCCACGTCGGATGGCGGTCGAGCGGGTTGCCGGGGATGTCGAACGACACGTCGTCGGGCAGCTTCACCGGCAGTTGCTCGGTCGGCACCGGCACCACGCCGCAATCGTCGCAATGCACGATCGGGATCGGCGTGCCCCAGTAACGCTGGCGCGAGACACCCCAGTCGCGCAGGCGCCACACCGTCGTGCCCTTGCCCCAGCCGCCGGCTTCGGCGCGCTCGATCACCGCGCGCTTGGCGGCGGCGACGTCCATATCGTCGAGGAAGTCGGAGTTCACCAGCCGGCCGGGACCGGTATAGGCCTCGGCCCCCTCGAACAACGCATCGGTCAGGTCGCCATCGGCAACGACCCGGCGGACCTCCAGCGCGTATTTCCGCGCAAAATCGAGGTCGCGCTGGTCATGCGCCGGCACGCCCATCACGGCGCCGGTGCCGTAATCCATCAGCACGAAGTTGGCGATATACACCGGCAATTCGACGCCCGCGTCGAACGGGTGCCGCATCCGATGGCCGGTGTCGAAGCCCAGCTTCTCGGCCGTTTCCAGCTCGGCGGCAGTGGTCCCGCCCTGCTTGCACAGCTCGATGAACGCCGCAGCGTCGGCGTTACCTTCGCCGAGCGTCCGCGCGATTGGATGATCGGCGGCGATCGCGACGAAGCTCGCGCCGAAGATCGTGTCGGGCCGCGTCGAATAGACCTCGATCCGTTGGTCGAACGGAGCGACCGGCTGGAACGCGAATTGCAGCCCTTCCGACTTGCCGATCCAGTTTTCCTGCATCAGCCGGACCTTGTCGGGCCACTGGTCGAGGCTGCCGAGTCCTGCCAGCAGGTCGTCGGCGAAGTCGGTGATCTTGAGGAACCACTGGCTGAGCTTGCGCTTCTCGACCAGCGCACCCGATCGCCAGCCGCGCCCGTCGATCACCTGTTCGTTGGCCAGCACGGTCATGTCGACCGGGTCCCAGTTGACCGCCGATTCCTTGCGATAGACCAGACCGCCCTTGAGCAGTTCAAGGAACAGCGCCTGTTCGTGGCCGTAATAGTCGGGATCGCAGGTCGCGAACTCGCGCGACCAGTCGAACGCGAGGCCGAGGCGCTTGAGTTGCGCCTTCATCGCCGCGATGTTGGCATAGGTCCATGTGCCCGGATGGACCTTCTTCTCCATCGCCGCATTTTCCGCGGGCATGCCGAACGCGTCCCACCCCATCGGGTGCAGCACTTCATGGCCGGTCATCCGCAGGAACCGCGCCAGCACGTCGCCCATCGTGTAGTTGCGGACATGCCCCATATGGATGCGCCCCGACGGATAGGGGAACATCTCGAGGACGTAGCGCTTCGGCTTCGTCGAATGGTCGTCGGCGACGAAAGTCTGCGCCGAGTCCCATGCGGCCTGCCAGCGGGAATCGGCCTCGGCCGGCGAAAAACGCGGAGTCATGGTCGTCGGATCAGCCCGTCACGGCGCCGCGGCGCAGGTCGCGGGCGCGGGTCAGGATGATGTCTTCCAGCTTCTGCACGGTGGCGGCGGCCACCGGCGCCTCGATCCACTGGCCGTTCTGGTTCACCTGCCGCAGCGCCGCGACGCGCAGCGCATCGGCGCGCAGGTCCTGATCGAGGATCGTGACCGTCACCTTGGTCCGCTCGGTCGGGGTCGCCGGATTGACGTACCAGTCGCTGACGATGACGCCACCGTTCGAATCGGTCTGGGTCAGCGGCATGAACGACAGCGTGTCGAGGCTGGCGCGCCACAGATAGCTGTTGACGCCGATCGTCGTCACCTTCGACGCGGCGAGGTCGCCCGACACGCGCCCCTTGCCCCCGCTGCATGCGGCCATCGGCAGGGCAAGCGTTGCCAGCAACGCGATCAGCAGCGGGCGGTTCATCGGCGGTTCCTTGACTACAGGCCAATATGGCATTTCGCGCCGCTTCTATAGGAGGTGGCGCGGACCCGGCAAGCGGGTTGGTGTGTGAGGGCTCCACACGGCCGATCGCGCTGGTCGGACAAATATGTGGGTTCGATGCAACAGTGCCAGGGAAAGCGACGGCAGGCGGTGGATACGCGCAACCGAATCGTGATAGCGCCATTAGCGGGGAGTGAGGAAAAACATGACGGGTCGCAGGATTTTGGCTGGCATCGGACTGGGGGCAACCATTGCCGCCGGGCTTGGTGCGTCGCCTGCCCTGTTCGCACAGGAACAGCGCGCGCCGCGCGTCCTTAAGCGCCTCGATCTGGGCCGGATGCCGCTGGGCAGCTTCGGCGGCTTCACCCCGGCCTCGGCCGATCCGCGACTCGCCGCCGCGCTGTCGCGCACCCCGCTCAACCCGACCGGGTTCCAGTTCACGCCGTCCGAAGGATCGATGATCGGCAGCCGCACGATCAAGATCGCGGTGCGCAGCGCCACGTTGCAGGCCGAGCGCCCGGCCGACCGCGTTGCCGCCGTGACGACCATGCCGGCGCTGAACCCCGTCGCCTATAATCTCGGCATGGCATCGGGGCTGAAGCGGATGGCGCTGTCGGGCGATCTGACCCGCCTCGACGTCGGCCAGCCGGGCACCCGCGAGCCGCTGGCGCTGGCAATGCCCTACACCCCGCGCAAGCTGACCGGCCGCGTCAGCGCGGTCGGTGACCATCTGTCGGGCGACCAGCCGAAGATGATCGCCGACGCGTCGAGCTATTCGCTCGATGCCGGCGGCTCGTACAAGCTGACCCGCAACCTCGATGTGACCGCCGGTTCGCGCTATCGCACCGACCGCGAACGGATGCTGCGCGTCGCACCCGAGCGCCGCGAAGGCCAAGCGATCTACGTGGGCACCGCGTTCCGCTTCTGATTCGCGCGTGCGCCCGCGGAATCCACCGCCGGCCGATGCCTGAAGCCTGACGTGCGTACCGGCGCAGTCGTGGAGCGGATCGGCATTCGGTTCGCTGGACGCAGGACCACGTTCCATCCCCTGTCGTCCCTCCCGCGCAGGCGGAAGTCCCTATGCGCCAACATCGCAAATCCAGTCGAAACGTCGGCGTCGATGGATTCCCGCCTGCGCGGGAAGGGCGAAATCCGTAGCTGCCGCTGAATGTCGTTCCGACCCTGATCGACAGTTCAGTAACGGTTAGCGCCCTGCCCATTCCGCCGGGCCGGCGTCGTACCGGACAGGCCTCCCGCCCTGCTTGTCACTCCAGACTCGATCCGGGGTCTTGCTTCCCCTCGACAGTAATGGCGGCGATCCATCGACAATTGAACGTCGCCCCGGCCAAGGTTGAAGGCTCAAGCAGCCATTGTTCTGCCTTTACCGGCCGATCGTACTCACTTGTGGAAATGCCGCTGAGCCGATGCGATGGATCGACCTTGAGAAGCGTCACCCCGGATCAAGTCGAGACTTCTGCAAAAGCCCTCGATCCGTACCCCGGCGAAGGCCGGGGCCCAGTTGGGGAGCATTGGTGAGATACGGAAAAGCCTTTCCAACTGGACCCCGGCCTTCGCCGGGGTAAGGCGAGGAGTTGGTTCTGTTCGAGACTTTCGCTGAGGTCTCAATCAAGTCCGGGGTGACGAGCGGAGCAGCAGTTCCGGTCACGAAGGAACGTCGATACATCCCGGCATTCGCGAGGATGACCGGCACAGCGACGCGACGCCGGCCAGCGCTCAATCATCCTCGTCCTCGAACCCGATCAGGTCCAGCGCTCGCGCCTTGATCTGCCGCGTCATGCACCAATGGACCAGCGCGTCCTCGCGACCGTGCGTCACCCATACTTCCTTCGGCGCGATCTCGGTCAGCGTCTGCGTCAGTTCGTCCCAGTCGGCATGGTCCGACAGGATCAGCGGCAGTTCTACGCCGCGTTGCCGCGCGCGCTGGCGCACCCGCATCCAGCCGCTGACCATCGCCGTGATCGGATCGGGCAGCCGCCGCGACCAGCGGTCGCCCAGCGCCGACGGCGGCGCGACGATGATCCGCCCCTGCAACTCCGCCTTGGTCGCACCGGTCGCCGGGCGCAGTTCGCCCAAATCCACGCCCAGTTCGACATAGAGGTCGCACAACCGCTGCATCGCGCCGTGCAGGTAGATCGGATCGTCGAACCCCATCGCCCGCGCCTCGGCGATGACCCGCTGCGCCTTGCCCAGCGCATAGGCGCCGACCAGCACGCAGCGTTCGGGCTCCATGCGGAGCGCGGCAAGCAGCTTGTCGATCTCGTCGCGCGTTTCCGGGTGGCGGAACACCGGCAGGCCGAACGTCGCCTCGGTGACGAACACGTCGCACGGCACCGGCTGGAACGGGGCGCAGGTCGGGTCGGCGCGGCGCTTGTAGTCGCCCGACACCACCACCCGTTCGCCGCCATGGTCCAGCACGATCTGCGCCGATCCCAGCACATGCCCGGCGGGCACGAACGCGATGTCATAGTCGCCCATCCGCACGCTTTCGCCGTACGCCACGGGCACGCCGTTCTGCGGGCCATAGCGTGCCGCCATGATCGCCAGCGTCTCGGGCGTCGCCCACACCGCGCCATGCCCGCCCCGCGCGTGGTCGGCATGGCCATGCGTCACCAGCGCGCGCGCGACCGGTTCGGACGGATCGATCCACACATCGATCGCGGGCAGGTGAATGCCGCTGGGATGCGGCGTGATCCATCGGGCAAGGGCCATGGATGCGACATGGGGCGTAGGGGGAAGCATGCCAAGGGCCGCCCCCAACCGGTCACGCCGCTACCGGCCGCCCGAGGCGCGCCACCACCCGGTCGACCACCGCCAGCACCAGCAGCGACGCCCCGAACAGCGGCAGCATTACCCCCGCCACCGCCAGCAGCGTGATCGCCCCGCGCAGTCGCGCGCCACTGACCGGCGGCGGTGCGGCCAGCCGCCCGCTGGGCCGCCTGCGCCACCACATCGTCACCCCGCTGACGACCAGCAGCACGATCGCGATACACGGCAACAGCATCAGCAACTGGTTGGCGAGTCCGAAATAGCGGCCCATGTGAATCTGCACGCCCAGCTCGACCGCCTTTGCACCGATGCCGTATCGGCTCCAGCCATTCTGCCCGATCAGTCGCCCGGACCAGCGATCGAACTGCAACGTCCGCTGCCCCTCGGGATGGCGCGGCGACACCAGCACGGTGTAGATGCCGGTGGGACCGGACGGCAGGTATAGGCGATAGCCGCCGGTGATCCCCGCCGCCCGCGCCCTGACGGCGATGGCGTCGGTCCCGGCGACGGCGGCATGGTCGGGCATCGCCGCATGCGTGGCCCCGCCGCCATGGTCGGCATGCGCCGGATCGGATGCCGCCATCGGCATCGTCTCCTGGCTCCACGGCATCCCGCCCAGCGCCCCCATCGGCCGGCTCTGCGGGGCGACATGGTCGAACCCCGCCGCCTCGTTGCCGATCCCCATCGCGGTAAAGACGCCGCGCACCAGCGGCCCCTGCACCACCGCCCATGGCAGTCCGGTCACCAGCAGGAACGCGATCAGCGCGACGCTCCACATGCCGGTCACCGCGTGCAGGTCGCGCCAGAACAGGCGTCCGCGTGCCCGCAGCCGCGGCCACAACACGCCCGCCAGCGACCGGCGCTCGCGCGGCCACCACAGGAACAGCCCCGACGCGATCAGCATCAGCGCCCAGCATGCCGCCAGCTCGACCACCGCGTCGCCCCAGGGGCCGAAGGTCAGCGACCCGTGCATCACATCGGCGAACCCGACCAGCGTGTGGGTATAGACATAGCTGCCCAGCACCCGCCCCGATCCGGGATCGACCATCACCTGGCGCGGTTCGCCGCTCGCCGCGTCGATCCATACCTTGGCCGGCCGGTCGGGTGCTTCGGGCAGGTCGATCCGCGTCGGGACGCCGGGCACCGCCGCCACCGCCGCGGCGATCATCCGCGACGGCGCGAGCGGCGCCGCGACCGGCGCGACGATCTGCAATCCGGGCATCAGCGCGTCATTCAGCTCGTCCTTGAACAGGTAGATCGCGCCGGTGATGCTCAGGATCAGCAGGAACGGCGCGACGATCAGCCCGGCATAGAAATGCCACCGCCAGATCGTGCGATATAGGCGCGGATCGTTCATCGCCCTCCTCCCAGCGCATAGCCGAGCCGGACCGACAGCATGCGCGGATCGCCCGGATAGACGAAGTTCGCGCCGCCATTGGCGGTGTAATAGGTCGTATCGGCGACGTTGGTCAGCGCGACATCGATCCGCACCGGCCCGATATCGGTCCCCAATCCCAGATCGAACAGCGTATAGCTGTCCAGCACGACTGGGCTGCCGTTCACCAGCCGGCGCTGCCCGACATGGTACGCGCCGCCACGCAACTCGACCGGCCCCAGCGCGACGCGGGTCGAAGCCGTCGCGCTATGGTCGGGCGTATCGCCCAGCCGTGCATCCTGCATCGTCGGTGTCGTCGTCCGCGTGACGCGTCCGTCGAGATACGCATAGCCGCCCTGCAGCCACCAGCCGTCGACCGGCGTCCATTCGCCTTCGGCCTCCACGCCCTGCACGCGCAGCTGCCCCTCCTGAACCTGGAAGTTCACGTCGATCGGATCGGTGACCGCCACGGCGTTGCGGCGGATGCGGAAAGCGGACAGGCTGGCGCGCAGCCGGTCGCGGATCAGGCGCAGCCCGGCCTCGACCTGATCGGAGGTCTCGGGGCGGAACGGCGCGCCGGCGCGGCTGCGCGATCCGACCACGGGGTCGATGTCGAACCCCTTGTTATACCCGCCGAACAGCGACCAGCCACCGCCCAGCCGAAGCGTCATGCCCAGCTGCCACGTGGTGTTGGCGATGGTGTCGGCGTCGCGCGTCCGGGCCGTCGGCGTCGTGCGGCGGTTCTCGTAATCGAACGACGAATGCCGCACGCCCGCAACCACGCTCCACGCGTCGCTCAACCCGATCTGGTCCTGCGCATAGGCGGCGAAGCCATCGACCTTCCCCTGCGTGTGGAAGCTGAACGCCAGCCGGGGCGCGCGCGCCGCATAGCTGTAGACGGGGCTCAGCACGCCGATCGGCGCGATATCGCCGGCGACGATGTCGAACTGGCGGAAGGTCGGACGCTCGGCGCTGTGCTCGATCCCGAACAGCAGGTCGTGGCGGATGCCGAACGTCGTCGCACCCCCCGTCAGGTCGAGCTGCGCGATGGTATAGCGGTCCTCCTCACGCCCGCGCCGGCCGTTGCGCTGGATGCGGGTCGGCTGGCCGGGCACCGTGCCGAGCAACCGCACCTGATCGAGCGAGGTGTTGAACTCCGAATACTGGAACCGCGGGGTCAGCGACCAGCCCGCCCCCATGTCGAACGCCACCCACGCCTGGACGAGCGGCGCATCGGCGACGAGATCGGTGAAGTCCGGCTCGCCGAGGAACGCGCCGCGCCGTACGGTGCCTACGCCGTTGCAGCGCACCGTACCGACGACCGGCAGTCCGGGGTTGTTGACGGTGGTGCGGCGGACATATTCTGCGACCAGATGCGCCGACACCGCAGCGCTCGGCCGCCATGCCAGGGTGATGCCTAGGTTCTCGCGGTTGAGCGACTGATGTTCAACGAAGGTGCCCGATCGTTCGACCTCGCCGGTCACGCGGATGCCCAGCGTGCCGGACAAGGGCATCGATGCGTCGATCGTCGCCATCTTCTGCCCGAACATGCCGCCGGTCAGCGCGAGCATCGCCTGCGGGGTATCGGTCGGCCGTCTGGTGATGATCGACAGGATGCCGCCGACCCCCGACTGTCCGTACAGCACCGCCGATGGCCCCTTCAGCACCTCGATCCGCGCGATGTTGGACAGGGCGGAGGCGTCGACATCCTCGTAATAGCGCTGGCGGATGCCGTTGCGCATCTGGTCCGCCGCGAAGCCGCGGATCTTCAGGCCGGCACTCTGGTAGCGCGACACGCGGCTGCCACCGACATTGGCCGACGGTACCGCGCGCAACGCGTCGCCGACGCTGCGCACGCCGCGTTCGACCAGGTCCTCGTCGTCGAGGATCTGGATACCCTGCGGCACCCGGTCGAGCGGAATGCCCGACTTCGCGGCGAAGTCGCCATTCCTGGTGCCGGTGACGACGATGGTCTCGTCGCGCCCGGCCTCGCGCTCCTGCGCATGGGTGGCGGGCGCAAGGCACAGCATGGCCGTCGATACGGCCAGAAACGATTTCATGAAAACTACCCCTGATGATCGCGCCGCAGCGCACCCCCCGCCGGATCGGCGGGCGGGCAGCAGGCTGCGGCTGAAGTCGGCCCGCGCCTTGGCGCAGCGGGCCGGACGGGATCAGGCGGCGACGGGAGGTCCGCGGAGCGGCGGGCGCAGATGCGCGGGCAACGCCGCCCGCAACGCGACAACGATGCGCAGCCCCAGCGCGAGGACGAAGGCAACCGCGATCGCCAGCACGACCGGGTCCGCCGCGGCGAGCGACGGCGATTGCAGCCCGGCAAAGGCGCAGGGTTGCGGCTTGTTGTCGTGCTGCTCGTCCGGCCGGTCGTGCCCGCCATGCGTCATGCCCGCCATACCCGCCATTCCGGCCATTGCCGGCGGGGATGCCGAAACCGGCCCCGTACCCGAGCAAATGGCGATGACGAAACGCCCGTCGACCATCGCCGGCATGAACCCGGCGGGGACCAGCGCCTTCATCAGCAAGGCGACGCAAATCATCAGCGCCGCCAACGCGTTATGGGTCAGGGCAAGGCGGCGCAGGCGAAGCACCGATGCGCCGTAGCCCAGCCGGAACCGCTTGTCATGGCCGTTGCCGGCCGACCGTTCAGGGCAGCGTCGCGCCCATCCCGGCCTGCAACACCGCATACCATTCGGCATGGGTCCATTCGACCCGCACCGCACCGGCGGCGGCACGGATGCGCTCCGGCGTCTGCGATCCGACGATCGGGATGATCCGCGCGGGGTGGACCATGCTCCAGGACAGCGCGGCGGTCGCGGCATCGACCCCGAACCGCGCGCCATGATCGGCCAGCAGGCCGCCGGCAGGATGCGACCGGTCGGTCAGCCGCCCGCCGCCCAGCGGCGACCAGCCGAGCACCGCAAGCCCGCGCGCCATCGCCTGATCGAGCGTGCCGTCGGTCAGCGGCGCGGTATGCAGCGGCGAGAATTCGGGCTGGGTGCTCAGGATCGGCAGTTTCAGGAACGCCTGCAACGCGTCGACCTCCGCCGGGCGGTGGTTCGACACGCCGATCCCGCGGACCTTGCCCGCGTCGACCATGCGCGTCAGGCTGGCGGCGACCTCCTGCGGATGGGTCAGGAAGTCGCGGCGGTGGATCTGGTACAGGTCGATCCGTTCGATCCGCAGCCGGGCGAGCGAGTCGTCGATCGCCTGCGCGAGATAGGCCGCGTCGGAGCGATAGGGATTGCCCGGGCGGATGCCGCCCTTGGTCGCGATGACCATGCGGTCGCGCAACTGGGGCGCCTGCGCCAGCACGTCGCCGAACAGCGCCTCGGCCGATCCGAAGCCGGCGGGCGTGTCGGTGCCATAGATGTCGGCGGTGTCGAACAGGGTGATGCCCGCGTCCAGCGCCGCCTCGACCAGCGTATGCGCATGGGCGACGCCGCCGTGCAGCCGCCACATGCCCCACGCGAGCGGGGAGACGAGGATGTCGCTGGCACCCAGCGGACGCGGTGCGGGATCGATGGTCAACATCGTCATGCCTGTAGGCGCTGTTCCGGTACGATCAACGTCGAAACGTCATGCGTGCCGGCGGCGCGGGCGAGCGGGATGTCGAACGGATAGGCGATTTCGACCCAGTGCGCCTCGGCATCCGACGTGCCGGCATAGAGGCGGGTGACGTCGCCCGTCACCTCGATGCCGGACGAGAAGACGACATCGACCAGATCGGGGCGCTTGGCGGCGCCGGGACCGAACTGGTCGCGTCCGGCGAGGATGCGCAGGTCGCGCCAGCCGTGCGTCGCGGGATCGAACACGAAGGCTACGGCGTAATAATGCCGCGCGCTATACATCGTATCGTCCTCGAAATAGGCGATGTGCGCGATCAGCCCGACCTCGCCGTTCGCCAGCAGATGCGCCTCGTTCACCCCGCCCCAGTCGAGCGGGTGGAACATGGCCGTCAGCATCGGCGCGGCGTCGATCGCCTCGACGCTGAGCGCATCCAGCGACGCGACCTCGGTATAGCCGATCGTGCCGCGCCCTCCCTTTGCGCCGCGTGGCCTAGTGAACACCGCGACGCGACCATCGGCCAGCTCGCACAGCCGGATGTCCTTCATGCCCAGCGGCCCGGCAAAGCACGGCGCGAGGTCGAAGATGTCGCGACCGCGATAGAAGACGGTCCACCATTCGGGCTCGCCCGCGCCGAAGCGGACCTCGACCCCGCCGAACACCAGCTCGCCGCCGATGACGGTGACGAACGGGTCCTGCAACGCGAAGCGCGGCGCACCGTCGATCGGGTGCCAGACGCCGCCCGTTTCCTCGAAGAAGATCGCGGTCGAATGTTCGCTGTCGCGCGCCTCGACCCGCCCGGCGATCACCCGCCGCCCGCCCGAGCGGAACGGCGCGGAGATATTGTACACGTCGAGCCCGTCGACCCCGGTAAACACCAGCCGCCCCGTCCGCCCCTGCGGCGGGTCGCCGGCAAAGGCGGCGTAGCGGGTTTTCACGCGGGGTATGCTGTCGTGGTCCATCGATGGTTTCCTGTACGCGATTTTTTCGTGCCCCCCACGCAGGCGGGGGTACGGCCGTGGAGAACGTGTCCGCTAGGACCGATCGACATTCAGGCCGTGCCCCCGCGCAGGCGGGGGTCCAGAGTAACGGCAGGGCGACGTTCGTGGCTCTGGACCCCCGCCTGCGCGGGGGTACGTGAACCAGAAAGGCTCCTGATCCTGCTGGATGGCGCTCCAATTCGCTGAATGTCGATCAATCCTAGACCCCCATCGCCCGCCACAGATCGGGCAACGCCACGGTGCCCAGCGCCATGACCCGGTCGGCCGCGCCGTAATAGACCCGCAGGCTCTCACCCTCGACCAGCGCGCCGCAGCTGAAGACGACGTTGTCGAAGAAGCCGCTCACCTCATACGCCTCGACCGGTTCGGCGAGCGGCCGTTCCAGCCGCGCGCGGACGATGCGCGGATCGTGCAGGTCGAGCAGCAGCGCGCCGAGGCTGTAGCGCTGGTCGGCATCGACCCCGTGATAGATTTGCAGCCAGCCGCGATCCGTCTCGATCATCTGCGCACCGCCGCCGATCTTGTTGCCCTCCCAGCCGCCGGGCACATGGCCGGCGAGGTGGCGGTGGTCGCCCCAGTGGAGCAGGTCGGGCGAACTGGCGATCCAGATTTCGGGCCGCCCGAGGTGCAGCGGCGCCGGGCGGTGGAGGCACCAGTAGCGTCCATCGACCTTGCGCGGAAACAGGCACACGTCGCGATTGTCGGGGGCATGGATGATGCCCAGCCGCTCGACGGTCACGAAATCGTCGGTCACCGCCAGCGCGGTGGCGATGCCGAGGTCGGAGACAGCGGTATAGTTGATGTACCAGCGTCCCTCGATCGCGGTGATCCGGGCGTCTTCGCACCCGAAGCGCTCGCTGCGGTTCGCGGGGAACAGGAACGGCGCGTCGTCGACGGTGAACGCTTCGCCATCCGTGCTGCGCGCGAGGCGCAGGTGCGACAGCGAGGTCAGGAACACGTCGCGCGGGTCGACGCGCGAGCGCACCATGCGCGGGTCGGAAAAGTCGTAGGCCGGATCGTCGCTGCGAAAGCCGCGCGTGGTGCAGGTCCACGCCCCGTCGGCCTGCTCCAGCACCGGCACGCGGACCTCGCCTTCGCCGACGCCGGCGACGCTTTCGGCGACGCGGACCAGCAGGATCGTCCGATCACCGAACCGCGCCACACCGGCATTGAACGTGCCGTCGACCTGCCAGTCGGGGCGGCTGGGGCGGACATGTTCGGGCGCGACGATCGGGTTGCGCGGGGAACGCTGTAGCATCGGGAATCCTTGTGTAGCGGCCGTCACTTCAGCGACAGCGACATGCCCTGGAGGAAATGGCGGCGGAACAGCAGGAACAGCAGCACCAGCGGCAGCGTCTGCAACACCGCGCCCGCCATCACCGGCCCGGCATAGCCGCCATATTGCTTGCTGAACGTCGCCAGCAGCACCGACAGCGGCATCCGGTCGGTGTCGGAGATCGCGATCAGCGGCCACAGGAAATTGTCCCATGTACCGGTGAAGGTGAACAGCGCGACGATGGCGATGATCGATTTGTTCAGCGGCACGACGATCCTGGTCACCATCTGCCACAAGCTGGCGCGGTCGAGGCGCGCGGCGTCGAAATATTCCTCGGGCATGGTCCGGAACGACTGCGACATCATGTAGATGCCCCAGCCCGACATCATCGACGGCAGGATCAGCGCGCCCAGCGAATTGAGCAGCCCCATCTGCTTCACCAGCACGAACAGCGGCAGGATGAACATGCTGGTCGGGATGACCATCTGGAGCAGCAGGAAGTCGCCGAACAGTTTCCGTCCCGGAAACCGCATCCGCGCGAGCGCGAAGGCGATGAAGGCCGAGGTCAGCAGCACCGAGGCGGTGACGGTCAGCGTCACGACCGCCGACACGCCCAGCGCCCCCAGAAACGGCCGGTCGAGCTTGTCGGCGGTCGCGAACAGGAACTGGAAATTGTCGAAGGTGAAATCGCCCTCGAACAATCCGGTATTGTAGATCTGCGCCGCGGGCTTGAGCGACGCGGTGACCATCCATGCGAACGGATAGAGCCAGCTCAGCGCCAGCGCATAGATGGCGATCGTCGCCGCCCAGCCGCCGGGCGTCCGCCTCGACAGGAACGCCTTCATGCCAGCACGACCTTTCGTTCGAACAGCCGCCGGGCGAGCTGCACCAGCGCATAGGTGACGAGTGCCACGAGGATGCTCATCATCGCCGCATGGCTGGGTTGCAGCCGGCGGAACGCGGTTTCGTAGATCATCATCTGCGGCGTCGCCGTGCTGTCGCTCGGCCCCCCGCCGGTGATGATGAACGGTTCGGTGAACAGCCCGAACGACACGAGGATCGCAAAGGTCAGCACCATCATCAGCTGCGGGTTCATCATCGGCAGCGTGATCCGGGTGAGGCGCGTCCACGGCCCGGCATGGTCGAGCCGCGCCGCGTCGTAGATTTCCTTCGGGATCGCCAGCAGCCCCGAATAGAGGATCAGCCCGTAATAGCCGACGAACTTCCACGCCACGACCAGCGCGATCGCCAGCATCGCCAGCGTCGGGTCGTTGGTCCATGGCACGCGGACCCCCGCCAGCTCGAACAGCATCGTGTTGAGCGGCCCGGTCGAGGAGAATATCTTGGCGAACACCAGCGACAGCGCCACGCCCGACGACACGTTCGACAACAGGAAGCACAAGGCCACGAACGCCTTGCCCCGCCCGACATGCTGCAACCCGAACGCGACGACCAGCGCACCGCCGAACGCGGTCGGCAGGTAGAAGCAAAGGAAGCGCACCACATTCCACAAGGCTTGCAGGAATTGCGGGTCCTGCACGCTCAGGAGGAGGTTACGTGCGCCGGTGAACACCGGTTCGTCGAAGAAGCGCCACTGCGTGACCGACAGCTTCGCCAGCCAGAAGAAGGGATAGGCCCAGAAGACGGCGGTGAACAGCAGATAGGCCGACGCCAGCGCCAGCCCGATCACCGCTTCCCGCGACAGCCGCGTCGTCATCCCTGCACCTCCAGCATCCTGTCCGTCCGTGCCACCGCATCGGCCAGCGCGGCGGCCGGGCTGGTCGTGCCCAGCATCAGCGGTTCGACCAGCCGCGCGCTCATGATCTTCTGGATATCGATGGTATGTTCGGACAATGCCGGGGGCCGGGCAGTCGCGACATGATCGGCATAGGCGCGCGCCAGCGGGTTGCCGCGATAATAGTCGGCAAAGGCGGGATTGGTCAGCAGGTCGTCGCGCGCGGGCGACAGGCCGGTGCGCTGCAACCACAACAGGTTCAGCGCCTCCTCGCCCAGCACCCACGACAGGAACGCGAACGCCTCGCGCTGGACGCGGCTGCTGCGGAAGATCACGACGCCCTTGCTGTCGGAAAAGGTCGATCGGGGGCCGGTCGCCGGGGCTTGCGCCAGCATCGGCCCGACCGCGATCCGCGCCAGCGTGTCGGGATAGATGCTGGCGAAGCGCTCGACATCCCACGGCCCCCGCACCGCGCCGGCGGCGAGGCCGGAGACCAACGGCTCCTCGGCATCGAAGTCGAGCGCGGTCCAGCCTTCACGGAACATGCGGTCGACGAACCCCGCCGCCTGGGCACCCGCGGCGTTATCGTACAGCGCGCGCGATCCGGCCAGATAGGGCTGGCCCCCGCTGGCGGCGTAGTAATAGGAGATGAAGTCGAACCAGCGATCCTGCCACGCCCGCCCGGCGACGACCTGCATTCCGTAGCGGGTGCTGGCGATGCCGTAGCGTGCGCAGAAACCGTAGAGCTCGTCATAGGTCGCCGGCGGTGCCGACAGGCCGTGTTTTTCGAGCAGGTCGGCACGCCACCAGATCAGCGTCGGGCTGGAATAGATCGGCAATGCGACGACTTGGGGCCCCTGCGTCCAGCCGGGCATGATCGAGCCCATGTGCCGCCGCGCGAGCAGGTCGCCATAGCCCGGCATCGCGGCGAGGTTCGCCACCTGCCCCAGCGCGGCCAACTGCACCGCGAAACCCGAAAAGATGTTGGTGCTGAGATCAGGCTCGGTCCCGGCGACCAGCGCCGACAGCACAGTATCCTCCGAATTGCCTGCGGTCGGGATGGTCGTGAACGATACCGGCAGGCCGAGCTTCGCCGCGTTCCACCGGGCGACGGCGACCTTCCAGAAGCTTTCCTCCGCCGCGTTGGGCGCGACCCACAGCTGGATGCGGTCGGTGCGCTTCTCCGCGCGCCGGCCGTTACAGCCGGCGAGCAGCGCGATGCCGCCCAACGCAACGCCCAGGGCCTCGCGCCGGCTGGTCACGGCAGCGGGGTGCCGTGGAGCGCGGTGAGCGCGAACAGCCCCTCGATCGTCGATTCCGCGCCCGAATTGGGATTGACCGTTCCCTTGCCGTTGATCCCGTCCAGCACCCGCCCGCTGGCCGGATCATAGATCGCCCGGCCCGCATCGTTGGCGCCGGTGAACCAGGTCGCCAGCCGTTCGGCGGTGGCGCGGTAGCGGGGCTGGCCGGTCTGGCGATACGCCTCGGTGGCGGCGAGGATCATCGGGCTGATGCCATAGGCGATCTGCGGAAAGCGCTCTGCGTCGCGGGCGGCGAAACCGTCGCCCATATTTTCCAGCGTGAAGCTGGCGCGCATCCCCGTGCGCAACAGATAGGGATAGAAGTGATCGACCTCGCGTAAGGCACTGGCGATGAAATCGCGCCGGTCGAGCAGCTTGCCCGCGCGCAACAGGGCATAGGCCTGCGCATTGCCCCACGCATGCCACTGGTTGCGCCAGCTCAGATGCGCACCATGCGGAAAGCGCTGCGCGTCACCCGCCTGCATCACCAGCATCCCCTCGCCGATCCGTTCGATCAGCGCGCGCGTCGCGGCATCGTTGGTTCGCCGGTAATGCGGCAGCAGGCCGAGGAGTGCGGTCGATCCGGCATCGGCGCCCGATTCCAGCGGCAGCCAAGTGGGCACGATGATGTTGGCGACTTTGGTCGTGGCGTTCGCGCCGGTCGGCAGATCGCGCTTGAGGTTCATGACCAGCCGGTCCGCCGCCGTCCGGGCGCGCGCGGCGGTGGCGGCGGGAAGGTGCGGCAGCGCCGCCTCCAGCCCCCAGAGCGCGCGCAGCGACCACCAGTTCAGCTCGGCCAGCGAGGTGCGGTATTCGCGGTTGATCCGCCCGTCGCCCCACAGGAAATTGTGGAAATAGCCATTGTCCGCCTGCATCCGCAGCACGAACCGGGTCAGCATGTCGATCCGGTGCAGCCGCCGCGCATCGGGGCGCGGGGCGGCGGCGAGCAGCACGATCGCGCGCGCCACGTCGTCGACGCAGGTGAACCCCTCGCGCGGTTCGATCGCGAAGCGGAAATCGGGGGCCTCGCTGTAGATATGCACCACGCCCACCCGTTCGCCGCCGATCATGGTTTCGGCATAGAGATGGTCGAGATGCGAAAGGTTGACCCGGGGGATCGCCGCGGCAGGCGCGGTCGATTGCGCCGCCGCCACCGGCAGCGCGACCGGCATCGCCATGCCCAGCAGCGCGGCGCACAGGAGCGATCGAACGCGCAAGGCCCTGGTTCCGACCATCGGGATCGCTCCTCTCCTGCACCCCCGGAATGCCGGGTGGACAGGTTTATCGTTAAACTTTGGCGGTTGCAGGTGTCAAGGCAGCGGGTTAGGCAGGACCCGAGACGGTGGAACCGCCACCCGGAGAGGAAGCCCATGGCTCGCGCGAAACGCGCCACGCTCAAATCGATCGCGTCCGACCTCGGCGTCACCCATACGTCGGTATCGAACGCGTGGAACAACCCGACCAAGGTGTCGAAGGACCTGCGCGACCGCATCTTCGCCCATGCCGCGCAGGTGCATTACGAAGGGCCGAACCCGGCTGCCCGATCGCTGCGCACCGGGCGCTGCGGCGCGATCGGCGTGCTGTTCAACGACCAGCTGAGCTATGCCTTCACCGACGCGCACGACATCGCGTTCCTGCGCGGCATATCGTCGGTGTGCGAGGAGGAAGGCGCGAACATCGTGCTGATTCCGCTCAAGGACAAGCATCCCGAACGGCTCGACAACCTGACCGCGATCGTCGACGGCTATATCCTGAACGCGCCGTACAAGAGCCATCCGACGATCCGCAAGGCGCTGGCACGCGGCCTGCCGACGGTGGTCGTCGACTTCGACGCGCCCGAATTGCCCAGCGTGCTGACCAACGACCGCGCGATGATGCGCGAGGTCGTGTCGCACCTGCTGACGCTGGGCCATCGCCAGATCGCGATCGTCACCTTCCCCTGGGCGCAGGACCATGGCGACATCTTTACGCTCGGCCATGACGTGTCGGACGAGAACCACGTCGTCCACGAACGCGTGCTCGGCTGCCGCGACGCGTTCGAGGCGGCGGGTGTCGCGCCCGGAGGCGTGCTGGTGTGCGAGACGCCCAATGACGAGGACGGCGGCCAGCGCGCGGTCGACCGGCTGCTGCGGCGCCAGCACGACCTGACCGCGATGGTGTGTTTTTCCGACCGGCTGGCGCACGGCGTGGTCGCGCGGTGCCAGGCGCTGGGGCTGTCGGTGCCGCGCCGCATGTCGGTGACCGGCTATGACGGGATCGACCCGCCCGGTCGCCCGTCCGACGGGCTGAAGCTGACCACCGTACGCCAGAATGCGTTCGAAAAGGGGCGCAAGGCGGCCGAGGCGCTGCTGTGCGCCCCGGTACAGGCGGGAACCCCGATCCGCATCGCCGCGCAGTTCGTGGCGGGCGACAGCAGCGCGGCGGCATGGGAGCTGGAAACCGAATGAGCGCATTGGTGCTGGAAGGGCTGACCAAGGCCTATGACGGCGCGGAGACGATCCGCGGAATCGACCTGACCGTGGCGGCGGGCGAGTTCGTCGTGCTGGTCGGGTCGTCGGGCTGCGGCAAGTCGACCGTGCTCAGGATGATCGCCGGACTGGAAAGCGTGAGCGGCGGCCAGATCCGCATCGGCGATCGCGACGTGACGCGGGTGCCGGCGTCGGACCGCGGCGTGGCGATGGTGTTCCAGTCCTATGCGCTCTACCCGCACATGACGGTCGCGGAAAATCTGAGCTTCGGCCTGAAGAACATGAAGGTCGGCAAGGCGCGGATCGCGGAAAGCGTGGCACATGCGGCGCAAATCCTCGAACTGGACGCGCTGCTCGACCGGATGCCGCACCAGTTGTCGGGCGGGCAGCGGCAGCGGGTCGCGATCGGCCGGGCGATCGTGCGCGATCCGGAAATCTTCCTGTTCGACGAACCGCTGTCCAACCTCGACGCCGACCTGCGGGTCAGGATGCGCCACGAACTGGCGGCGCTGCACCGGCGGCTGGGCGCCACGATGATCTACGTCACCCACGATCAGGTTGAGGCGATGACGCTGGCCGACCGGCTGGTGATCCTCGACCGGGGGCAGATCGCGCAGGTCGGCACCCCGCTGGACGTCTATGACCGGCCGGCCAACGTCTTCACCGCCGGGTTCATCGGCAGTCCACGCATCAACCTGCTGGGCGCGGTAGTGGTCGGGCGCGACGGGGCGGCGACGCTGTTCGAAAGCGCGGGGGGCGTGCGCTTCGCGTGCGACTGCGGGCCGGCGCTGGCGGTCGGGGATCGCGCGACGCTGGGGCTGCGGCCCGAGCATCTGCGGCTGGAGGCGACCGCCGACGGTGTCGCGCTGCCGATGACGGTCGAGGCGGTCGAGGCGCTGGGCCATTCGACCTATCTCTATGGCCAGCTGACGACGGGCGACGCGTTCCGCGCCAAGCTGGACGGGCATCACGCCATTACCGGCGCGGTGACGCTGTACGCCGATCCGGCGCGGCTGCTGGTGTTCGACGGTGACGGGCAGGCGGTAGCGCAGGACCATCCGGATCGGACCCTGCGCAGGCGAACAGGACAGAACGACACAACCGGGCGATCGGTTCCACCTTAACCGATTGCTAGCCTGCGCCAGCTATGATTTAGCCCCACAAGCGGTGAGCCGGGGGCGATCCGCGCAGGCTGCAAGGGATTTGACGGGCGATGGTCGAGACGGCGGTGTTCACTTATGGGTTGTTGGCGAGCTTCATCCTGTCGGCGGCATCCCGCAACCAGCGGATGCAGCGACCGAACCCGCCGATGATGACCTATCTCGGCTATGTGCTGCTGGGCATGTCGGCGGCCGCCGCGGTGCTGCTCGCCGGCTATGCCGTGTGGCAGCTGGCGTAGGGGCTGCCCTGCCACCCCGGACCTGATCCGGGGTTTCTGCGAAAGTCCTCATTACCCGAGTTTTGCGGCACCCCCGCGCAGGCGGGGGTCCAGGGCGACACGCGCCAGCCGCTGTTCTGTGTGGCTCTGGACCCCCGCCTGCGCGGGGGTACGGTGGAGTTGTGGTTCAGCGCGCGGCTTTCGCGGGAGCTGAAGACGCTCCAAGGCAACAAAAACCGGACCGCGCACAACCTTCCAACAACCATCGTACGTTGGCGCACAAGACGGCTTGTCGGGCGTCAGGTTGATCGTTAAACCTGACGCTTCCTTCCGTAGCGATGGCCGCACGAACGGCCACGACGAATCGGAAGACGACAGGAGAGGATTCGGTATGAAATCCGTAACGCGGTTCCGCTTGCTCAGCCTGGCCGGAATGGCCACGGTTATGGTTGCCCCTTCGGTAGCGGCGCAGACCCAGCCCGCGGACACGCCCGCGCCGCCCGCCGGCACGGTGCAGGACGCGGCGGTCCCCGCCGAGGACGGCAACATCATCGTCACGGGCCTGCGCGAAAGCCTGCGCCGCGCGGTCGACATCAAGCGCAACGCCGACAACATCGTCGATTCGATCGTCGCCGACGACATCGGCAAACTGCCCGACCAGAACATCGCCGAGGCGATCCAGCGCATTCCCGGCGTCACCATCTCGCGCGACAATGGCGAGGGGCAATTCATCACCGTCCGCGGCCTGGGGCCGGCATTCAGCACCGCGCTCTACAACGGCCGCATCCTCGCGACCGAGAATCAGGGCCGGGAATTCAGCTTCGACATCCTGCCCGCCGAACTGATAAACCGGGTCGACGTGTCGAAAACGCCGACCGCCGCGCAGATCGAGGGCGGCATCGCCGCGACGGTCGACATGTACACCGCGCGGCCGTTCGACTTTACCGGTACGAAGGTCTCGCTGTCGGCGCAGGCCAATTACGACAAGCTGCGCGGGCAATTCTCGCCCCAGGCGTCGGGGCTGTTCAGCACGACCTTCGGCGGCGGCGATTTCGGCATCCTCGGCGCGTTCTCTTACATCGACCGCAAGATCCAGGGGAAGCGCATCTTCACCGACGGGTGGGAAGCGAACCAGAGCCTCGACCTGAACAGGGACGGCACGCCCGAGTTTCGCGGGGTGTCGGTCCCGACCTATGTCGAATGGGGCAACAACCGCACCAGCCGCAAGCGGCTGTCGGGACTGCTGACCGCACAGTGGCGCGCGACCGACACGCTGCTGCTGACGCTCGACGGGCTGTATTCGCAGCTCGACGTCAACGACGACAACAAGGTGTTCTTCGTGTTCGGGGGGCCGGGCGACGTGACCGCGGCGACGGTCGACCAGAACAACACCGTCACCAGCTATACCGGCATTTCGTCGGGACCGATGTTCACCAACCAGATCCGCCCGCGCCTCGCCACGACCTATCAGGCGGGCGCCAACCTCGCATGGAAGCCGTCCGACCGGCTGACCGGCACGCTCGACTTCTCGTGGTCGAAGGCGGAGGACAATACCGGCGGCAACCAGGCATGGTTCGAAAGCAACCTCGCCACGCCCGGCTATTCGCCGGCCGGCGTGCGCTTCACGATCGGCGGGAACGGGCTGCCGGTCTATACGGGTCTCGGCAACATCCTCGACACGTCGAACGCGAAGGCCGGGTTCCTGACCTATGAAGGGGTCAGCGTTTCCGACGAGATCTATCAGGTCAATTCGAACCTGAAATGGGATGCCGACATGGGCATCCTCACCCGGATTTCGGGCGGCGTGAACTATTCGGACCGCAAAAAGGCGCGCTTCTCGTTCAAGACGCCTGATGCGCTGCAATGCCTGTATTGCGGCGCCGGCGTGTCGATCCCGGGCAGCGTGTTCACCGGCACGGCGGAGGGCACGAACTTCCTCGGCAGCGGCATGTTCGACAGCGACTATCCGACCTATTCGGCGGCCGATCTGGCGAAATACCTGCTGTCCGATGCGGCGATCAACCAGCTGGCCAACCCGGCCGCGGCCCGCGCCGCGCTGGCGGCCAATGGCGGCACCTTCGGCGTCATCCCCGTGCCCGGCAACAGCGGTTCGGCGCAGGAGCGCACCATCGGCGGCTTCGTGCAGGCGTCGCTGGGCGGTGATTTCGGTTCGCGCCGGTGGTCGGGCAATATCGGGCTGCGCTACACCCGCACCGACGTCACCTCGCGCGGGGTGGGACAGGAAATCCTGAGCATCACCACCCCGCCGGGCGGCGGCGATCCGATCGTCAACCTGTCGGCGCCGCAGCCGATCACCGAGACGGGGTCCTACGGCCAGTTCCTGCCGAGCGCCAACTTCAAGCTCGACGTGTTCGAGGACGTCGTGTTCCAGGCGGCGGTCGCCAAGACGCTGACCCGCGCGACCCTGAGCGACCTGCTGCTCATCCGCAACATCAACCCGCGGCCGCGCGAACGGGCGATCACCGACGGCAACCCCGGCCTCGAACCGATGATCGGGTGGAATTACGACGCGGCGCTGACCTGGTATCTCGACCGCTCCAGTTTCCTGAGCGTCGCGCTGTTCGCCAAGGACCTCGACAACCTGTCCGAATCGACGACGACGACGATCCAGGTGCTCGGCCTCGACTTCCGCCGGACCCGGCCGGAGAATATCGGCAGCCGCAGCTATCGCGGCATCGAGTTTTCGGGGCAGTACACCTTCACCGGCCTGCCCGAGCCGCTCGACGGCCTGGGGGTGCAAGCCAATGTCAGCCTGGTCGATCCGGATGCGACGACGTACAATGCCGTCGC
Organism: Bacillus sp. 2B10; assembly: GCA_003946805.1. Taxonomy (GTDB): domain Bacteria; phylum Pseudomonadota; class Alphaproteobacteria; order Sphingomonadales; family Sphingomonadaceae; genus Sphingomonas. Next base: position 134,143 of record RPSH01000001.1, on the reverse strand, counting down.
CTTCTATGAAAAGGGTCCGTTGCAGGCGCGTATCGCGTACAACTACCGCAATGCGTACGAACAGACGATGCAGGGCAATCGCGGCCAGCCGGTCAATGTCGACGCCTATGGCATCTGGGACGCGAGCATCAACTATGCGCTGAACGATCAGGTGACGTTCTTCGCGCAGGGCCTGAACCTCTTCAACGAAAAGACCTTCCTGTATTCGGTCTACAAGGAACGCGTGATCTCGTTCGAAACCTATGGGCCGCGCTATGCGCTGGGCGTGCGGTTGAACTTCTAGGACAGCACATCCGCACCGTACCCCGGCGGAGGCCGGGGTACGGAATGTCGATCGCTCCTGCCCCTCCCGTCCCGGCACACTACCGCCGAGGACGCTTGCTCATTACCGATCCGCATCAGCAGATGAGGGCATTGCGTTTGCCGCGAGCCGAACGCTGTTCCAATAGGACGCGTACGGGACTGCCGGCGCATTCCCGACGCGAATGAGGAGCCGTCATGACCGATCCGCTGATGAACCTGTACAATCGCGCGCCGATCGCGGTCGATCGTGGCGAGGGCGTCTGGCTGATCGATACCGACGGGCGGCGCTATGTCGACTGCGTCGCGGGCATCGCCACCGACGCGCTGGGCCATGCCCACCCTGCGCTGGTTGCCGCACTGACGCAGCAGGCCGGCAAGCTGTGGCATGTCTCCAACATCTTCCGCATTCCGGGACAGGAGGCGCTGGCGCAGCGGCTGGTCGATGCGTCGTTCGCCGATTGCGTGTTCTTCGCCAATACCGGCACCGAAGCGGTAGAATGCGCGATCAAGACCGCGCGCCGCTATCATCACGTGAACGGCCGGCCGGAACGGATCGACGTCATCGGCTTTGCCGGGTCGTTCCACGGGCGGACCTATGCCGCGATCAACGCGTCGGGCAATGCCGGTTACATGGAGGGCTGCGGCCCGCGCCTGCCGGGCTTCGTCCAGCTGTCGCTCGACGATGCGGCGGGTATCGAGGAAGCCATCGCGCGCCCGACCACCGCGGCGGTGATCATCGAGCCGGTCCAGGGCGAAGGCGGCGCGCGGGCGCTGTCGGGCGAATGGCTGCGGCACCTGCGCGAGCTGACCGGCCGCCACGGCGTCCTGCTGATCCATGACGAGGTGCAGAGCGGCATGGGCCGGACGGGCCGCCTGTTCGCGCACCAGTGGTTCGACGGCGCGGCGCCCGACATCATGGCGCTGGCGAAGGCACTGGGATCGGGCTTTCCGGTCGGCGCCTGCCTCGCCACCGCCGATGCCGCAAAGGGCATGACGCCGGGCGTCCACGGCACGACCTTCGGCGGCAATCCGCTGGCAATGGCGGTCGGCATCGCCGCGTTCGACGCGATCGCCGACGACGCGACGCTCGCCAATGCCCGCGCCGCCAGCGCGGACTTCTTCGAACGGCTCGAAGCCCTGCGCAGTCGCTTCCCCGACGTGATCGCCGAGGTGCGCGGCAAGGGGTTGCTGATCGGCCTCAAGATGATCCCCAATAACCGCGACTTCATGGCCGTGGCGCGCGACCACGGCATTCTGGTCGCCGGGGGTGGCGAGAATTGCGTGCGGCTGCTGCCGTCGCTGTTGATTACGCCCGAGGAGGTCGCCGAGGCGGTCACCCGGCTGGAGGCGGCATGCGGCGCGGCGCGTGGGCATCTGGAGCAGGCGGCATGAACATATTGACCTCGACCTGCCCCGCGACCGGCGAGACGGTCTGGTCCGGCCCCGTCGCCACCCGTGAAGCGGTCGATGCGGCGGTGGCGCGGGCGCGGGCGGCGTTTCGCGACTGGCGCCGGACCGGCGTCGCCGACCGGGTGGCGGTCGCGCGCGCCTATGCCGCGCTGCTCAAGGAGCGCACCGCCACGCTCGCCGAACTGATCGCGCGCGAGACCGGCAAGCCGCTATGGGAAACCACGCAGGAAGTCGGCACGATGGTCGGCAAGGTCGAACTGTCGATCGCCGCGCAGGCCGAGCGTGCCGGCGAGAAGCACGGCGCGATGCCGTTCGGCGCGTCGGTGCTGCGCCACCGCCCGCACGGGGTGATGGCGGTGCTCGGCCCGTACAACTTCCCCGGGCACCTGCCCAACGGCCATATCGTCCCCGCACTGCTGGCCGGCAACACGGTGGTGTTCAAGCCGTCCGAACTGACGCCCGCCGTCGGCGCGGCGATGGCTCAGGCGTGGCACGACGCCGGCCTGCCCGAGGGCGTGCTGGGCGTCGTACAGGGCGCGCGCGACACCGGCGAGGCGCTGGTCGCGGCCGACATCGACGGGTTGCTGTTCACCGGATCGGCAACGACCGGCACACATTTCCGCCGGGCCTTTGCCGACCGTCCGCAAGTGATCCTCGCGCTCGAACTGGGCGGCAACAACCCGCTGATCGCGTGGGACGGCGACGTGGCGGAGATCGCGGCGACGATCGTCCAGTCGGCCTATGTCACCACCGGCCAGCGTTGCTCGTGCGCGCGGCGGCTGATCGTGCCCGAGGGTGCGTTCGGCGATGCGGTGGTGGACGCGGTCGTTGCGCTGATCCCGCAGCTGCCGATCGGGCACTGGGACGAGAATCCCTATATCGGGCCGCTGATTTCCGACGCCGCCGCCGCGACCGCCGCACGGCAGGTCGACGCGCTGCGCGCCGCCGGGGCCCGTGCGATCGTGCCGTTCGGCGGCGTCGCCGGCCGCAGCGCCGCGTTCGTCACCCCCGCGCTGCTCGACGTGACCGGCGTCACCATACCCGACGAGGAAATCTTCGCGCCGGTCCTGCAAGTCCGCCGGGTCGCCGACTTCGACAGCGCCGTCGCCGCCGCCAACGACACCCGCTTCGGCCTGTCCGCCGGGCTGCTGACCACCGACGACGCGCTGTGGGACCGGTTCGTGGTCGAGGCGCGCGCCGGCGTCGTCAACCGCAACCGCCCGACCACCGGCGCGGCGGGCGCGCAGCCGTTCGGCGGGATCGGCGATTCGGGCAATCACCGTCCCAGCGCCTATTACGCCGCCGATTACTGCGCCTATCCGATGGCGAGTTTCGAGGCGGGCAGCGCCGCGGGCAATGCCGATGCATTGCGCCCGATGCTGCGCGCCCCTGCCGCCTGATCCGGAAAGTATGATGACCGATTTCATCCCCTCCGACGCCATCCGCACCCGCTTTTCCGAAGCGATGTCGGCGATGTACCGCGCCGAAGTGCCGCTCTACGGCGACCTGCTGTCGATCGTCGTCGAGGTGAACGAACGCACCCTGACCGAGCGCCCCGATGTCGCGGCGGATCTGGCGGCGGCAGGGGAACTCGACCGGCTCGACGTCGAGCGGCACGGCGCGATCCGCGTCGGCACGCCCGCCGAACTCGCCATGCTGCGCCGCGCCTTTGCGGTGATGGGGATGCACCCGGTCGGCTATTACGACCTGTCGGTGGCCGGCGTGCCGGTTCATTCGACCGCGTTCCGCCCGATCGACGCGGCGGCGCTCACCGCCAACCCGTTCCGCGTCTTCACCTCGCTGCTGCGGCTCGAACTGATCGGGGACGACGCGCTGCGCGCCGAGGCGGAGGCGATCCTGTCCACCCGCCGCATCTTCACCGACGACGCCATCCGCCTGATCGAACGTGCCGAGGCCGAGGGCGGGCTGGACGATGGCGCTGCCGACCGCTTCGTCGCCGGACTGCTCGAAACCTTTCGCTGGCACGGCGATGCGCGGGTCGATGCCGCCGGCTATGCCCGGCTGAACGGCGCGCACCGGCTGATCGCCGATATCGTGGCGTTCCGTGGGCCGCACATCAACCACCTGACCCCGCGCACGCTCGACATCGACGCCGCGCAGGCGGAGATGGAGCGCCGCGGGATCGATGCGAAGGCGGTGATCGAGGGGCCGCCGCCGCGCGCCGTCCCGATCCTGCTGCGCCAGACCAGCTTCAAGGCGATCGAGGAGGGCGTGACCTTCCCCGGCGACCAGCCCGGACAGCACACCGCGCGCTTCGGCGAAATCGAACAGCGTGGCGCGGCGCTGACGCCCAAGGGCCGTGCGCTCTACGACCGGCTGCTGGCACAGGCGCGGCAGGGTAGTGGCGACTATGCCGCGCGGCTGGCGGATGCGTTCGCCGACTTCCCCGACACGATCGATGCCCTGCGCGAACAGGGTCTCGCCTATTTCCGCTACAAAGCGATCGGTGCCGCGCCGCGGACCGGCGACCTGACCGACTGGATCGCGGCGGGACGGGTACGCGCGGTACCGCTGGTGTACGAGGATTTCCTGCCGGTCAGCGCCGCGGGCATCTTCCAGTCGAACCTCGGCGGCGCGACACAACGCAGCTATGGCGCGGCGGCGGCGCAGGCGGCGTTCGAGGCCGCGCTGGGCGCGCCGGTGCAGGACGAACTGGCGCTCTATGCCGCGACCGAGGCCCGGTCGATCGCCGCGCTGCGAACGCACCTGCGCGACGCGGCGTGACGGCCGCGGTCGATGCGCTGTCCGCTCGGCTGACGGCGGCCGGGTTCGCCGGCGATGTCGAGGCGGGGCTGGGCGCGCGGCAGGTCGCGGCGACCGACAATTCGATCTATCAGGTGCGCCCGGCGGCGATCGTCTATCCCCGCAGCGCGAGCGACGTCGCGCTGCTGGTGCGCGCGGTGCGCGATACCGACCTCTCGTTCACCGCGCGCGGCGGCAATACCGGGACCAACGGCCAGTCGCTCAACGACGGGATCATCGTCGACTTCGCGCGCCACATGCGCGGCATCGGCGCGTTCGACCCGGACCGAAACACCGTGACGGTCGAGCCGGGCGTCGTCCTCGACCAGCTCAACGCGTTCCTCGGGGACCATGGCCGCTTCTTCCCGCCGATGGTGTCGACCGCCAGCCGCGCGACGATCGGCGGCATGGTCGCGACCGATGCGTCGGGCAAGGGATCGCGCCGCTGGGGCAAGACGTCGGACTATATCGTCGCACTCGACCTGATATTGTCCGACGGGACGGAATGGCGCGCCGAGCCGATGACGCGGGCGGCGGCGGAGGCGATCGCCGCGGGCAGCGGCATCGTCGCCGCCATCCACCGCGAGGCGCTGCGCATCGTCACCACCCGCGCCGCCGATATCGCCGCGACCTTTCCCGACATGAACCGCGGGCTGACCGGCTATAACCTGCAAAAGGCGTATGACGCCGATGCCGACCGGTTCTTCCTCGCCTTCCTGCTCGCCGGGTCGGAGGGGACGCTGGCGCTGATCCGCTCGATCACGCTGCGGGTCGCGCCCAAACCCGCCAGGCGCGCGCTGGCGGTGATCCGCTACGCCGCGTTCGACACCGCGATGCGCGACGTGCAGCGGCTGATCGCCGCCGATCCGGTCGCGATCGAGATCATCGACGACAAGGTGCTGGGCGTCGCGCAGGACGACATCATCTGGGCGAGCGTCGAAGGGCTGCTCGGCGGCAGCGACAGGCCGGTCGCCGCCATGAACTTCGTCGAATTCACCGCCGACGACGATGCGGCCATCGACGCCGGTCTCGCCGCACTGGCGGCGATCGGGCCGCAGGGCGATTGCCGGATCGTGCGCGACGACGCAGCGATCGGTCAGTTGTGGAGCCTGCGCGAGAAGTCGGTCGGGCTGCTCGCACGGCTGGGTGGCGCGCGGCAGGGGGTGCCCTTCGTCGAGGATACCGCCGTGCCGCCGGAAAGGCTGGCCGATTTCGTCGCCGAGTTCCGCGCGCTGCTTGACGGCCACGGCCTGAGCTATGGCATGTTCGGCCATGCCGATGTCGGCTGCCTGCACGTCCGCCCGTTCCTCGACCTGCGCGATCCCGATCAGGCGGCGCTGATCCGCCCGATCTCCGACGCGGTGGCGCAACTGACGAGGGCCTATGGCGGGCTGCTGTGGGGCGAGCATGGCCGCGGCTATCGCGGGGAGTTCTCGCCGCTGTTCTTCGGCAGCCTGTATCCCGAACTGCAACGGCTGAAGGCGGCGTTCGACCCCGACAACCGCCTCAATCCCGGCAAGCTCGCCGCGCCCGCCGGACAACCGGTCGACCGGATCGACGGCGTACCGTTCCGTGGGGAGCACGACCGCGGGATCGCCGCCCCGCATGCACAGGCGTTCGACCGCGCGGTGGCGTGCAACGGCAACGGCGCCTGTTTCGGCTGGAGCGCGCAGGACCTGATGTGCCCGTCGTACAAGGCGACGCGCGACCGCGCCCAGTCGCCCAAGGGCCGCGCGGCATTGCTGCGCGAATGGGCGCGGCTCGATTCGATTCCCCGCCCGACCCCGGCCGAGCGTGCCGACCACGCCGCGATCGAGCGCGATACGCAGGCGTCGCTCGCCACCTGTCTGTCGTGCAAGGCGTGCACGACGCTGTGCCCGGTGCGGGTCGACGTGCCGACGATGGCGTCGCGCTTTGCCGAGCGGCACTGGGCGAAGCGCACCCGCCCCCTGACCCACCATGTCGTCGCGCGGATGGAGGCGATGCTGGCGGCGGGACGGCGGATGCCGCGGTTCGCCAATGCGATCGCCCGCACCGGCGTGGCGCAGGCGCTCGGCTATGTCGACCTGCCCGCCTTTACCAAGCAGACCGACAGATTGCCGCCGGTCGCGACCCCCAAACGACTGGCGGCGCTATCGGCAGAGGACCGGGCAGACACCGTCGTGCTGGTCGAGGACAGTTTCACCGCCAGCTTCGATCGCGGGGTGACCGCCGCCGCCGCGCGCGTCCTGACTGCCTGCGGCCATCGCGTGTGGCGCGTGCCGCCGCGGCGCAACGGCAAGGTGCTGCACCTGCTGGGGATGCGCGACCGCTTCGTGGCGGTGGCGGTGGCGCGGATGGCCGAGGCGCGCGGGCTGGCCGACACCGGCGTCCAGCTGATCGGGATCGACGCCGCCACCGCGCTGATGTTCACACAGGAATATGCAGAGGCGACCGGCGACGCGATCGAGGTCGCCGGGCTGGAGACGGTGCTGGCCGATGCCGTGCGCAACGGTCGCGTGCCTGCCCTGGCGCCCGACCCGCAGCCGCTGCGGCTGCTCGGCCATTGCACCGAACAGGCGCTGCGCCCGCAGGCGCTGTCGCACTGGGCCGAGGCGCTGGCCGGGTTCGGCATCGCCGCCACCCCGACGAAGACCGGCTGTTGCGGGATGGCCGGGATGTTCGGGCACGAGGCGCGCAACCAGCGGCTGTCGCACGATATCTTCGCGCTCGGCTGGGCGGCGGTGACACGGGACGACGCGATGCTCGCCACCGGCTTTTCCTGCCGCTGCCAGACGAAGCGGATGACCGGCCGCCGCCCGCTCCACCCGGTCGAGGCGATCGACCGGCGGCTTCACGCCTCCGACGCGGCTTCGTCCAGCAGCCAGTCGCGGAACCGGTCGAACAACGGACTGCGCACCCCGCCGCGCGGCCAGACGAGGTAATATGCCTCACGCGCGCTGAGCGGCACGGCGAGCGGCACGACCAGCGTGCCCGCCGCCAGTTCGGGGCGGATCAGGAACGACGGGATCAGCGCGACCCCCATCCCCGCCGCCGCCGCATGCGCCAGCATCAGGAAATGTTCGTACACCGGCCCTTCCGCCGCCGCATCGGCCATGCCGGCGGCGGCGAACCAGCGCCCCCATGCATCGGGCCGCGCCTCCAGCGACAGCAGCGCGTGGCGCGGCAGGTCGGCCGGGCGCGCCACCGGATGCTGCGCCAGCCAGTCGGGCGAACACACCGCCACGACATCCTCGTGGAACAGCAGCGCATGGTCCGCCCCCGGCCAGTCGGGCAGGCCGAAATGGATCGCCGCGTCGAAGCGTTCCCCGGCGAAATCGAAGGTGTAGGACCGCGCGGCGATGTTCACCAGCAATTCGGGATGGCGCGCCGACAGCCCCGGCAGCCGCGGTGCCAGCCAGCGCATGCCGAAGCTGGGCAACGTCGCGATGGTCAGCGCGCGGTCGTCGGGCGGGACCAGCAGCCGGCGGGTCGCGCTGCGCACCCGTTCGACCGCCGGACCGACCGCCGCGGCATAGGCGATCGCCGCCGGGGTCGGGGTCACCCGCCGCCCGCGCCGTTCGAACAGCTCCGTGCCCAGCCAGTCCTCCAGCAGCGCGATCTGCCGGCTGATCGCACTCTGCGTCAGCGCCATGCGCTGCGCCGCACGCGAGAAGCTGCTCGTCTCGACCGCGGCGAGGAAACTGGCGAGTGCCGGCAGCGGCGGCAGTTCGCGGCGGTGCACGTCGGGCGGATCGATCGGCATGGGCCTGCCACGCTGGCACCCCTGCCCCCCGCACGCAAGCGGCCGCGCGTCCGGCCCACAGGTCCGGCCGGTGGTTCCCGCCGGACGGCGCTACCGGGGCAAGCGGCGGATCATCCCGCGCGCAGCGGCCCCAGGTCGCCCAGCCCCACCGTCCCGCTCGCCATCGCCAGCATCCGGTCGAGCGACACCTTGGCGCGCACCCGCAGCCCTTCCTCGATCTCGATCCTGGGGGACAGGTCGCGCAACGCGATGTAGAGCTTTTCCAGCGTGTTGAGCGCCATATACGGGCAGATGTTGCAGTTGCAGTTGCCGTCCGCGCCCGGCGCGCCGATGAACTGCTTGTGCGGCAGCGCCTTTTCCATCTGGTGGATGATGTGCGGTTCGGTCGCGACGATCAGCGTGTCGCCGGGGAAGTCGGCGGCATAGGCGAGGATGCCGCTGGTCGACCCGACATAATCGGCATGGTCGAGGATGATCGCCGGGCATTCGGGATGCGCCGCGACCGGCGCGCCGGGATATTGCGCCTTGAGCTTCAACAACTCGGTTTCGCTGAACGCTTCGTGGACGATGCACACGCCCGGCCACAACAGCATCTCGCGCCCGGTCTTGCGCGTCAGATATCCACCCAGATTGCGGTCGGGACCGAAGATCACCTTCTGGTCGGCGGGCAGCTGCGACAGGATCTTTTCCGCCGACGACGAGGTGACGATGATGTCGCTGAGCGCCTTCACCTCGGTCGAACAGTTGATGTAGGTCAGCGCGATGTGATCGGGATGCTGCGCGCGGAACGCGGCGAACTGTTCGGGCGGGCAGCTGTCCTCCAGCGAACAGCCCGCGTCCATGTCGGGCAGGATCACGGTCTTGTCGGGCGACAGGATTTTCGCCGTCTCCGCCATGAAGCGCACGCCGCAGAACGCGATGACATCGGCATCGGTCGCCGCCGCCTTGCGGCTCAGGTCGAGGCTGTCGCCGACGAAATCGGCGAGGTCCTGTATCTCGGGCTTCTGGTAATAATGACCGAGGATGACGGCGTTGCGCTCGCGGCGCAGCCGGTCGATCTCGGCCAGCAGGTCGGTGCCGGTGGGCAGTTCGGTGCGCGCGTTCATCATCGTCTCCTCGAGCTGGCAAATGCCACCTCATCTTCCGTTCGTGCTGAGTAGGGGCTGAGCGAAGTCGAAGACCCGTATCGAAGCACCTGCCCCAAGCAGTCCTTCGATACGCTGTTTCGACAGGCTCAACAGCTACTCAGGACGAACGGGCATTTCATCTTGAACCGGCCCCTAATGTGCCGAAGCCGGCTTGTCACCGCCGATTGCCGAGCACCTCGGCCGGCGGGGCGGACACGTCCCAGCGCTCCCCGTCCCGCAAGCCCCGCTCCGCCGGAAATGTCACCACCACCCGCACGTCGCGCTCGCCCGCTGCCGCCAGCGGCGCTGCCAGCACCCGTGCCAGTCCAGCCCGCGCCATCTCGCGCGCCTGTGCCAGCCGTTCGGGGCTGCGCGCCTCGCGCTCGGCGCGGTTCTGCGCCACGCTCGACACCCGCTGCGCCAGCGCCGCCGCCGCCTCGCGCGTTACGTAGACTCCATTGGTCTGGACCAGCGTCCGTGCCGCCTCGTCGATATTGGGCTTCGCGACCGTGACGTCGGGGGCGTCGACCACCAGCGTGCGGGTGTCGGCCGACCAGCTCAGCTGCCCCTCGCCGATCCCGCCCAGGTCGACGAAATAATCGACCGCATAGGGCATCTTCACCACCTGGTCCGAGCGCAGCCAGCCGAAGCCGCGCGTGTCGCTGGCGCTCGCCTGCAGCGTGCCGGTGAGCGACGCGACCTTCAGCGCGCTCGCGCCCGACAGCCGCGCGGTGATGATCCGCGTCACCGCCTGCCCGCTATCGGGTTCGGTGGTGACGACATAGCGTTCCTGATAGCGCTGCCACGCCACCCAGCCGCCGATGCCCAGAGCCAGCAGCACGACGACGGCGACGATCAGCCGGATCGCCTGCGGCCTCACATGCGATGCCATGTCGCCCCCTCCTGCCGCACGATCCCGCGCTGTTCCATGTCGATCAGGTGCGCCAGCACCGACCGCTCCGCCGCGCCGAGCAGCCTGGGGTGCAGCCCGGCATACATGCCCGCGACCATTGCCGGCACGTCATGGGTCCCGCGTTCGATCGCGCGCGCGATCTGTCCCTCGCGCTGCTTGCGGTGGCCCAGCATCCCGCGCACCAGCCGCCTCGGATTGTCGACCGCGTCGCCATGCGCCGGATAATAGACCCGGTCCTCGCGCCCCAACAGCTTGTCGAGGCTGGCCATGTAATCGCCCATGTCGCCATCGGGCGGCGAAACGATCGTCGTCGACCAGCCCATGACATGGTCGCCGCTGAACAGCGCGCCGCTTTCGGGCAGCGCGAACGCCAGATGGTTCGACGTGTGCCCCGGCGTCGCGACCGCGACCAGCGTCCAGCCGTCGCCCGCCACCGCCTCGCCATCGGCCAGCACCCGGTCGGGGCGATAGTCGACGTCGAACGCGGCATCGGCGCGCGGGCCGGCATCGTCCATCGTCAGCGGCGCACAACCGATGATCGCCGCGCCGGTGCGATCGGCCAGCGGCCGGGCAGCCGGACTATGGTCGCGGTGGGTATGGGTGCACAGGATCGCCGCGACCTGCCGGTCGCCGACCGCGGCCAGCAGCGCGTCCAGATGCACGTCGTCGACCGGCCCCGGATCGATCACCGCCACCGCACCGCTGCCGCCGACGACGAAGCTCTGCGTGCCGGTATGGGTATAGGGCGATGCGTTGCGCGCCAGCACGCGCGTCACCAGCGGTTCGAGCGGCTGGGCGATACCGGGGGAAAATTCGGCCATTGCTCCGGGAGATGGCGGCTGGGGGCGCGCGATGCAAGGCGATGGTCGCAGCGACGGGCCGGCCGGCGCGATGCCGGCCGGCCCTGCCGCGGGCGAACGGGGCAGAACGTCCGCGGACCCGGTGTCAGTCCTCCGAATCGATCTCGGACTGGATTTCGCGAATGCTGTCGTCGATGCCCGCCAGTGCGCTGGTGCGGGCGATGGCGGGCATGTCCTTGTTCGCCATGATCGAGGCGCGTGCCGAGCGCAGCCCGGCCAGTGCCGCGCGCTGCCCCTGCCGCGCATAGACCTGTCCCTGCGCCGCCTGCGCTTCGCCCTGCGCCGCCCGCGCCGCACTGATCGCCGCCAGCTTCGCCCCCTGTTCGGCGCGGAACTGCGCGTCGCGGGTGACGATGCGGATGCGGTCGGAACAGATCACCGTGACCTGCTTGCCGCCCTCCATCCGGGTCATGCTGGTCTGCCGGGCATCGCCGGGGCCGCAATTTGCACTGACGACCCTGACGTCGGGAATGTCGCTGACGCTCTGACCCAGCAGCTTGCCGTCGCCGTCGAATTTCTGGACAACGATCTTGCGCACCGCTCCTTGTGCCGGGGCCGCCGGCGCCGCCGGGGCGGCCGGTACGGCAGGACGCGCGGCGATCGCAGGCGCCGCCGGCTGCACGGCCCGGGCCGGTGCGGCGATCGCCGGCGGCGGTGCCGGCTCGGCGGGCGCGGGCAGCGGTGCCGCCGTCGCCGCCTGCACCGGGACGATCGCCGCCACCGGGGCGAGCGCGGCTGCCGCCTTCGCCTCGACGCTCGCGATCTCGACGCCGGTCGCGTCCTCCACCTTGCCGCGCAACGTCTCGGCGGCTTCCGTTCCCGACGCGGTGATGCCGAGGCCGATCACGGCCAGCGCCAGCGTGGCGCCGCCGGCGATCCGGCGGGTGGCGGGCGACATCACCCGATGCTTCGACAACATGATGAGTCTCCCCTTCAGTTCATGGACGCCGTGCAGGTGGCAGGCGGCGGACAGCCCCTGCCCGTGCGCGGACTTGACGATGGCGGTGGCGTAGGCGTGGCGGACTTGCGGTGTGGCGCGCGCCAGCACCATCGCATCGCACGCCATTTCCTGGTCGGCCCGGAACGCCCGAAACGCGCGCCACGCGACCGGATTGAACCAGTGGCACCCCAGCACGACCAGCGCGAACCAGTTGGCGAGCAGGTCGCCCCGGGCATGGTGGCCCAGCTCGTGCGCCAGCGCCAACGCCTGTTCGCGCTCGTCATAGCGTTCGCGGAAATCGACCGGCATCGCGACATAGCGGTGGAACACCCCGAACGCGAGCGGCCCGGCGGCATGGCGCGTCTCGATCATCCGGACATGCCCTCCGGCGATGCCCTTCGCCCGGCCCGATGCCAGCACCTTCGCACAGAAACGGTTGTGCCGGACGATGTGCCACGCGACGAAGCCGACCGCGCCCAGCAGCCACAGGCCGATCACCGCCAGCGGCACGTCGGCCATGCCCCAGCCCTGCGGCAGCGCCGGCACCTCGGCCACCGGCACGCCCAGCATGATGACGCCGGGTTCGGTCGCCGCACCGATCGGCGCGATGTCGACCGGGCGCCACGCATCGGGAATGGGCGGCAGGATCATGCGCAGCGCGGGCAGCGCCCACAGCGCATAGGCCGCCTGCGGACCGAAGCGCCGCGCGACGGGCCCCCGCAGCATCAGCACCAGCACCATCAGCAGCGTCGTCGCCGCGATCGTTTCCACCGCCCATCCGATCATTGTTTCAGCGCCTTCAACAGAGCCTCGATCTCGTCGATTTCCTTCGCGCTCAACTGGTCGCGTTCGGCCAGGTGCGCGACCAGCGGCGTCAGGCTGCCGCCGAACAGCCGGTCGATGAACTTCTGCGATTCGCCCGCGACATATTCCTCGCGCGCGACCAGCGGGCGATAGCGATAGCGCCGCCCGTCCTCCTCCGCGTCGATCACCTGCTTGGCGAGCAGCCGGCCCAGCAGCGTCTTGACGGTGTTCGCGCTCCAGTCGCGCGCCGGGGCGACGCGTTCGACCACCTCCTGCGCGGTAAGCGGGTTCTGGTCCCAGAGCACTTCCATCACGGCATGCTCGGCATCGCTGATTCGTTCGGCCATGGCAGATGACTACACCCGTGGTCGTTACGTTTACAAGCGTAATCTTGTCTGCCGCCGCAACCTGTCGGGATGGCTTACACCTGCCCGGGATGGTGAAGCGCCGTTAACCGTCGAAACCCGCCGAAACCAGCCTGCCGGGAAAATGGCACAATTGCTGCGAGGGTATTGGCACCCGATGCGTTCGCGCTTCAATTCGGGCGGACCGGCACCTCCTCCAGTTGCCGGTCCGCCCACCCCGGGTCTTCCCCCGCCGATGCACGTCGATCTTGCGAAGACGCCTGCCGCCGGTCGCGCAGTTCGCAGGGACATGGCGAAGATGTCGGACGAAAATAGTGCAGGAATACTACGGACCCAACGGCGGCACTGCCGGGTTTATCCCGCCTGACCACAGGGGAAACTCCATGCACACCGCGGGACTTGTTGCCATCGGCGGACTGTTGGCGTTCGCCACGTCGGCCTGCGTGAACCCGTCGGCGCGCATCGCGTCCTCGCTGGAGGGCTATGGCTTCGCGCCCGACCAGTCGCGATGCGTCGGCGACCGGCTGGAAGCGAACCTGTCGCTGGGCCAGTTGCAACAGCTGGGCAACGCTGCACGCGCCGCGCGCGAGGGCGATACCACGCCCGGCCGGCTGACCGTCGGCGACTTCGTCCGCGCCGCCGGCGCGGTCAAGGACCCCCGGGTCCCGCTGGAGGTCGCCCGCGCCGCCGCCGGTTGCGGCGTCGTGACCAACCCGCCCGCACGCTGATCCCTCTCACCCACCCACGGAGACACCCGATGAACACCGATACCCTGACCGGCGCCGCCACCGACCTTGGCGGCAAGCTCAAGGAAGGCCTTGGGACCGCCACCGGTGACCGGACGCTGCGCGACGAGGGCAAGGCCGACCAGCTCGGCGGCAAGGTCCAGCAGCGTTACGGCGAGGCGAAGGACACGATCGAGGACACGCTCCGCCCGGTGATCGATCAGGTCCGCCAGTTCGTGCGCGATCGCCCGTTTGCCTCGGCCGCGCTGGGCGGCGTGCTGGGCATCGCGCTCATCAACACGCTGCGCGGCAAGTAATCGGCAGCCTGGGGCAACGCTCGATCCATCCCCCTCGCATCGGCCGTCATCCCGGCGAAGGTCGGGATCGCCCCATGACGGCACGGCGCAGGAGCCGCTCGAGACCCCGGCCTTCGTTGGGGTGACGGTCCGATGCGACGGGGAACGGCTTCCCACGAAAAAGCCCGACCGCATCGCTGCGGCCGGGCTTTTCATTGTCGAACGGGGCGGATCAGGCGACCTTGTCGCCGCCCAGCAGCTCGGCCAGCTCGCCGCTCTCGTACATCTCCATCATGATGTCCGATCCACCGACGAACTCGCCGCCCACGTAGAGCTGCGGGATGGTCGGCCAGTCCGAATAGGCCTTGATCCCCTGGCGGATACCCTGGTCCTGCAGCACGTCGACGCTTTCGAACTGGGTGTTCAGGTGGTTCAGGATCGCCACCGCGCGGCTGGAAAAGCCGCATTGCGGAAACAGCGGGCTGCCCTTCATGAACAGCACCACCGGGTTGTTCTTTACCACCGCATCGATGCGGGCGTTGGTATCGTCGGTCATCGTCATATCCTTGCTGTCGCCCGGCGGGCGCTTCATGCCTGTGGAGTGGGGACGCCGGTGGTCAGTTGCAATGCGTGCAGTTCGCCGCCCATCCGTCCGCCCAGCGCCGCATAGACCGCGCGCTGCTGCGCGATGCGCGGTTTGCCGCGAAAGCTTTCCGACACCACGCGCGCGGCATAATGGTCGCCGTCGCCCGCCAGATCGGTGATCTCGACCACCGCATCGGGAATCGCCGCGACGATCAGCGCCTCGATCGCCTGTGCTTCCATCGGCATCACATGCTCTCCAGCAGCTGGCGACGCGCCTCGACCTCGCAATCGGCCATCGCCTGACGGATCGACGCCTCGTCGCAATCGACGCCGGCGGCCGCCAGGTCGGAAATCAGCTTGCGCACGACGTCGTCGTCGCCGACTTCCTCGAAATCGGCCTGTACGACCGACGTGGCATAGGCGTCCGTCTCGGCCGGGGTCAGCTCCATCCGCTCGGCCGCCCAGTGGCCCAACAGCTTGTTGCGCCGCGCGGTCACGCGGAACGCCATCTCGCCATCGCGGGCGAACTTGGCCTCGAAGGCACGTTCCCGGTCGTCGAACGTCGTCATGCTATTCCCCTACTCGTCCCTCCCGCCCGAGATAGGACGCAGCCGGGTTCCGCGCAACGGCGCGCGCAACGCGTCGCCACGCCTCCCCAGAACCGGCACGGCCGTTGGCATAAGATGGCGCGAAGGCGCAGAGAGAGGGCCTGGGGCAGTCGCTGCCGACCGCCAATGCCTTTTCCCCTGCCGGAGCCCGATCCGCCTGCGGGGAAATGTTACCCCAGCGAAGGCTGGGGGTCTCACACGATCCCTGCTGCGTGCTGCCACGGGATATCCCGGCCTTCGCCGGGAGACGTCCGGTTCCATTCGATCGGATCAGACCCTACGGGCGGCGAAAGCCGCTATCACGGCAGGCCAGATCTCTCCGCGCCTCCGCGTGAAAACCCCTGCCTCGCTACGGCACCACCACCAGCTTCCCGATCACCGCCCGCCCGGCCAGCGCCGCGATCGCCTCGCCGCCGCGCTCCAGCGGGAACGTCCCCGTCACGCGCGGCGCGATCGCCCCTTCGTCCCACAGCCGGAACAGCGTCGCGACATGCGCCGCGTTCGCCGCCGGATCGCGCATCGCGAACGCGCCCCAGAACACGCCGCACACGTCGCAGCTCTTGAGCAGCGTCAGGTTGAGCGGCAGCTTCGGGATGCCCGCCGGGAAGCCGACCACCAGATAGCGCCCCTCCCACCCGACGCTGCGCAGCGCGGGTTCGGCATAGTCGCCGCCGACCGGATCGAACACGATGTCCGCGCCCTGCCCGCCGACCGCGGCCTTGAACGTATCGGCCAGCGCCTTCGACGCCACCTTGTCGAACGGGGCATGGGGGTAGACGACCACTTCGTCCGCCCCCGCCGCGCGGGCTGCCGCCGCCTTTTCCTCCGACGATACCGCCGCCACGACCCGCGCGCCGAACGCCTTGCCCAGTTCGATCGTCGCCACCCCGACGCCGCCCGCCGCCCCCAGCACCAACAGCGTCTGCCCCGCGGCGATCCGCCCGCGATCGACCAGCGCATGGATCGCGGTGGCATAGGTCAGCAGCAACGCCGCGCCCTCTTCGAAACTGCGGTCTGGCGGCAGGCGGTGGAGCGCCGCTGCCGGCACCGCCACTTTCCCGACCATGCCGCCATGCCCGGTGACCGCGATCACCCGGTCGCCGACCGCCCAGCCGGTGACGCCCTCGCCGACGCTGTCGATCACGCCCGCCACCTCGCCGCCCGGCGCGAACGGCCGTGCCGGACGGAACTGATACCGGTCCTCGATGATGAGCACGTCGGGATAGTTGACCGCGCACGCCTTCACCGCGACGACGACCTGCCCCTTGCCTGGCTGCGGATCGGGCAGTTCGCCGATCGTCAGCGTGTCAGGCCCGCCCGGCTCCGTCGACAACAACGCCCGCATCACCGCTCTCCTGATGGAGCCACGGTCGCGCATGGGACACGCCGGACTCGTATTTCGAAATCGCGGTATCTTGTGCCAGCGTCATGCCGATCTCGTCCAGCCCTTCCATCAGGCACCGGCGACGAAACGGATCGAGGGTAAAGGCGAAGCGATCCTGATACGGCGTGGTGACCGTCATCGTCTCCAGATCGACGGCGACCGGCTGGTCCCTCGCCACCTCGACCAGCCGGTCGATCGCGTCCTGCGGCAGCACGACCGTCACGATCCCGTTCTTGATCGCGTTGCCCGAAAAGATGTCGGAAAAGCTCGGCGCGATCACCGCGCGGACGCCCATGTCGGTCAGCGCCCATGCGGCATGTTCGCGGCTGGAGCCGCAGCCGAAATTCTCGCCCGCGATCAGGATCGGCGCCCCAGCATAGCGCGGATCGTCGAACAGGTTGCCGGGTTCGGCGCGCACGCTCTCGAACGCGCCCTTGCCCAGCCCCTCGCGCGTCGTGGTCTTCAGCCAGTGCGCCGGAATGATGATATCGGTGTCGATATTCTTGGCACCCCATGGATAGGCGCGCCCGTCGACATGGACGATCGGCTCCATCAGGCGCGCTTGTCCTGCGGCGGGGCGGGCTTCGCCACCGCCGGGCGCACCGACGCATAGGCCGCCGCCATCCCGCTCAACACCGCGCCTGCGATCAACGCGACCAGAACCCGCTTCATATGCCTACTCCGTCACCAGTTCGCGTACATCGGCCAGCCGCCCGGTCACCGCCGCCGCCGCCGCCATCGCGGGGGACAGCAGGTGCGTCCGCGCCCCCGGTCCCTGCCGTCCTACGAAATTGCGGTTGCTGGTGGAAGCGCAGCGTTCGCCCGGCGGCACCTTGTCCGGGTTCATCGCCAGGCACATCGAACAGCCCGGTTCGCGCCATTCGAACCCGGCTTCGGTAAAGATGCGGTCGAGCCCCTCGGCCTCGGCCTGCCGCTTGACCAGCCCCGATCCGGGCACGACCAGCGCCTGCTTGATGCCGCCCGCGACATGCCGCCCCTTCACCACGCTGGCCGCGGCGCGCAGGTCCTCGATCCGGCTGTTGGTGCAACTGCCGATGAAGATGTAGCTGACGGGCACGTCCTGCATCCGCATGCCCGGCGTCAACCCCATGTAATCGAGCGACTTCTGCGCCGCGACGCGCTTCGATGCGTCCGCGAAGCTGTCGGGCGAGGGGACGACCCCGGTGATCGGCACCACGTCCTCGGGACTCGTACCCCAGGTCAGCGACGGCGCGATGTCGCTGGCGTGCAACTGCACCACCCGGTCGTACCGCGCGCCCGCGTCGGTCGGCAGCGTCCGCCAATACTCGACCGCCCGGTCCCAATCGGCCCCGGCCGGCGCCATCGGCCGCCCCTTCAGATACGCGAAGGTCGTCTCGTCGGGCGCAATCAGCCCGGCGCGCGCCCCGCCCTCGATCGACATGTTGCTGACCGTCAGCCGCCCCTCGATCGACAGGTCCCGGATCACCTCGCCGGTATATTCGACGACATAGCCGGTGCCGCCCGCCGCGCCGGTCCTGCCGATGATCGCCAGCACCACGTCCTTGGCCGACACGCCATAGCCCAGCGTCCCGTCGACGCGGATCTCCATCGTCTTCGACTGTTGCAGCAGCAGCGTCTGCGTCGCCAGTACATGCTCGACCTCGCTGGTGCCGATCCCGAACGCCAGCGCGCCCAGCGCCCCGTGTGCGCTGGTATGGCTGTCGCCGCAGACCAGCGTCGTGCCCGGCAGGGTGAAGCCCTGTTCCGGCCCCACGACATGGACGATGCCCTGTTCGGCCGCCGTCGCATCGATATAGCGGATGCCGAAATCGGGTGCGTTCTTCTCCAGCGCTGCCAGCTGCTGCGCGCTCGCCGGATCGGCGATCGGCAGGCGATGGCCCGCCGCATCGACCCGCGGCGTCGTCGGCAGGTTATGATCGGGCACCGCCAGCGTCAGTTCGGGCCGCCGCACCCGCCGCCCGGCGGCGCGCAGGCCGGCAAACGCCTGCGGACTGGTGACTTCATGGACGAGATGCCGGTCGATATAGATCAGGCAGGTGCCGTCATCCCGCCGTTCGACGACGTGATCGTTCCAGATTTTCTCGTACAAGGTCTGCGGAGCGCTGTTCATGTCCGCGCGTTAACCGAAAACCATCGGCGACGGAAGGTCGTGCGACATTTTATTACCGAAACGGGAGTTTCGTACTGCCCGGCGGACCCTTCGTAGATGATATACGTTTCCGCCGATCACCGCTCGCGACGGGGACTGCGCATGGCTCGACCGACCGACCCCGCCCCCGGCGGGGACGCTGCCCGCAACGGACGCGCACTCGACGCGATGAACGCGTTCCTCGCCGATGTCCGCGACGGGCTGGGGCCGTATCTCGCCATCTACCTCGTCTCGGTGCGCGGGCCGACACATGGCTGGGACGAGGCGACGGCGGGCATGGTGATGACCATCGCCGGCATCGCCGGGCTGCTGGCGACGACACCGGCGGGGGCGCTGGTCGACCGAATCCGCGCCAAGCGCGCGCTGCTGGTCGTCGCCGCGCTGCTCGTGACGCTCGCGTCGATCGCGCTGCCGATCGTGTCGGGCTTCTTCATGGTCGCCGCGACCCAGTCGGTCGCCGCCGTCGCCGGCGCGGTGTTCGCACCGGGCATCGCCGCGATCTCGCTCGGCATCGTCGGGCCCCGGGCATTCACCCGCCGCGTCGGACGCAACGAAGCGTTCAACCACGCGGGCAACGCCGTCGCCGCCGCGCTGGCCGGGCTGCTCGCATGGGAGTTCGGACCGGTCGTCGTCTTCTACCTGATGGGCATCCTCGCGGTGTGCAGCATCGTCGCGATCCTGTGGGTCGATGGCGATGCGATCGACCACGACGTCGCCCGCGGGTGCGACGGCAAGCCGGGCGAGGCGGACGAACCGTGCGACCCCGCCCCCTCGCTGGTCCGCACCCTGACCGCCAATCCGGCGCTGGCGATCTTCGCCGGGGCGGCGTTCCTGTTCCACCTCGCCAACGCCGCGATGCTGCCCGCGGTCGGCCAGCTGCTCGGGCGCGAGGTCGGCGCGGGACAGGCGACCTCGCTCGTCGCCGCCTGCATCGTCGGCGCGCAGCTGGTGATGGTGCCGGTCGCGATCGTCGTCGGCCGCAACGCCGACCGCTGGGGCCATCGCCCGATCCTGCTGGTCGGCATGGCCGTGCTGGCGGCGCGCGGCGTGCTGTATACGCTGACCGACGCGCCGGCATGGCTGTTGGGCGTGCAACTGCTCGACGGCATCGGCGCGGGCATCTTCGGCGCGCTCCTGCCGGTCGTGGTCGCCGCGATCATGCGCGGCACCGGCCGCTTCAATGCCGCACAGGGCGCGGTGGCGACGGTACAGGGGTTGGGCGGCGCGCTCAGCACCACGCTGGCCGGCGTGATGATCGTGCGCGGCGGCTACGACGCGGCGTTCCTGCTGCTCGCCGCAATCGCGGGCGCAGGGCTGGCGCTGCTGTGGTGGAAGATGCCGGAGACGGCGGCGCGGTAGAAGGTTGATTCACGCGAAGGCACAAAGGACGCAGAGAGGTTGTGTGCGTGGAGAGCCCCGCCGCCCCGGCGGCTTTCAAGCCCGTGGCGGCGAGGAGAGCGGCTTCATCAGACAGGCTGTAGCCGCCCGGCCCACAACCCCTCAGCGTCCCCTGCGCCTCTGCGCGAACCAAATTTTCTTCTTCCTCCGCGTCTCCGCGCCTTCGCGTGAACCAACCTTCTTCCGCCCTACCCCACGTAGTTCGCCGTCGTCTTCGAACGTACTTCCTCCGCCGTCACCCCCGGCGCGGTTTCGATCAGCCGGAACGGGCTCGCATGGTCGTCGCGCGCGAACACCGCCAGGTCGGTGACGATCATGTCGACCACCCCCAGCCCGGTCAGCGGCAGCGTGCATTCGGGGATGAACTTCGGGTCGCCGTTCTTCGACGTGTGCTCCATCACGACGATGATCTTCTTGACCCCGGCGACGAGGTCCATCGCCCCGCCCATGCCCTTCACCATCTTGCCCGGGATCATCCAGTTGGCGATGTCGCCCTTCTCGGACACCTCCATCGCGCCCAGCACGGTCAGGTCGATATGCCCGCCGCGGATCATCGCGAAGCTGTCGGCGCTGCTGAAATACACCGATTGCGGCAATTCGCTGATCGTCTGCTTGCCGGCGTTGATGAGGTCGGGGTCCTCTTCGCCGGCCCACGGGAACGGGCCGATGCCCAGCATCCCGTTCTCCGACTGCAACGTCACCTCGACGCCCTCGGGGATATGGTTGGCGACCAGGGTCGGGATGCCGATCCCCAGATTGACGTAGAAACCGTCCTTCAGCTCGCGGGCGGCGCGTGCCGCCATCTCGTCGCGGGTCCAGGCCATGGGGTTACTCCTTGCGCGCGCCTGGATCGCTCCAGCGCAGATCATTGGGGAACACGTCGTCGAAATCACCGGCCAGCGCGGTGCCGTATACGGGGTTGGGCAGCACGAACCAGCCATTGCCCCACAGACCGGCGATCGCCGGCGAATCCGCCGCCGCCCGCCGCTCGGCGGGTTTCAGCCCGGCATTGAACAGGTCGCTGAAATCGCCCAGCTGGTCGCCGACCAGCGCGACGACGCAGAATTTGGCGGCGATCAGTGCCCGCCGGGCATCCTTGGCCGATCCGCCCGGCGCATCGCCTTTCAGGAAAAGCGTGCTGCCATGTCGTGCGGGGCCAAGGCCGGCGCGGTTCAGCACGGCCTCGGTGAACGAAGCGGTCGCGGCGTTGCGGTTCGAATTGAACACGACGGTCACCCCCGCCGCACGCAGCTGCGCCAGTGCCTCGACCGCACCGGGCACCGCCCGCGTCGCGCGCCCGTCCGAACGCTCCCACCGTTCCCAGCGCGCCGCGTCATAGGACAGGCCGCCACGCGCATCGGCATATTCATACCCGGTGTTGAGCAGCACGGTCTCGTCGACGTCGAACACGACGGCGGCCTTGCCGGTGCAGGGCAGCTGCCCCGGCTGTGCCAGCGTCGCGCCGGGCGCCAGCACCGCCGAGAGCGGCATCCGCCGCAGCGTCGTGCGGTCGCGCTGATATTGCTGCACATAGCGGACCAGCGCCGAATAGGCCTGCCGGCTCGCCGCCGCCGCCTCGCCCGAACCGTAGAGATACTGCATCCCCGACGGCACGCCCGCTACGGTGGCGGGCGCCGCCGGTGCCGACTGGTTCCCGACCGCGACGACGCAGCCCGACAGGGCGAACGCGGCAGTGCCGAGGGTCAGCGCGCGGTGTACCATAGCGGACACTCCCGTATCCCCGCGAAGGCGGGGATCCAGAGCCACCGGCGCGGACGTCGGCGCTTCACCACCCTCGATCCCCGCCTGCGCGGGAATACCGGACAATCGCCGCAAGCCCATCACGCCCGCTCGCGCACGGTACGGAACTCGATCTGCTTGTCGTACGGCGCGCCGACGATCATCCGCTTCACGTAGATCCCCGGCAGGTGGATCGCATCGGCGTCGAGCGACCCCACCGGCACCACTTCCTCGACCTCGGCGACGCAGATGTTCGCGGCGGTCGCCATCGGCTGGTTGAAGTTGCGCGCGGTCTTGCGGAAGATAAGGTTGCCGGCCTCGTCGGCCTTCCACCCCTTGATGATCGCCACATCGGCGCGGATGCCGCGTTCGAGGATGTAATCCTCGCCGTCGAACTGCTTCACCTCTTTCCCTTCCGCGATCAGCGTGCCGACCCCGGTCCTGGTATAGAAGCCCGGAATCCCCGCCCCGCCCGCGCGACAGCGTTCGGCCAGCGTCCCCTGCGGACAGAACTCGACCTCCAGCTCTCCGCTCAGATATTGCCGCTCGAACTCCTTGTTCTCGCCGACATAGCTCGAGATCATCTTCCTGACCTGCCGGCTGCGCAGCAGCTTGCCCAGCCCCTGTCCGTCGATCCCGGCATTGTTGCTGGCGATGGTCAGGTCCCTGACCCCCGACGCCTCGATCGCGTCGATCAGGCGTTCGGGAATGCCGCACAGCCCGAAACCGCCCGCGCACAGCGTCATGCCGTCATGGAGCAGCCCGTCGAGCGCGGCCTGCGCATTCGGGTACAGCTTCTTCATCGCCACTCTCCCAACAGTCTTCTGCGTCCGGATTACGCATGGCCGGCACGACGGGTCAAGAACCTGAACCGCCCTTCAACTTCGTGCGCCACTGGCGCCGCGCGGCACCGGCGGTTAGCGTGTCGTCATGACAGATTCGCGCACCGGCGGCCGTATCCTGGTCGATGCCCTCGTCACCCATGGCTGCGACCGCATCTTCCATGTGCCGGGCGAAAGTTTCCTCGCCGTGCTCGACGCGCTGCACGATACGCCCGCGATCGACCTCGTGACCTGCCGGCAGGAAGGGGGCGTCGGCTTCATGGCCTGTGCCGACGGCGTGCTGACCGGGCGGCCGGGCGTCGCCTTCGTCACCCGCGGCCCCGGCGCCACCAACGCCTCGATCGGGGTCCATGTCGCGCGGCAGGATTCGGTGCCGATGCTGTTGTTCATCGGCGACGTCGACCGGGGGATGCGCGACCGCGAAGGGTTTCAGGAGGTCGATTTCCCGGCGATGTTCGCGCCGCTTGCAAAGCTGGTGCTGCGCATCGACGATCCGGCGCGCATCCCCGAATATGTCGCGCGCGCGTGGCGCACCGCGACATCCGGACGGCCGGGACCGGTGGTGATCGCCTTGCCGGAGGACATGCTGTGCGAAACAGCGACCGTCGCCGACCGGCCGCCGCTCGCGAAACTGGAAACCACGCTCGACCCCGCCAACTTCGGCGCGGTTCTGACAGCATTGCGCACCGCCCGACGCCCCGTGGCGATCGTCGGCGGGGCGGGCTGGAACGCGGCCACCGGCGCAACCTTCGCCGACTTCGCCGAACGCTGGGGCATCCCCGTCGCCGGCGCCTTCCGCCGGCAGGACGCCATCGCCAACGATCACCCGGCATGGGCCGGTAATCTCGGCTATGGCCCCGCCCCCCGACTGGTCCGGCGGATCAGGGATGCCGACCTGCTGCTGGTGATCGGCGCGCGGCTGGGGGAGGCGACTACCGACGGCTATACCCTAATCACCCCCGACCATCCGGGCCAGACGCTGATCCACGTCCATCCCGACCCCGCCGAACTCGACCGCGTCTACCACGCCGATCTGGCCATCGCCGCCGATCCGTCCGCCTTCGCCCGGATGCTCGCCCAAGCCGAGCCGCCCGCCGCAGCGCTTCCGGCGGGCACCGAGGCCCATGCCGAATGGCTGGCATGGTCCACCCCCGCGCCGCGCGACGTGACGCTCGATCTCGGCCCCTGCGTCGCCGCGATGCGCGACCGGCTGTCGGGGTACGACACGATCATCTGCAACGGCGCGGGCAATTTCTCGGGGTGGTGGCACCGCTACTGGCACTATGGCTGGTCCGGCACCCAACTCGCCCCGACCTGCGGCGCGATGGGCTATGGCACGCCGGCCGCCGTCGCAGCCGCGCTGCGCGAGCCGGACAAACTCGCGGTCGCGATCGCGGGCGATGGCGATTTCCTGATGAACGGACAGGAACTGGCGACCGCGATCCAGCATCGCGCCAACCTGCTCGTCATCCTCGTCGACAATGGCGGCTACGGCACGATCCGCATGCATCAGGAACGCGAATATCCCGCGCGGGTCAGCGGCACCGGCCTCACCAACCCCGATTTCGCCGCGCTCGCCCGCGCCTATGGCGGCTGGGCCGAGACGGTCGAAACCACCGCGCAGTTCGCCCCGGCGCTCGACCGCGCCCTGGCGCGCACCGGCGTCCGCCTGCTCCATATCAGGACCGACATCGACGTCATCACCCACGGCACCACCATCGCCGCGATCCGGGAGCGTTAGGTTGGGTCGGGTCGGGTCGACCTGCCGCATCGCCGGGTTTCATCCCGCGCCCTGACCCGACACCCCGAAAACGAAAAGGGCCGCCCCGGTTTCCCGGAGCGGCCCTGCACCATCCGCCACTACATCGGCGGTACGCGGTGCCTGTCAGCTCAGATCTTGTCGCCGAGCGCGCCCTTGACGCTGCCCTTGACGTCCTGACCGGTGCCCTTGACCTGCTGGGCCTCGCCCTCGGCTTCCAGACGCTCGTTGTCGGTCGCCTTGCCGATGGCTTCCTTCACGTTGCCGGCGACCTTGTTGCCTGCTGCGGCGAGCTTGTCGGTGAATTCACCCATGAATGGCTCCTGTCAGTTGGCGAGGTGTCCCTCGCTGGATTGCGATTATACAAAAGCGCAAAGCCACCGACCGGTTCCATCAAAGTTGATTCAAATCAGACCGGCCAAGGGACTCGACGGATCGGCATAGCGCCGCCGCTGCATCCGCCCGGCGCGATAGCCCATGCGCCCCGCCTCCACCGCCGCCTTCATCGCCGCAGCCATCAGCACCGGGTCCTTCGCCTCGGCAATCGCGGTGTTCATCAGCACCCCGTCGCAGCCCAGCTCCATCGCCACCGTCGCGTCCGACGCCTGCCCCACGCCGGCATCGACCAGCACCGGCACCTTCGCCCCCTCCACGATCAGCCGGATCGTGACGAGGTTCTGGATGCCAAGGCCCGACCCGATCGGCGCGCCCAGCGGCATGATCGCGACCGCGCCGGCATCCTCCAGCCGCTTCGCCGCGATCGGATCGTCGACGCAATAGACCATCGGCAGGAAGCCCTCGTTCGCCAGCACCTCGGTCGCCCGCAGCGTCTCGACCATGTCGGGATACAGCGTGCGCGCCTCGCCCAGCACCTCCAGCTTCACCAGGTCCCAGCCGCCTGCTTCCCGCGCGAGGCGCAGCGTCCGGATCGCGCTGTCGGCGTCGAAGCAGCCGGCGGTATTGGGCAGATAGGTGATCTTCTTGGGGTCGATATAGTCGGTCAGCATCGGCGCCTTGGGATCGCTGACGTTCACGCGGCGCACCGCGACGGTCACGATCTCGGCGCCCGACGCGGCGACCGCGGCGGCATTCTGTTCGAAATCCTTGTACTTGCCGGTGCCGACGATCAGCCGCGAGGTGAAGGTCCGCCCCGCCACGCTCCACGTATCGGCATCGATCGCCCTGGCATGATCGCCACCGCCGACGAAATGCACGATCTCCAGCTCGTCGCCATCCTCGACCTTCACCTGCGTCAGCGTCGATCGCGGCACGACCTCCAGATTGCGCTCGACCGCTACCTTTTCGGGCACCAGTCCGATCTGCGCGGTCAGCTCGGCCAGCGTGATGCCGTCGCGAACGCGCATATGGTCGCCATTGACCATGATGCTGATGGTGCCGTCGGTGTGCATGTCGTCTCCTGTGCCCTGTACGCCAAAGCCTCGACTTAGCGGGTCCGCTCCGGGTATGGTGCGCCGCATATAGGGAGGGCAGCCAAGCCCCCGCAACCGAAAGCGCCCCGTTGCCCGCCACCGTCTTCGTCCTCAACGGCCCGAACCTGAACCTGCTCGGCCTGCGCGAGCCGGAAATCTACGGCCACGACACGCTCGACGACATCGCCGGGATGCTGGAGGACCGCGCCCGCGAACTGGACCTTGCGATCGACCTGCGCCAGTCGAACCACGAAGGCCATCTGGTCGACTGGCTGCACGAGGCGCAGGCGGAGGGTGCGAAGGCGGTGCTGCTCAACGCCGGCGCCTTCACCCACACCTCGATCGCGCTCCACGACGCGATCAAGGCGGTGAAGACCCCGGTGATCGAGGTCCATCTGTCAAATCCGCATACCCGCGAAGCCTTTCGTCACATCAGCTATGTCGGGCGCGCGGCGCGCGGCACGGTGGCGGGGTTCGGCGCGCTTTCCTATCTGGTCGCGCTTGAAGCGGCCGCCCGCATCTGACAAGGGCGCGGTTTTTTATAAAGAGATACCTTTGGGGGTTACCATGGCAGACGACAATCAGGGCGAAGGAACGCCGTTCACCAGCCACGCGATGCGCGTCGACATCGACCTCGTCCGCGCGCTGGCACAGGTTCTCGACGAAACCGACCTGACCGAGGTCGAGGTGGAGGACGGCGCGCGCAAGGTCCGCGTGGTGCGCAAGCCCGCGCCGATCGCGCAGGCGACCTATGCCCCCGCCTATGCCCCGCAGGCCGCGCCCCAGCCGCAACTCGCCGGCGCCGCCGCGACCACGATCGAGGCCGGTGCCGCCGTCGCACCCGTAAGCGCCGTGCCGCCGGTCACCTCGCCGATGGTCGGCACCGTCTATCTGGCCGCCAATCCCGAAGCCAAGCCGTTCATCACGGTCGGGCAGAAGGTCGCGGCGGGCGACACGCTGGTGATCGTCGAGGCGATGAAGGTCATGAACCCGATCGTCGCGCCGGCGGCCGGCACCGTGACGCAGATTCTGGTGTCGAACGGCCAGCCGGTCGAATTCGACCAGCCGCTGGTGGTCGTGGAGTAATCGCAACGCACCCCGCCCCTTCCGTTCGTGCTGAGTAGGGACTGAGCTTGTCGAAGGCCCGTATCGAAGCAGCCGTCCTTCGATACGCCCTTTCGACTTCGCTCAATGGCTACTCAGGACAAGCGGGCCGGTGGGTGCCACGCGATCTAGGAACAAAGATATGCCCGACATCAAGAAACTGCTGATCGCCAATCGCGGCGAAATCGCGCTCCGCATCCACCGTGCCTGCCACGAAATGGGGATCAAGACAGTCGCGGTCCATTCGACCGCCGATGCCGATGCGATGCACGTGCGCCTCGCCGACGAGGCGATCTGCATCGGTCCGCCCTCGGCGACCGACAGCTATCTCAACATCCCCAACATCATCTCGGCCGCCGAGATCAGCGGCGCCGACGCGATCCATCCGGGCTATGGCTTCCTGTCGGAAAACGCCAAGTTCGCCGAGATCGTCGAACTGCACAACCTGATCTTCGTCGGACCCAAGCCCGAGCATATCCGGGTGATGGGCGACAAGGTCGAGGCGAAGCGCACCGCCGGCAAGCTCGGCCTGCCGCTGGTTCCCGGTTCCGACGGCCCGATCGCCGATGTCGCGGAGGCGAAGGCGATCGCCGCGTCGATCGGCTATCCGGTCATCATCAAGGCCGCGTCGGGCGGCGGCGGACGCGGCATGAAGGTATGCGCCAGCGAGGACCAGCTCGAAACGCTGATGCAGCAGGCGGGCAGCGAGGCGAAGGCCGCGTTCGGCGACGCCACCGTCTACATGGAGAAATATCTCGGCAACCCGCGCCATATCGAGTTCCAGGTGTTCGGCGACGGCAACGGCCATGCGGTGCATCTGGGCGAGCGCGACTGCTCGCTGCAACGCCGCCACCAGAAGGTGCTGGAGGAAGCGCCCTCGCCCGTCCTCGGACAGGCCGACCGCGACCGGATGGGCGGCATCTGTGCAAAGGCGATGGCCGACATGGGCTATCGCGGTGCGGGCACGATCGAATTCCTGTGGGAAGACGGCGAGTTCTACTTCATCGAAATGAACACCCGCCTGCAGGTTGAACATCCGGTGACCGAGATGATTACCGGCCTCGACCTTGTCCGCGAACAGATCCGCGTCGCCGAAGGGCACGGCCTGTCGTGCGAGCAGGAACAGATCCGCTTCCACGGCCATGCGATCGAATGCCGGATCAATGCCGAGGACCCGCGCACCTTCGCGCCCTCGCCCGGCACGGTGAAGCACTTCCATGCCCCCGGCGGGATGCACGTCCGCGTCGATAGCGGCCTGTACGCCGGCTACAAGGTGCCGCCCTATTACGACAGCATGATCGCCAAGCTGATCGTCTACGGCACCACCCGCGAACGCTGCCTGATGCGCCTGCGCCGCGCGCTGGAGGAGTTCGTGATCGAGGGGATGAAGACCACCATCCCGCTGCACCAGGCGCTGCTGGACGATCCCGAATTTCAGGCCGGCGACTATACGATCAAGTGGCTGGAGGACTGGCTGGCCAGGAACGACTGAACTGAACTCCTCTCCGCTTTGCGGGGAGGAGTTTGATCGAACGTAACGCCTAAATCCTCCCCGAAACGGGGAGGGGAACCATCCGAAGGATGGTGGAGGGGGGCTTCCCCAATCGCAACGGCGCTGGAGCCGGCCAACCCCTCCGCCCCTCGTCGACGCGAACGGTCCCCCTCCCCGCACCGGGGAGGATACGCAAATGAAAGCCACGATCTACCACAACCCGCGCTGCTCCAAATCCCGCGCGGCGCTCGCGCTGCTAACGCAGGCCGGCGCCGACGTGACGGTCGTCGAATATCCGAAGACCCCGCCGACCCGCGACGCCCTTGCCGCCCTGCTCGCGCGTGCCGGCCTGACCCCACGCGACGCGCTGCGCACCGGCGAAGCCGAGGCCGGACCGCTCAAGGACGCCGACGACGCGCGCATCCTCGACGCGATGGTCGTCTACCCGATCCTGATCGAACGCCCGATCGTCGAAACGGCAAAGGGCGTCCTGATCGCCCGCCCGCCGGAGCGCGTCCACGAGTTGCTGTAGCAGCCCGCGCAACCATTTGTTGCGCCCGCCCCGAACGTCATCCCAGCGAAGGCCGGGATGTCCCGGTGGTAGCGCGCAGCACGAGCCGAGGGAGACCGCAGCCTTCGCCGGGGTGACGGTTCCATACCGATGGATCGAACTCTGACAGGACGGTCACACCGTATCGCGCCATCCGAAAAACCACTTTCCTACACGCCAACCCCCTGCCACCCTCGCCGCACGCTCTTTCCTACCGTCCGCCGAGGCCACCCACCCCGAACGTCATCGATCCCACATCGCCACAAACCGCGCGCAAGTGTGACCTTTGTGACCTTTGGGCCACCAAAGCCGCGCCGACCCACCGCAATCGCTTGGAACCGTAACGATAGGATGCCATGGCAGGCGCATGGCGCGTCATACCCCACCGCTCGAACCGGGTCGCAACTGCTGGCGGATCGAGCGTGCCACGCGCGCGACCGTGCTGGTCGATGCCGACAACTACTTCACCCATGCCCGCGACGCGATGCTGAAGGCGAAGAAGCAGATCATGCTGATCGGCTGGGACTTCGACGCACGCATCCGGTTCAAGACCGATGCCGCCAGCGAAGGCCCGGAAAAGGTCGGCGCGTTCATCAGCTGGCTGGTGCGCCGCACGCCGGGCCTGCAGGTCCATATCCTGCGCTGGGACACCGGCGCGATCAAGACGCTGTTCCACGGTCAGACGCTGGTCCGCATCGCGAAGTGGATCAAGGACCCGCAGGTGCATCTGCGCCTCGACGGTCACCACCCGATCGCCGGGTCGCATCACCAGAAGGTCGTAGTGATCGACGACGACGTGGCGTTCTGCGGCGGGATCGACATGACGGTCGACCGTTGGGACACGCGCGATCACCGCGACGACGATCCCCGCCGGGTCGAGCCCGACGGCACCCCCTACCAGCCATGGCACGACGTCACGACCGCGCTCGAAGGGCCGGTCGCCGCGGCGCTGGGCGCAATGTGCCGCCATCGCTGGGCGATCTCCGGCGGCGGCGAACTGCCCGCGCCGACCGGCACCGGCGGCTGCTGGCCGACCGGGCTCGACGCCGACTTCACCGATATCGAGGTCGCGATCGCCCGCACCATTCCCGAAATGACCGAACAGGAACCGGTGCACGAGATCGAGACGCTCTATCTCGACCTGATCGCGCGTACCGAGCGCTTCCTCTATGCCGAGAGCCAGTATTTCGCCTCGCGCAAGATCGCCGAGGCGATCGCGAAGCGGCTCGACGAACCCGACGGTCCGGAGATCGTGATCGTCAACCCGACCACGGCCGAAGGCTGGCTGGAGCCCGTCGCGATGGATTCCGCCCGCGCCCGGCTGTTCCAGGCGCTGAAGGAACGCGACCGCCACGACCGGCTGCGGCTCTACCACCCCTTCACCGCCGGCGGCACCGCGATCTATGTCCATGCCAAGGTGACGGTGATCGACGACCAGCTGCTGCGCGTCGGCTCGTCCAACTTCAACAATCGTTCGCTGCGGCTCGACACCGAATGCGACGTGACGGTCGATGCGACGCGCCACGCCAACGCCGACGAACGCCGGACCATCGCCGGCATCCGTGATTCCCTTCTCGCCGAGCATCTCGGGGTGGAATGCAAGACGATCCAGACGACGCTGGCACGCACCGGCTCGCTGATCGCGACGATCGAGGAGCTGCGCGGCGAGGGCCGCTCGCTGCGCCCCTACGAGATCCCCGATCTCGGCGCGGTCACCGAATGGCTGGCCGACAACAAGATCCTCGATCCCGAGGGGCCGGGCGAGATGTTCGAATCGCTGTCGGAGCGGACGCCGCTGCTCAAGCGGCTGAAGAAGCATCGCCCGCATCTGCACCGGGCGGACGAAACGCTGTCGCCGGTCATGACCGCGGTGGCGGTGGGCGGTACCGTCGCGGGCGGTACGCTGATCGGCATGATGCTGTGGCAGGCGTGTAAGAAGCGCGGCACGCCGCCGCGGTAGCAAGCGGGGCGGGGCGTCGATCGCGACGCCCCGCCCGACCCGGACTTAGTTGCTGTCCGACTTGTCGTCGTCGACGGCGATGAAGACGCCGCCGGCGATGATCGCCGCACCCAGCAGCGCGAACACGATGCCGCCGCCGGCCAGCTTCTGGCCACCCTTGGTCGGGGCGGTCGCGCGGACCGACTTGGCGACCGACAGCGCCGACGCGTTCTGCGCGGCGTTGGCGGCGACCGGGGCCGCAGCCAGCGTCGTGGCGGCGATCGCCGTCAGGAACTTCGAAACCATTCACATTCTCCCTTACTCGGCATGATGCCATGCTACGCCGAGCTCGGCGACGCGGGCCACCGACGCTTGGCGTTGCCATGGGTTCCCACAATCGCGGGCTCTCCGTAACGTTATACGTGCGTTGCAGCATTTTTGTTCCGTCACTGTCCCCTTTCTGCAACGCAACACTGCCGGCGTGTTACAATCGGGCCGTGCAACAAACCGGCTGGCACCGCCCGGCTCCGCGCGCTAGAGGCGCAGCCATGACCCAGATCACGCCCGAGATCGTCGCCGAACACGGCCTGTCGCCCGAGGAATATGATCGCGTCCTGCACGCGATGGGCCGCGAGCCGAACCTGACCGAACTCGGCATCTTCTCGGTCATGTGGTCGGAACATTGCAGCTATAAATCCAGCCGCATCCACCTGAAGAAGCTGCCCACCACCGGACGTCAGGTCATCTGCGGTCCGGGGGAGAATGCCGGCGTCATCGATATCGGCGACGGTCAGGCGGCGATCTTCAAGATGGAGAGCCACAACCACCCGTCCTATATCGAACCCTATCAGGGCGCGGCGACGGGCGTCGGCGGCATCCTGCGCGACGTGTTCACCATGGGCGCACGGCCGATCGCGAATCTCAACGCGCTGCGCTTCGGCCGGCCCGACCATCCCAGGATGCGCCACCTGATCGCCGGCGTGGTCCATGGCATCGGCGGTTACGGCAACTGCGTCGGCGTGCCGACGGTCGGCGGCGAGGTGAATTTCCACCCGGCCTATGACGGCAACATCCTCGTCAACGCGATGACCGTCGGCATCGCCGATCAGGACAAGATCTTCTATTCGGCCGCATCGGGCGTCGGCAATCCGATCGTCTATGTCGGGTCGAAGACCGGCCGCGACGGCATCCACGGCGCGACCATGGCCTCGGCCGACTTCGGCGAGGATGCCGAGGAGAAGCGCCCGACCGTGCAGGTCGGCGACCCCTTCACCGAAAAGCTGCTGATCGAGGCATGCCTCGAACTGATGGCGTCGGACGCGATCGTCGCGATCCAGGACATGGGCGCCGCCGGCCTCACCTCCTCCTCGGTCGAAATGGCGTCGAAGGGCGGGGTCGGCATCGAACTGGTCATGGACGACGTGCCGCAGCGCGAACGCGGCATGACCCCGTACGAGATGATGCTGTCGGAAAGCCAGGAGCGGATGCTCATGGTGCTCAAACCCGGCCGCGAGGATTTCGCCCGCGCGATCTTCGACAAATGGGAACTCGACTTCGCGGTCATCGGCCATGTCACCGACACCGGGCGCATGGTGCTGAAATGGCAGGGCGACGTGGTGGCGGACATTCCGCTTGCCCCGCTGGCCGACGACGCGCCGCTGTACGACCGGCCGCACGTGCCGACGCTCAGGCCGGCCGAGCTGACCGACGTTCCCGAATGCGCCGATCCTGCTGCCGATCTCGTCAGGCTGATGGGATCGCCCGACATCGCGTCGCGTCGCTGGATCTGGGAACAATATGACCACATGGTCGGCGCGAACACCGTGCAGCGCCCCGGCGGCGACGCGGCGGTGGTGCGGGTGCACGGTACGCAGAAGGCGCTGGCGATGACCACCGACTGCACCCCGCGCTATTGCTTCGCCGACCCGGTCGAGGGCGGGAAACAGGCGATCGCCGAAGCCTATCGCAACCTGACCGCGGTCGGCGCGACGCCGCTGGCCGTCACCAACTGCCTGAACTTCGCCAACCCGCAGCGGCCCGAGATCATGGGCCAGATCGTCGGCTGTCTGGAGGGGATGAGCGAGGCGTGCCGCGCGCTCGACTTCCCGATCGTGTCGGGCAACGTGTCGCTCTACAATGAATCGAAGGCCACCGGCGGCGGCTCGGCGATCCTGCCGACCCCGGCGATCGGCGGCGTCGGCTTGCTGGCGGACTGGGAAAAGTCGGCGACGATCGCGTTCAAGCAGACCGGCGACATCATCCTGCGCGTCGGCGACCGCACCGGGTCGCTCGGCCAGTCGCTGTGGCTGCGCGAGTTGCACGGCCGCGAGGAAGGCCCGCCGCCGCCGGTCGACCTCGAGGGCGAACGCCGCACCGGCGGCTATATCCGCCGCGCGATCCTGTCGGGACAGATCACCGCCTGCCACGACGTAAGCGACGGCGGCGTCGCGGTGACGGTCGCGGAAATGGCGCTGGCGGGCAGGGTCGGCGCGATCCTCGACCGCAAGCTGCCGTTCGACGACATCGCCCGCTCGCTGTTCGCCGAGGACCAGGGCGTCTACATCGTCACCGTCCACGACCATGCCCTGCTCGAATTCCTGCAGGGCGCGGAAAAGGCCGGGGTCGACGCCGAACCGATCGGCCGGACGATCGGCAGCCGGATCATCTTCGAACTGACCGATGGCGACTTCGCCGTATCGCTCGACGACCTGCGCGCCGCGCACGAAGGCTTCTTCCCGGCGCTCATGGGAGCGGTGGCATAGGCGCCGCCCTCGCCTGACGCGCTTCCCCCTGCCCGCGCGATCGGGCAGGGGATTTCCATGACCTGCCCCCGCCCCGCCGCCGAACGTATCATCACGCTCGACGTCGTGCGCGGCGTGGCGGTGATGGGCATCCTGTTCGTCAATATCCTCGGCTTCGCGCTGCCCGATGCCGCGCGGCTCAGCCCCCGTGCGTGGGGACTGGCGGGGCCGGCCGACCTGTGGGCCTATGTCGCGACGATGGTCGCGTTCGACGGCAAGATGCGCGGGCTGTTCTCGTTCCTGTTCGGCGCCTCGCTGCTGCTGGTGGTCGACCGCGCGCAGGCGGGCGGCGCGGACCCGGCGGCGGTCCATTACCGGCGGATGGCGTGGCTGTTCGTCCTCGGCCTCGCCCATGCCACGCTGCTGTGGTCGGGCGACATCCTGATGCACTATGCGCTGGTCGGCGCGGTCGCCTATGGCTTTCGCGGCATGTCGGTGCGCGGGATGATTGGCTTCGGCATCCTCTTCGCCGTGCTCACCTGGCTGTTCCTCGGCTCGATCGCGCTTTCCTATTACGCGATGCAGGCCGCCCATACCCCCGCCGCCGTGCAGGGCCTGCGCGATTTCGAAAACGGCTTCGGCATCCCCGCCCCGGCCCTGCTGGCGCAGGAGATCGCGCTGTTCCGCGGCACCTATGCCGGGATCGCGGGGCACAATGTCGCCGAACTCGCCACGACGCTGTTCAACGTGCTGTTCATCGGGTTCGAGACGCTGGGCTATATGCTGTTCGGCATGGCGGCGTTGCGCAGCGGGATGCTGACCGGTGCGTGGCCGCGACGCCGGCTGCGCCGCTGGGCGGTGACCGGCATCGGTATCGGCGGGACCGGCTATGTCCTGCTTACCGCATGGATGCTCGCCCATGGTCTGGACACCGGCCCGGTCCTCACCGGCGCCTTTGCGGTCGCACCGCCGCTGCGCGCCATCATGATCCCGGGCTATGCCGCCGCGATCCTGCTGTCGGCCGGGAGCGGCGCGATCACCGCCCGGGTCGCGGCGGTCGGGCGGATGGCGCTCAGCAACTATCTGGCGAGCAGCATCGTGATGTGTTGCGTCTTCTACGGCTGGGGCCTCGGGCAGTTCGGGGCGTGGCCCCGCGCCGCGCTGTACCTGCCCGTCCTCGCGATGTGCGCGGCGATGCTGGCATGGTCGGCGCCGTGGCTTGCCCGGCATCGTTACGGCCCGTTCGAATGGCTGTGGCGCTCGCTCGCCCGATGGCGGCGACAGCCGCTGCGCGTCGACCGGAGCGCATCGATACGGTGAGTTGATGCGAATCATCCGCAAGAGTTCTTGCGAACGACTTTCACTACCATTATACGCACGTTCGTCAGAGCGAGGGTCGAATATGGTCGTGTGCGTCTGTAATGCATTGAAGGAACGCGATGTCCGCGCGGCAGCCCGTGGTGGTGCGAGCAGCGCGTGTCAGGCATATCGTGCGCTGGGCTGCCAGGCGAAATGCGGTCAGTGCGTGCCGTTCGCGCGAGCCATTATCGATGCGGAACGTGCGGCTGCATAGCGTTCGCACCTGCTGAAACCCGCGGATTTCCGCCATTTTTTGACTGTCGTTCGTTGCCCAAACCGCGTATGGGCCGTCCATCATCATAAAAGGACGAACGACGTGAAGGGCGATGCAAAGGTCATCGAGTTCCTCAACGAGGCGCTCAAGAACGAGCTGACGGCGGTCAACCAGTATTGGCTGCACTATCGCCTGCTCGACCATTGGGGCGTCCACAAGCTCGCCCAGTTCGAACGCCACGAATCGATCGACGAGATGAAGCACGCCGACCGTCTGGCCGAGCGTATCCTGTTCCTCGACGGCCTGCCCAATTTCCAGCTGCTCGGACGCCTGCGCGTCGGTGAATCGGTCGAGGAAGTGCTGAAGGCCGACCTCGCGATTGAGGTCGAGGCGGTGGCGCAGCTGCGCGAAGCCGTCGCCTATTGCGAGAGCATTCGCGATTTCGTCAGCCGCGACCTGTTCGCCGAGATCCTGATGAACGAGGAAGAGCATGTCGACACGCTGGAAACCCAGTTCGAGATGATCGAGCGCATGGGCATCCAGAACTATGTCCAGCTGAACTCGGTCGCCGAATACGACAAGCACGCCTGATCCGCCCGACCGGCTGCGTTGCGCAGCCGGTCGCTTGCGGCGAATTGACGCGGACGCCGCGCGAACACTTCGTCGC
Source organism: Bacillus sp. 2B10 (assembly GCA_003946805.1). Lineage (GTDB taxonomy): Bacteria > Pseudomonadota > Alphaproteobacteria > Sphingomonadales > Sphingomonadaceae > Sphingomonas. Next base: position 97,928 of record RPSH01000001.1, on the reverse strand, counting down.
CCCGGACTTGATCCGGGGCGACGGCATTGGGAAGACATGGCCTGATCGCGCAGTGCTTGCCCGTCTGGGCACCCCGTCGACGCCCGTCCGGCAAAACCTACAGCGCGACGGGACGCTTGCCGAACCCGGTCGGGCGGCGGGTGGCCAGCGGGTTGTTGTCGCGGTCGAGCATCGCCAGCGTCGCGTCGAACGTCGGGCGCAGGCGGGCGACATGCTCCATCGCCTCGGTCGGCACGTCGCGCAGCTCGACGCAGCTGCGCGCGATCGTTTCGATCCCTTCGGCGATGTCCGCCAGCATCTCGGCGCCGAACTGGCGCGATTCGCCCTTCAGCGTGTGCGCGGGCAGCACCATCGCCGCCGCATTCTGATCGCGCATCGCGGCCTCGATCGCGCGGACCGACTTGATCCCGTCCTCGCGGAAATAACCGAGAATCCGGACGAAATTCGCGCCCAGTTCGGCGCGCGCCGCCGCCAGCACCCGCTGATCGATCAGTTCGTCGTTCATGTTCGCGGTCCCCGTCACTCAACTGCACGCCGCGTCCGGCGCGATAGAGCCTTCCCTACCGCCTGCGTCGTAAACAAGGCGTTTATGACGAACGCGGTTCAGCTGAGCAGCAACCCCGCCAGCGCCGCCGACATCAGGTTGGCGAGACTGCCGGCGACCAGGGCGCGGATGCCCAGCTTCGCGATCATCGGCCGCTGGTTGGGCGCAAGGCTCCCGGTCACTGCCATCTGGATCGCGATCGACGAGAAATTGGCGAAGCCGCACAGTGCGAAGGTGATGATCGCGACCGTCCGGGTCGACAGCTGCGCGCCCGCCTCGCCCAGCGAGATATAGGCGACGAACTCGTTCAGCACGACCTTCTGCCCGAACAGGCCGCCGGCGATCCCCGCCTCGTTCCACGGCACGTTCAGCAGGACCATGACCGGCGCGAAGACATAGCCGAGCAACCGCTGGAAGCTGAGGTCGGCGACCCCGAACCAGTTGCCGACCCCGCCGAGCAGCCCGTTGGCCAGCGCCACCAGCGCGACGAACGCCAGCACCATCGCGCCGACCGCCACCGCCAGCTTGACGCCGGTCTGCGCGCCCTGCGCCGCCGCCATGATGATGTTGGCCGGGCGTTCCTCGTCGTGCGTCGCCTCGGCCAGCGCGATCGCCTCGGCCTCGCGGTCGTCGCCCAGCGGCAGTTCGCCCGCCGCCGGTTCGGGGGTGTCGGGCATGATGATCTTGGCCATCAGGATGCCGCCCGGTGCCGCCATGAAGCTGGCGGCCAGCAGGAAATCGATGCGGATGCCCATCGACGCATAGGCCGCCAGGATCGTGCCCGCCACGCCGGCCATGCCGCTGGTCATGACGGTGAACAGCTGCGCCGGGGTCAACCCGCTGAGATAGGGGCGGATGACGAGCGGCGATTCGCTCTGTCCGACGAAGATGTTGGCGGCGGCGCACAACGATTCGACCTTGCTGACGCCGATCACCTTCTCGATACCGCCGCCGATCCAGCGCACCACCAGCTGCATGATCCCCAGATAATAGAGGATCGACACCAGCGACGCGAAGAAGATGATGACCGGCAGCGCGGCGATGGCGAAGCTCTGCCCGCCGATCTCCGGCCGGGCCAGCGGTCCGAACAGGAACGACGTGCCGGCATTGGCGTAGGCGAGCAGGTTGGCGACCCCGCCCGACAGGAAGCCCAGCACGCCCTTGCCCCAGGGGGTGTAGAGCACCAGTACCGCGATCCCGACCTGCAGCGCGAACGCCGCACCGACCACGCGCAGCCGGATCGCCCGGCGGTTGGTCGACAATGCGACGGCGATCCCCAGAATCACGACGATGCCGGCGATGCCGATCAGAAAACGAGTCATGTAAGCGATTACCCTGCCCCGCCGCCCGCCCCGGACGGCCCAAACCGCCGTGACATGCCATGCCGGTGCCCGCGACGCCAGCGGCCACAAACGCTTTTGCCATCAGCAGTTTTCGGGACTAGCAAGGGCCATGACGACCCCTTCCCCGCCGGCGCCCGCGACGATCACCATCCCCCGCGCGCTGTTCATCTTTTCGATCTTCTATGGCGGCATGGTCTGCATCGCCGGGGTGCTGGGCAACAAGCAGGTCGCGATCGGCCCGCTCGCGGTCGAGGCGGGCATCTTCGCCTTCCTGCTGCTGGTCGTGGTGTCGAGCGCGGTCGCCGAACTCTACGGCGCGCTGCGCGCCAAGCATCTCGTGTGGTTCGGCTTCCTGCCGCTGCTCGCCTCGATGCTGCTGGTCGCGATCGTCCTCGAACTGCCCGCTGCGAAAAGCATGGAGGCCGATCGCCTCGCCGCCTTCGACCTCGTCATGCGCTCCAACCTGCGCATCTGGATGGCGGGGATCGTGGCGTACGGTGTGTCGCAGACGCTGAACGTGACGATCTTCGGCTGGTTGAAGCGGGGGGAAGGCCGGATGCTGTGGCTGCGCGCCGCCGTTTCCAGCGTGCTGTCGCAGATCGTCGACACGCTGATCTTCATCACCGTCGCCTTTTACGGCGTGTTTCCGATCGGCCAGCTGGTCGTCGGGCAGATGCTGGCGAAGGTCGTGCTGTCGATCGTGCTGGTCCCGCCGCTGATCTACGCGTTCGTCGGGCTGGGGCGGCGGCTGGATCGGGTGCGGTAGGAAGGATTCGGTTTCACGCGAAGGCGCGGAGGCGCGGAGAGAAGGAAGGAAGTTTTGGTTCGCGCAGAGGCGCAGAGAACGCAGAGAGGTGGTGGGGCCGGCGATTGCATCTTGTCCGGCGAAGCCCTCTGATTTCGCGGCGGCGAAGATGAAGTGCCGCTGTCGCGGCGGGCGCATCCCCTCTGCGTTCTCTGCGCCTCTGCGCGATCAAACCCTTCTCTTCCTCCGCGCCTCCGCGTGAACCAGCTTCTTCCTTCCGATCCCCGACCCCGCTACAGCGCGCACCCATGACGAACGCTCCCGACCCGAAGATGCTCGCCAAGGCGGAAACGCTGACCGAGGCGCTGCCCTATCTGCAACGCTATGCCGGTCGCACCTTCGTGGTGAAATATGGCGGCCACGCGATGGGCGACCCCGAACTGGCGCGCGACTTCGCCGAGGACGTCGTGCTGCTGAAGCAAGTCGGCATCAACCCGGTCGTGGTGCATGGCGGTGGACCGCAGATCGGCGCGATGCTCAAGCGCCTCGGCGTCGAATCGCGCTTCGTCGACGGCCTGCGCGTCACCGACGCCGCGACTGCCGAGGTCGCGGAGATGGTGCTGGCGGGCAAGATCAACAAGGAAATCGTCGCGTGGATCGCGGCAGCAGGCGGCAAGGCGGTCGGCATCTCGGGCAAGGACGCGCGCCTCGTCATCGCCGAAAAGGTGGGCCGCAACGAACCCGATCGCGCACAGGGGATCGAACGCCATGTCGACCTGGGCTTCGTCGGCACGCCGGTCGCGGTCGACCCGACCATCCTGCACAGCCTCGCGCGCGACGGCTTCATTCCCGTCGTCGCCCCGGTGGCACTGGGCGCCGATGGCGAGACGTACAACATCAACGCCGACACCATGGCCGGCTCGATCGCCGGGGCGATGGGCGCGTCGCGCTTCTTCCTGCTGACCGATGTCGCCGGCGTGCTCGACAAGACCGGCGAGCTGCTGACCGACCTCGACGCCGCGCGGATCGCCGAGCTGAAGGCCGACGGCACGATCAAGGGCGGCATGATCCCGAAGGTCGAGACGTGCGTGTCGGCGGTGGCGCAGGGCGTCGACGCAGCGGTCATCCTCGATGGTCGCGTACCGCACGGGATGCTGCTCGAAATCTTCACCCAGCAGGGTGCCGGCACGCTGGTACACGCGTAAGGCTTGGAGACTGCGGGCTGCGTCCCTATAGTCGGAGCCCAACCGCGAAAGGCCCCATCCGTTGAACGTCCTGCTCGATATCATTCAGGTGCTGCTGAACGTGGTGTGGTGGATCATCATCGTACAGGCGCTCCTGTCGATCCTGATCGCGTTCAACGTCATCAACACCCACAACGATTTCATCCGCTCGCTTTATCGCGGCCTCGCGACGGTGACCGAACCGATCTATCGGCCGATCCGGCGGGTCCTGCCCGATTTCGGCGCGCTCGACTTCGCGCCGTTCGTCGTGCTGGTGCTGATCGGCATCCTGCAGGGCATCATCCTGCCCGCCATCTATCGCGCGACGGTGGCTACGTTCATCTAACTCTCAGGGTTTGATCCATTCGCACGGAAACGTCACCCCAGCGTAGGCTGGGGTCTCCATCGGCTCCTGCTGCGCGCTGCCATCGGGAGATCCCGGCCTTCGCCGGGATGACGTCCGTTTCAATAGGGATGGATCAAACTCTGGTCGGGCTGACGAAGACGTCCTCGATCGTCACTTCGAACAATTCGGCGATACGGAACGCCAGCGGTAGCGACGGGTCGTAGCGGCCCGTCTCGATCGCGTTGACGCTCTGGCGCGATACGTCGAGCCGCTCGGCCAGATGCTGCTGCGACCAGCCGCGTACCGCCCGCAGTTCCTTGAGATGGTTGTTCATTCGGCCGGGTTCGTCAGCCGGGCGTGCAGCGCCATCGCGCACTGGACGATCCCCATCGCGCCGCACCAGAACGGAAAGACGAGGAAGGTCGGCGGATGGCCGACGACGCCGTTATTCTCCAGAAACCCCCACACCGTCGTCGCGGCGAGCAGCAGCCCGGTCCCGCCCAGCATCGCCATCACCAGCTGGTTGCGAATGAACTCGTCCCGCTCCTCGCGCAGATACATCCCCATGACGATGATGACGCCCACCAGCGGGATCGCCGGCAATACCGACATCAGCCCCAGCGTCGCGCCAGCGATCGTACCATGGCGTTGCGCCGCGCTGACCCCGATCAGGATCAGGGCGTAGGAACCCATCAGCGGCATGAACCGCATCAGATAGCGCCGTTGCGCCGGATTGCGTCGTTCCATGTCGGCGTCCTCCATTAATGTGAAGGACGCTTTACATGACAAGCTTGCTTTACGTCAAGTGTCCTTTACCTGGTCGGTACCGGCTCCGGTCCCGAATAGTCGTAGAAGCCGCGCTTGACCTTGCGGCCGTACCAGCCCGCCTCGACATATTTGACGAGCAGCGGCGCGGGGCGGAACTTGGGGTCGCCGGTCCCTTCGAACAGTACGCGGATGATTTCGAGACAGGTGTCGAGCCCGATGAAGTCCGCCAGGGTGAACGGCCCCATCGGGTGATTGAGCCCCAGCTGGCACGCCGCATCGATATCGGCGATAGTCGCCACCCCCTCGCCCAGCGCGAAGCACGCCTCGTTCAGCATCGGCATCAGGACGCGGTTGACGATGAAGCCCGGCGCGTCGTTGGCATGGACGATGCGCTTGTCGAGGCTCTGCCCGAACGCCTCGACCGCCGCGACCGTCGCGTCGCTGGTGGCAAGGCCGCGGATCAGTTCGATCAGGCCCATCACCGGCACCGGATTGAAGAAGTGCACCCCCATGAACCGCGCCGGATCGGGTGCGGCCTGCGCCAGCCGCGTGATCGGGATCGACGAGGTGTTGCTGGCGAGGATCGCGGTGTCGGACAGCGCCTTGCCGACGGTTTCGAAGATCTGGCGCTTGATCGCTTCCCGTTCGGTCGCCGCCTCGATCACCAGATCGCACGGGCCCATCGCGGCAAGGTCACCTACGGGAGTGATCTGGGCGAGTGCGGCGTCGGCGTCGGCTTGGGTAATCTTTTCCTTCGACACGGCACGGGCCAGCTGCTTGCCGATTCCGTCCTTGCCCGCCTGTGCGCGGTCGACCGATACGTCCGACAGCAGCACCGCATAGCCCGCCTGCGCCGAAACCTGGGCGATGCCCGCCCCCATCTGGCCTGCGCCGATCACGCCAATCGTCTTCATCTCTCGTCCTCTCTACGCCGCCGTTTCACGGCTCGAACGCGGCAATAGCGGCTTTCGATCGGACGCGCATGCCGGTATCGCACCACCATGCGCCGTTTTCTGTCCCTCGCCCTGCCGCTGACGCTCCTTGCCTGCAACGGCCCGTCGGAGCCGCCCGGCGCAGTGCCCACGCCTGCGCCCGTCCCGGTCACCGACACCGCGACGCCGCCGCGCCCGCTGCCGCTCGCGCGCTTCGGCGACTGGGCGGTCGGCTGCGACAATGGCGGCACGTGCCAGACGGGATCGCTGATGCCCGAGGACGGCGACGCGCCCGCACTGACGCTGTCGATCGAACGCGGCCCCGGCCCCGACGCACCGGTCGCGATCCGGCTGCGCAGCCAGGCGACGATCGCGCTGCCGCTGACCGCGCAGGTCGATGGCGAAGCGGTCGCCCGCGGCGGCACGGCCCGGAACGAGGCGATCGAGCTGACCGGCGCCCCGGCAATGGCGCTGGCGACCCGGCTCGCCACGGGCCGGACGCTGACCCTGCTCGACGCCAACGGTGCGACGGTCACGACCATGCCGCTCAAGGGCGCGTCCGCGGCGCTGCGCTGGATCGACGACCGGCAGGGCCGCGCCGGCACCACCGGCGCGCTGGTCGCAAAGGGCAGCAGGCCCGACACCCGCCCCGCCCCCGCGCTCCCCGTCGTGCGCGCAGCGGCGATCAGCGGCGAGGCGGCGTTGCTCGACCCCCTGCTCGTCACCCGCATGCGCAAGGAGGCCGGCTGCGACGAGGACGACCTGCCCGAGGCGACGACCCAGACGCTCGACGGTCCGCGCACGCTGGCGATCGTACCTTGTGCGCAAGGGGCATATAACCTCCTGTCCGCGCTGTTCGTCGTCGAGCGCGGCACCGCCGTCCCCGCGCAGTTCGACCAGCCGGTCGCCGGCGATCCCGCCGACGACCTCGTCTACAACGCGACGTTCGAGGACGGCATCCTCGACACCTTTGCCAAGGGTCGCGGGCTCGGCGACTGCGGCGTCGTGCAGCGTTACGCGTGGGACGGCACCCGCTTCCGCCTGATCGAACTGCGCGAGATGGCGGAATGCCGTGGCAATCCCGACTTCATCCGGACGTGGAGCGCACGGGTGATCCGGTAAGGGCCCGTCGTCACGCTCGAACCGTCACGTCGCCCCGGCGCAGGCCGGGGTCTCGACCGGTTCCCGCCGCGCGCTGTCGCCGGGAAGACGTTCAGTCCCCGTGCGGCGACGGCACTACCGGCGCAACGTCGCCACCACCGGATAATGATCCGACGGGAACAGCGCGCCCCGCCGCGTGTCGATCGTCCGCACCGCCCGCAACGTAAACCCCCGCGCGAAAATCCAGTCGATCCGCCGGTCGGGCTTGCCGGTGAAACCGTGGAAGGTCGCTTCCGGCCCGCTACGTTGGCGCGTTGCGGTCCAAGCGTCGGTCAGGCCCTGCTCCAACTTCCGATGGGTCGCGCTCTCAGGCACGGTGTTGAAATCGCCCGTCACCACCACGGGCAGATCGCCGGCGATCGCCGGGATGCGCGACGCCAGCAGCGCCGCACCCTTCTCCCGCGCCGGCTCGTCCTCTGCACGATAGGGCAGATGCGTGTTGAACATCGCGAATCGCTTTCCGTCCCCCTCCCGAAATATCACCCACGTCACCATCCGCGGATAGGGATGGCCCCAGCTGATGCTGCCCGGCAGGTCCGGCGTGTCCGACAGCCAGAAATTACCCCAGCGTTCGACCTGCAACCGGTCGGCGCGGTAGAAGATGCCCATATGCTCGTCATCGGCGCGGCCGGTGCCGCTGCGTCCGACCCCGATCCAGCGATAGCGTGGCAGGCGGGCGACCAGATCGTCGCCCTGTCGCTTGAACAATTCCTGCGTGCCGATGACGTCGGGATCGGCACGGCCGACCGTCGCGGCGGTCAGGTCGCGGCGCAGCTCCCACCGGTTCGCGCCATCGCCATCGGCCGGAAGCCGGATGTTGAGGGTCATCACCGTCAGATCGCGCGCCATGGCCGGCAACGCACTCGCCAGCGCCCCGAGCGCGAGCAGCCACCAGATCACGGCGCGATCGGCACCGGCCGTGCTTCGGCAAGGATCACGCAGAACGAGCCGTCGCCGCACCATTGCTGCACCGGGGTCCATCCGCCGCTGCGCAACAGCAATCGCGCGTCGCGGTCGCCATATTTGTGGCTGTTCTCGGTATGGATCGTCTCACCCGCCCGCATCGCGAAGTCGCGGCCGTCGACGGTGAACGCCACGTCGCGCGTCGCGCGCAGGTGCATTTCGATCCGCGCGGCATCGTCGTTCCAGCGCGCCTCATGGCCAAAGGCGTCGACCGGCACCGTGCCCGACAGTTCGCGATTGATCCGGTCGAGCAGGTTCATGTTGAACGCCGCCGTCACCCCGGCCGCATCGTCATAGGCGGCGACCAGCGTCGCTTCGTCCTTGATCCGGTCGATCCCGATCAGCAGCATCGCGCCTTCGCCCAGCCAGTCGCGCATCGCGCGCAGCAACGTGCCGGCGGCCAGCGGCTCCATGTTGCCGATCGTCGATCCGGGAAAGAAGCCCAGCTTGGGCATGTCCGCAACCTGCGGGGGCAGCGGCACGGGGTGCATGAAATCGGCCTCGACCGGCAGCACCGGCAGGCCGGGAAACCGGCTGCCGAGCGTCGCCGCCGACGACCGCAGGAAATCGCCCGAGATATCGATCGGGACATAGGCGGCGGGTTCGATGCAGTTCAGCACGATCGGCGTCTTGACCGACGATCCCGATCCGAACTCGACCACCGCCACCCCGTCGCCGACCGCGCCGACCAGCTCGGGGCAGATCGTCCGGAGGATCGCCGTCTCGGCACGCGTCGGATAATATTCGGGCAGGGCGGTGATGTCCTCGAACAGCTCCGACCCCTTGCGGTCGTAGAACCAGCGCGCGGGAATCGCCTTTTGCGACAGCGACAGCCCGGCCAGCACATCGGCGCGGAACGCGGGATCGGTGCGGGTCGCCATCGGCACGTCGTCGCTCCTGAGCATCACAGATCCTTCGCAAGGCGGACGCCGGTGAACTGCCAGCGCTGATGGGGGTAGAAGAAGTTGCGGTAGCAGGCGCGCGAATGGCCGCGCGGCGTGGCGCACGAACTGCCGCGCAGCACGAACTGCCCGCTCATGAACTTGCCGTTATATTCGCCGACCGCACCCTCGGCGGTCTGGAAGCGCGGGTAGGGGCGGTACGCGCTGCCGGTCCATTGCCACACGTCGCCGAAGAACGCCGGCCCGCCCGTCGACGGCCGCGGTTCGACGGCATGGGCGTGGTCGAGCTGGTTGCCGCCCGCGGGGTCGTGCGCCGCTGCGGCGGCTTCCCATTCGAACTCGGTCGGCAGCCGCGCCCCGGCCCAGCTGGCATAGGCATCCGCCTCGAAGAAGCTGACATGCGTCACCGGCGCGGCGGGGTCGATCGCCCGGCGCCCGTCCAGCCCGAACCGGGTCCATACGTCGTCGCGCCGTTCCCAATAGAGCGGTGCCACGATGCCGTTCGCCTGCACCCATGCCCAGCCATCGGCCAGCCACAGGCGGGCATCGGCATAGCCGCCGTCCGCGATGAACGCCGCCCATTCGCCATTGGTGACGGTGCGGTCGGCGATCGCATGGGGATGGAGCAACGCGTCGTGGCGCGGCCCCTCGCAATCGAACGCGAAGCCCGCTCCGCCATGCCCGACCTGCACGATCCCGCCGCCATGCCCGATCCAGCCGATCGGCGCCGGCACGCCGACCGGGCGCTTGGGCTCCGGCGCGAACATCGCGGGTTCCAGCGGGTTCTCGCTGAAATGATGGAGGATGTCGGTCAGCAGCAGTTCCTGATGCTGTTCCTCGTGGTTGCAGCCCAGCGCGACCAGCGCGCGCGCCGCATCGTTCAGGCCGGGAAACGCCGCGACCAGTGCCGCGTCGATGGCGGCGCGATAGCCACGCACCTCGTCGAGGCTCGGCCGGGTAATCATCCCCCGCCGCGCGCGGGCATGACGACGACCTTCGGCCTCGTAATAGCTGTTGAACAGGAACGGGAAGCGTTCGTCGTGCAGCCTGTAGCCCGGCACATGATCGCGCAGGACAAAGGTTTCGAAGAACCACGTCGTGTGCGCCATATGCCATTTGACCGGCGAGGCATCGTCCATCGACTGCACGGTGGCATCGGCATCGGACAGCGGCGCGGCAAGATCGTCGGTCAGCGAGCGGACGGCGCGGTAGCGATCGACGAGCGCATGGTCGGACCGATCGGCCGGTGTCGCTCGCATGGTCGTCGCTCCTAGGGTTTCGGACGCTCCCCGCCCGGGACCCATAAAACGTCGCCGCCGGCGCTTTTGTTCACAAGCCGCGCGAAAACGAACAGAAAATCCGACAGCCGGTTGAGATAGGCGAGCAGATGCGGGTTGAGCGCGGCATCGTGCGACGCCGCCACCGCCGATCGCTCCGCCCGCCGCACGATCGCGCGCGCCAGATGCAGCGCCGCGGCGGCCCCCGAGCCGCCGGGCAGGATGAAGCTGGTCAGCGGCGACAATCCGGCATTGGCGCGGTCGATCGCCGTCTCCAGCGCGGTCACCTGCTCGGGCACGATGCGCAGCGCCCCCCCGATCGCGGCCGGCGTGGCCAGATCGGCACCCAGGTCGAACAGGTCGTTCTGGATCGTCAGCAGCGTCGCCGCGTCCGGATGATCGCCCAGCGCGACGATCGCGACGCCCAGCGCCGAATTGGCTTCGTCGACGTCACCGATCGCCTGCATCACCGCGGCGTCCTTCGCCACGCGCGATCCATCGACCAGCCCGGTCGTTCCGCCATCGCCGGTGCGGGTATAGATCTTGGTCAGCTTTACCATCGGTGCGTCAGGTGCGGCCGGCGACGAACAGCAGCACGACGACGATCAGGATCGCGATCGCCTGGAACAGCACGCGCGCCTGCATCATCTTGTTCGATTTCAGCGCATGTTCGCTCGGCCCCTCGCCCCGCACCTCGGCGGACCCCTGTGCCAGGAACGACACGATGCCGCGGACCAGCGCGACGACGACCGCGATCATCGCCGCGATCAGCAACAGGACGAGGAAGGTGTTCATCTACTGAAACTAGGCGTTCGCCCGCGCAAAGCCAATGGGTAGCGTGCCGTCGCGCAGATAGTCGGCAAAGGCGCGCCCGTCGACGCCCGCCGCGCGCAGCCCGGCCAGCGTCGGCGAGCCGTTGCGCTTGGCCAGTCGCTGCCCGTCCGGGCCCAGCAACAGCGGATGGTGCCGCCATACCGGCACCGGCAGGTCGAGCAGCGCCTGCAACAGCCGGTGTACATGCGTCGCCGCGAACAGATCGACCCCGCGCACGACATGGCTCACGCCCTGCGCGGCGTCGTCGAGCGTCACCGCCAGATGATAGCTGGTCCCGGCATCCTTGCGCGCCAGCACCACGTCGCCCTGCGCCAGCGGATCGGCGACGACCCGCCCGGCGATCTCGTCGTGCCACGCCAGCGGCCCGGCCAGCGCCACCGCCCGCGCCATGTCGATCCGCCACGCATGCGGCTCGCCAAGGCGCGCCGCAGCAATGTCGGGGGCGATATGCCGACAGGTTCCCGGATAGACGACGCCGTCGACCCCGTGCGGCGCCGACGCACTCGCCGCCACCTCGCGCGCGATTTCGGCACGGGTGCAGAAACAGGGATAGACCAGCCCGCGCGCCCGCAACCGGTCGAGCGCGGCGGCATATATCGGCATCCGCGCCGACTGGAACACGACCTCCCCGTCCCATGCGAGGCCGAGCCATTGCAGGTCGGCCAGGATGCCCGCGACATGCTCCGCCCGGCTGCGCGCGCCATCGATATCCTCGATCCTGAGCAGGAACCGTCCACCCACCCTGCGCGCGCGATCGTGCGATTCGATCGCCGCGACCGCATGGCCGGCATGGAGCAGGCCGGTCGGGCTCGGCGCGAAACGGGTGACGACCGCGCCGGTTTGACTCGCGCTATCGCCCCGTGCTGTCATGTCCGCGTCATCGTTGCCGATCATATCGGCGGCGACGTTTACGCGAGGGGGACTTCATGTACCATCCCGATCGCCTCCGCCATCCCGATGGCTGTCCCGCGCTGGTGCTCAACGCGGACTATACGCCGTTGAGCTATTATCCGCTCAGCGTCTGGCCATGGCAGACAGCGGTTAAGGCCGTGTTTCTCGACCGGGTCGACATCGTCGACCAATATGACCGCGAAGTGTGCAGCCCGACCGCGCGCATCAAGCTGCCGTCGGTGATCGCGCTCAAGCAATATGTCCGGCCGTCGGAATTTCCGGCGTTCACCCGCTTCAACCTGTTCCTGCGCGACCGGTTCAGCTGCCAGTATTGCGGCGCGACGCACGACCTGACCTTCGACCACGTCATCCCGCGCGCACAGGGCGGCCGCACGACATGGGAAAATGTCGCCACCGCCTGCGCGCCGTGCAACCTGCGCAAGGGCGGCCGGACCCCGAAACAGGCGGCGATGCCGCTCCACGTCCGCCCGATCCGTCCGACCAGCTGGCAGCTGCAGGAACAGGGCCGCCGCTTCCCGCCCCACCACCTGCACGAGACGTGGCACGACTGGCTGTACTGGGACGTCGAGCTGGAGGCGTGACGGCGTTCGTCAGCATCACCCGGCTGCGCGTCCGCGCCATCCGCTTCCTTCCCGCGTTCCTGATCGAAACGTGGCAGAGCGCGCGACAGGTCAGGCGCGCCGAAGGCTATCTGGGCGGGCGGATGCTCGCGGATCGGCGGCAAACCTATTGGACGATGACGGCGTGGACCGACGCCGCAGCGATGCGCGCCTACATGACCGTCGGGCCGCACCGCCGCGCGATGCCAAAGCTGATGAACTGGTGCGATCAGGCGAGCGTCGCGCACTGGGTGCAGGACGATGCGACGCTACCCGACTGGAACGAAGCCGACCGGCGGATGCGAAGCGAAGGTCGCGCCTCGAAAGTACATCGTCCTGCGAACGGTCATGATCCGATGACGTTCGACATGCCACGAACGACAGGTGGCGTGTGGCTGACGCCGAAGCGCGAGCGCTGACGCCACTCGTCGTTCGTCGTTCGTCGTTCGTCGTTCGTCGTTGGTCGTCCCCGCGCAGGCGGTGACCCATAAACGCAACCGCAGCGGCTCGACCTTACACGGCAGCGGCTATGGATTCCCGCCTGCGCGGGAATGACGAAGGCTGCGCTCAGTCCCCCTTCGACGTCAACGGCGGCGTCTGCTGGTGCTGGACCACCGTCCAGACGCCGTGCTCGATCCAGCGATAGGTCGAGGTGCAATACGCCACATACGCCTCGCCGCCCTTGTGCGCCTCCGCCTTGTACGCGACCACGATCAGCCCTTCCTGCGGCCGCGCGACCTGACGCTCGGTCAGCGATACCTGCTCCCAGCGCGGCGTGTCCTTGACCGCGTCGATCGCCTGCCCGCCCGTAAACACGAACGGCGGCGTCGGCAGCACCATCAGGCATTCGTTGTCGACCGACTCCTCGTAATGCGCCGCGTCGGCGGTCCACAGGCTTTCCTCGAAATTCCAGATACGATCGTCGTCCACGGTAAATCTCCCGTTGTTGCCGGCGTTTAGCGTTCGGGCGTCGCCACGGTTCCGAATACCGTCCGCCCCGCACCCTCGCCCCGCCGCAACCGTGCTTGCCGAGGCTGTATCAGACCGATAATACACGGCCGGTATCATGGCTTACGATCCCCCGTCCCCGCCCTCCGGCCCGATCCATCCCAGCCGGATCGGTCGCCTGTCGACCCCGTTGACCGGCGACGCGCTGGAACGGCGGCGGCGGCTGGCGGCGTTCGACGAGGCGCTGGCCGATTACGACCGCAGCTTTCCCGGCGCTGGCGATCCGCCGCCCCCGCCCGACGCACCGACGCCCGCCGGCAAACGCCGTCCGCTGCGCTGGTGGCTGCGCTGGGTCATGCGCGGCTTCGGCGTCTTCATCGTCCTGCTGGTGATCGCGATCGGCTGGCTGGCGCTGACCGCGCCTTTGTCCAAATCGCTCGAACCGCCCGCCCCGCCGTCGATCACGCTGCTGTCGGCGGAGGGCACGCCGATCGCCGAGCGCGGTGCCAATATCGGCAAGCCGGTCGACGCGACCACGCTGCCCGCGCATGTCACCGAAGCGTTCATGGCGATCGAGGACCGCCGCTTCCGCACGCACTGGGGCATCGATCCGCGCGGCATCGCCCGCGCGATGTGGACCAATACCGCGGCAGGCGGCGTGCGACAGGGCGCGAGCACGATCACGCAGCAGCTTGCCAAGAACGCGTTCCTCGATTCCGACCGTACCGCCGCACGCAAGATCCGCGAGGTCCTGATCGCCTTCTGGCTGGAGGCGTGGCTGACCAAGGACGAGATCATGTCCCGGTATCTGTCCAACGCCTATTTCGGCGACAACGCCTACGGCCTCGACGCCGCCGCCCGCCATTATTTCAGCCGCGCGCCCAAGGACCTGACCGTCGGCCAGTCGGCGATGCTGGCGGGATTGGTGAAGGCGCCCTCGCGCCTCGCGCCCACCGGCAACCTGAAGGGCGCGCGGGCGCGGCAGGCGGTGGTCGTCGGCGCGATGGAGGCCGCCGGCTACCTGACCCCGGCCGAAGCGAACCGGGTCAGGCCCGCGGTGCTGCGCGTCACCGACAACAGCACCCTGCCCTCGGGCACCTATTTCGCCGACTGGGTCCTGCCGCAGGCGCGCGACCGCGAGGGCGGCGTCGGTGCGGATCGCAAGGTCACGACGACGCTGGAAATCCGCATGCAGCGTGCCGCCGAACGCGCGGTGCGCAACGCCGGGCTGAAGCAGACGCAGGTCGCGATCGTGGCGATGCGCCCCGACGGCCGGGTCATCGCGATGGTCGGCGGCAAGAATTACGGTGCCAGCCCGTTCAACCGTGCGGTGCAGGCGCGGCGCCAGCCGGGATCGACCTTCAAGCTGTTCGTCTATCTCGCCGCGATGCGTTCCGGGCTGACCCCCGACAGCGAGGTGCTCGACGAACCGGTGACGATCGGCGAATGGAAACCGCGCAACAGCGACGGGCGCTATCTGGGCGCGATCACGCTGGAACGCGCGTTCCAGCGGTCGAGCAACGTCGCCGCCGCGCGCCTGACCAAGGAGGTCGGCGTCAAGAACGTCATTCGCGCCGCGCGCGACCTCGGCATCTCGACCCCGATCGCCAACGAAGCCTCGATCGCGCTCGGCACCTCGACGGTGTCGCTGCTCGAACTCACCAGCGCCTATGCCGCGATCGCCGCGGGCGAGGCGCCCGTGATCCCGCGCGGCCTTGCCGTAACCGACGAGCCGACCTGGCTCGACCGGCTGCGCTCGACCCGGCGGACGCTGTCGCGGCAGGAGCTGGAGGGGATGCGCACGCTGCTCGCCGCCTCGATCCGGCAGGGCACCGGCATCGCCGCCAACCTGCCGGTCGACGCGTTCGGCAAGACCGGCACGACGCAGGACAATCGCGACGCGCTGTTCGTCGGCTATGCCGGCGGGATCGTCGCCGGCGTGTGGCTGGGCAATGACGACAACACGCCCAATCCGGGGCTGGCCGGCGGCGGCCTGCCCGCGCGCATCTGGCGCGATTTCATGCGCCAGGCGTTGAACATCCGCGACCCAATCCCGGTCACCACCCCCGAACCCGAACCGATCGACAATGCGATCGACGCGGTACAGGACGTGCTGGGCATTCCCGACGACGGGCCGGTGACGGTCGAGGGCCCCGGCTTCGACGTCTCGCTCGACCGCGACGGCCAGGTCCGCTTCGACCCCCGCGAACGCCGCCGCCGCGAGGACGAACCGTTGCTGCCGGAGGACCGCCGCGCGCCGGAGGAGGACGAGCAGTAGGGCTTCCCCGTCATTCCCGATGACGGCCACCACGCCCCCTCGTCCTTCCCGCGGAGGCAGGAATCCATTGACGCAACGGCAGTGATCTGACCGCAAACGCCAGCGGATATGGACTCCCGCCTACGCGGGAGTGACGAAGAATAGGGGCGGCGAACCCATCTACCCGTCACCCAGGACTTGATCCGGGGGATGACGAGTCCACCGCTCGCGCGCCGCAACCGCCATTGACCCCCGCCCCCTGCACCGCCAACACGCTGCGATGCGCTTCTTTTCCGACAACGCCGCCCCCGCCTGCCCCGCGGTCCTCGACGCGATCGTCGCCGCGAACGGGCAGGATACCGCCTATGACGGCGACGCGCTGAGCCGGCGGCTCGATGCGCGGTTCGGCGAGCTGTTCGGGTGCGAGGTCGCGGTATTGTGGGTCCCGTCGGGCACAGCCGCCAACTGCCTCGCGCTGACCGCGATGTGCCCGCCGCATGGCGGCATCGTCTGTCACGCACACGCGCACATCCAGAATGACGAGGGCGGCGCGCCCGAATTCTACACCCATGGCGCCAAGCTGATGCTGCTGGATGGCGACGGCGCGAAGCTCGCCCCCGATACCATCGAAGCGTTCCTGGCGACGATCCGCGACGACGTGCATCAGGTGCAGCCGCACGCGATCTCGATCACCCAGGCGACCGAGGCGGGTCGGGTCTATGGCCCGGACGAGGTCGCTGCGATCGGCACGCTCGCCAGGGCGCGCAACCTCGGCCTGCACATGGACGGCGCGCGCTTCGCCAATGCCGTCGCCCATCTCCGCTGTGCGCCTGCCGACGTCACGTGGCGGGCAGGCGTCGACGCGCTGTCGTTCGGCTTCATCAAGAATGGCGGCATGTCGGCGGAGGCACTGGTGTTCTTCCGCCCCGATCTCGCGAAGGTCGCGCGCTATCGCCGCAAGCGCGCCGGGCTGCTGGCGTCCAAGGGCCGGTTCCTCGCCGCGCAGCTGCTGGCGATGCTCGACGGCGACGTCTGGCTGCACAATGCCCGCGCCGCCAATGCCGGCGCGGCGGTGCTGGCGCAGGCGGCGGGCGACCGGCTGGTCCATGTGGTCGAGGCGAACGAGGTGTTCCTGCGCCTCACCGCCGGTGAAGCCGCCGGTTTGCGCAGCGCGGGGTTCGACTTCTACGACTGGGGCACCGGGCAGGCGCGACTGGTGGTCGCGTGGGATCAGGATGCGGCGACCGTCGCTCCGCTGGCGCAGGCGATCGCCGCGCTGTGACAACGCCGCGCTCCGCGACGCCGACGGTCCTCGTCCCGTTCTTCATCGTCACGCTGATCTGGGGATCGACATGGATCGTGATCCGCGACCAGCTGGGCGTGGTGCCCGCGTCGTGGTCGGTCACGTACCGCTTCGTCATCGCCGGGGTGACGATGCTGCTCTGGGCATGGTGGCGCGGCAACCGCATCGCGCTCGACCGCCGCGGTCTGCTGTTCGCACTCGGCCTCGGCTTCGCGCAGTTCTGCCTCAACTTCAACTTCGTCTACCGCGCCGAACAATATGTCACCTCGGGGCTGGTCGCGCTGATGTACGCGCTGCTGGTCGTGCCCAACGCGGTGCTCGCCCGCATCTTTCTCGGCCAGCGCATGGGGCGGCAGCTGCTGGTCGGGTCGGTGATCGCGCTGGCCGGCGTCGCGCTGCTGTTCCTGCACGAGGCGCGCGAGCATCCCGAAAACGGCGCGGCGGTGCTGCTGGGGCTCGCCATCGCGCTTGCCGGGGTGTTCGCCGCGTCGGTCGCCAACGTCATGCAGGCGACGTCGACCGCCAAGGCCTATCCGATGGTGCCGCTGCTCGGCATCGCGATGCTGATCGGCGCAGGGATCGATGCCGTCTATGCGAGCGCGACGGTCGGGCCGCCGGTGTTCGACTGGCGCTGGTCCTATGTCGGCGGGTTGCTCTACCTCGGCATTGTCGCCTCGGCGGTGGCCTTCACCCTGTATTACGGGCTGATCCGCGTGATCGGCCCGGCCAAGGCGGCGTATAACGGCGTGGTCGTGCCGGTGATCGCGATGCTGTTGTCGACCCTGTTCGAGGGTTATCGCTGGTCGCCGCTGGCCGGCGGCGGCGCGGCGCTGGCACTGGCCGGGCTGGTCGTGGCGCTCAAGGCGCGCAGGCCGAACCGGTAATCGGGGTAGCGCGGGCGCCAGCCCAGCACCCGCTTCGCCCTGCCGTTCGCCACCCGCCGGTTCTCGGCATAGAAGGCGCGCGCCATCGGGCTGAGCGATTCCAGTGCGACGAAGGGCGGCGGGTCCAGCCCCAGCAACTGTGCCGCGTAGGTGACGACGTCGTTCTGCGGTGCCGGCAGGTCGTCGGACAGATTATACGCTCCCGCCGGTGCCGACAGACCGCGCGCGACGCCCTCGGCGATGTCGGCGACGTGGATACGGCTGAACACCTGCCCGGGGCGATCGACGCGGTGCGCCTCTCCTGCCGCGACACGGTCGAGCGGCGAGCGGCCGGGGCCGTAGATGCCGGGCAGACGGAAGACGCGCGCGCCATGGTCGAGCCAGTCGCGATCCGCCGCGTTGCGGCCGGCGCGGCGACCGGCGACCGATGCGCTTTCATCGACCCACCCGCCATCGGCATCCCCGTAAACGCCGGTCGACGACAGATAGGCGAGTGTCGGTCCGGCCAGTATGTCGCGATAGGTGGCGAGGACCGGATCGCCATCGGCATCGGGCGGTACGCTCGACAGGATCGCGGTCGCCTGACGCCCCTCGAACCGCACGCGGTCATGGTCGGCAAAGGCGACGGTGCCGTCGCGCCCGTCGCGGGTGGTGCCGACCACGCGCCAGCCATGCGGTTCGAGCCGTGCGGCGATCGCCCGTGCGGTATAGCCCATGCCGAAGATCAGGAGGCGCATCGGTTTACCGCTGCCTTCCGCCGGGGGGAATCCGGCCTGCGCCGGGATGACGTGCGCGGTGAGATGTGATGTCGAGCAGGTCCAGTGTCACTTCGCCCCATAGCCGTTATACAGCAGCCCGAAATAATCGCCCTTGTTCCAGCGCGGCCGCTCGGTCGCGTCGGCGAGGTCGAGCGCGATGTCATGGTTGATCGCGACGAACATCCGCCCCGCCGTCCAGTCGAAAATCTGGTTCATGTCGTCGCCGGGCTGGTGATAGCGATGCTCGAGGAAGTCGGCGACCGCCGCCTTGCCCGGCCCCTTCCAACCCGTGTCGAGCGAAACCGCCGGGATCCCCGCCTTGACGAAGCTGTAATGGTCGGACCGGACGAAGATCGCCTCTTCGGGTTCGGGATCGGGGCTGAGCGCGATGCCGCGCTTGCCTGCCGCGCGCGCCACCGCCTGCGCCACGGTCGAATGATCGGCGCCGATCGCGACCATGTCCTGAAAGCGATAGGACAGGATCGGCATGTCGAGATTGACGTCGGCGACGATCGATCCACGAGGCACCGTCGGATGCAACGCGAAATATTCGCTGCCGATCAGGCCCTTTTCTTCGGCGGTCACGCTGACGAACACCAGGCTGCGACGCGGTTTGCGCGGATCGGCGGCGAACTGCTTCGCCACCTCGATCATCGCCGCGGTGCCGACGCCATTGTCCATCGCGCCGTTGTTGATCCGGTCGGCGCCCTTGGGCAGCGTCGGATCGGTCGACACGCCGATATGGTCGAGGTGCGCCGACAGCGCGACATATTCGCCCTTCAGCACCGGATCGCTGCCGGGCAGCACGCCGACGACGTTGCTGCTGGCGAAGCGGGTGACCTTCGAACGCTGGCGGCTGGTCACGCGCACGCCGGTGGCACCGCGCGGCAAGGCCTGGCCGGCGGCATCGGCCTTCACCACCGCCGCCCAGTCGAGGCCCGATCCGGCGAACAGCTTGGCGGCGCCCGCGGCGCTCAGCGACGCGACCGATGGCGCGGCGGCGCCGGCGACATGGGGGCGGCCGTCCTTCGCAGCCCACGTCATGCGCGGGCTGCGATAGATCGCCATCAGATAACTGAAGGGATAGCGATGCGTCTGTTCGGTATTCTCGATCTGGATCACGCCGATCGCGCCGCGCGTCGCCGCGGTGGTGCGCTTGGTATCGCCGCTGGCCAGATGCGCACGGACCTCGCTCGGCAGGCTGGCGGGCGCGCCGTAGAGATAGGCGACGATCTTGCCGCGTACGTCCAGCCCGGCATAGTCGTCGATGCCGTGCGCCGGATCGACCACGCCGCGTCCGACGAACACCACCTCACCCGTGCGTCTGAAATCGGGTTCGAGGAAGCTGGTCGAGGTCAGGTAATCGGTGCCGAAGGCGAGCGCCGGCCGTCCGGCGGCGCTCAGCCTGCCCTGCCCGACCGGCACCGCGGAAGCGAGCGGCACCTTTTGCAGATAGGTGCCGTCGTCGCCCGCCGGTTGAAGGCCGGCGGCCTGCATCTGCTGCGCGACATAGGCGGCGGCGCGGTCATATTCGGGCGTGCCGGGCTCGCGACCCTTCATGTCGTCGGCGGCGAGGAACGCGACATGCGCCCGCATCGCCGCTTCGTCCGGGGTCAGCGGCGCGGTTTGCGCGGCGGCCGGCGCGGCCAGCAGCAACAGGGGGAGGAGGGCGCGCATGAGCAGTTCCTTGTGAGTCGCGACGCAAAAACGATCGTCGTTCCAGCGCAGGCTGAAATCTCCCCGGTAACGAAGCGCGTCCTTCGTTACCGGGAGGCCCCAGCCTTTGCTGGGGCAACGATACGGGGCGAACCTCTATTTCGCGCCGTACCCGTTATACAGCGTGCCGAAGAAATCGCCCTTGTTCCACGCCGGCCGCTGCGGGGCGTCGGCGATGTCGCGGGCGATCTGGTAATTGACGTTGATGAAGCGTTCGCCCGATTCCCAGTCGATCGGCGGGCCCTGCACCACCTCGTCCGACGGCTGGTGATAATTGTTGGCGAAGAACGCGTCGACCGCCGCCTTGCCCGGTCCCGACGTGCCCGGCCACAGGAACACCGACGGCACCCCCTGCTGCACGAAGCGATAATGGTCGGAACGCACGAACAGCGCCATTTCCGGCATCGGATCGGGCGAGAAGGTCGCGCCCGCCGTCGTCGCCGCCCGCTTCACGATATCGCCCAGGGTCGAGCGCGCCGCGCCGAAGGCGATGACGTCGGTGAACTTGTAGGTGATGATCGGCATGTCGAGATTGACGTTGGCAACGATCCGCGCCTTCCCGATCGTCGGGTTGTTGGCGAAATAGTCGGAGCCGACCAGCCCCTTTTCCTCGGCCGTCACCGCCAGGAACAGGATCGAGCGGCGCGGCGCCTTGCCCGCCGCCTTGAACCGCTTGGCCTCCTCGATCAGCGAAGCGATGCCGACCGCATTGTCCATCGCGCCGTTGTAGATCGTGTCGCCCTTCTTGTTCGGCGCGCCCACACCGACATGGTCGAGATGCGCCGACAGCACGACCGTTTCCGACGCGACGGCCGGATCGCTGCCCGGCAGGATGCCGGCGACGTTGTAGCTCGGCAGCGGCTTGATCTCGGTCCTGATCGTCGCGGCCAGCGCGGGCTTTAATGCCACGCCGCGGAACGGCCCCTTGGCCGACAGCTCCTGCGCCGCCTTGGCCCACGTAGTGCCCGATCCGGCGAACAGCTTCTCGGCCCCGGCGACGCCCAGCGTCGCGATGGTCGGCACGCCGCCGCCCATCACATGGCCGGCGCCGTTGGCCTCGGCCCAGCTCACGCTCGGGCTCTGATAGCCGGCCGCCGCCTTCGACAGCGGCATCCGTTCGGCGAGCGCCGGCGTCTGGAGCGCGATCACCGCGACCGCGCCCTTTGCCTTCGCGATCGCCGCCTTGGTCGCGATGCCGCCGAAATGCGCCGATTCCTCGCTGTCGAGCCCGTCCGGCGCGCCGCGTACCACCGCCACGATCTTGCCGCGCACGTCGAGGCCGGCATAGTCGTCGCGGCCCGGCCGGACGATGCCATAGCCGACATAGACGACCTGTCCCTTGAAGCTCGCCTCCGCCGCACGCGGATCGATGCCGGGCAGATACTCCTCGCCGAAGGTCAGCGGCTGGCCGTTCAGGCTCAGCGTCCCCTTGTCGGCGGCGTTCATCCGGATCAACGGTACGTTTTGTAGATAGCTGCCCGCGTCACCGGCCGGACGCAGCCCGGCGGCGTAGAATTGCGACGCGACGTAATTGGCGGCGATGTCGTATTCGGGCGAGCCGGCATCGCGACCGCGCATCGCGTCGCTCGCCAGGAACATGACATGCGCCTTCATCGCCGCCTGTGCGGGCGGCAGGACCGCGTTCAGTTCCGCGTTGCGCGCCTGCGTTTCGGCGGCGGCGGGAGCGGCAGGCGCCGTGGCCGGCGGTGCATCCTGCGCGACGGCGGCGGTGCTGATGAGAAGACCGAGCAACAAGGCTGGACGGAACATTGGAATCCTTCGACAAGCGACCATAGATACAGGCGTAGCTTGTGCCGTGCGCGCATGCAACGCAGCCGCGGACGTGGATTGAGGGTCAAGGATGATGATGGTCGATGCGACGCGTAGCCCGATGGCCCCGCCTGTCATCCGGCGCAGCGAATACCGCACGCCGGCCTGGGCCGTGCCCGACGTCGCGCTGGAATTCGATCTCGATCCGAAGGACACGCGGGTGCGGGCGACGCTGTCGGTGGTGCGGAACGGCGACGGGCCGCTGCGGCTCGACGGCGACGGCCTGACCCCGTTGTCGGTCACGGTCGACGGGGTCCTGCGCAACGATTGGCGGCTGGAGGACGGCGCGCTCGTCCTCCCCCTGCCCGGCGACGCGCACGAAGTCACGACCGAGGTGGCGATCGACCCGCAGGCCAATACCCAGCTCATGGGTCTCTATGCGTCGGGTGGCAACCTGTGCACCCAGTGCGAGGCGGAGGGGTTCCGTCGCATCACCTTCTTCCCCGACCGGCCCGATATCCTCAGCCGCTACCGGGTAAGGATGACCGCCGACAAGGATGGCTTCCCGGTGCTGTTGTCGAACGGCGATCCGGTGGCGTCGGGCGATTCGGCCGACGGGCGCCACTGGGCGGAATGGTCCGATCCCTTCCCCAAGCCCTGCTATCTCTTCGCACTGGTCGCCGGCGACCTGGTCGCCAATCGCGCACACTTCGTGACGGCATCGGGCCGCGAGGTGGAACTCGGCATCTGGGTCCGCGCGCCCGACCTTGCCAAGACCGACCATGCGATGCGCGCGCTGAAAACGTCGATGGCGTGGGATGAGCGCGTCTATGGCCGCGAATACGACCTCGACGTGTTCAACATCGTCGCGGTCGACGATTTCAATTTTGGAGCGATGGAGAACAAGGGGCTGAACATATTCAACAGCCGCTACATCCTGGCGGACCCCGACACCGCGACCGATTACGATTACGACGGCATCGCCGCCGTCGTCGCGCACGAATATTTCCACAACTGGTCGGGCAACCGCGTCACCTGTCGCGACTGGTTCCAGCTGTCGCTGAAGGAGGGCTTCACCGTCCTGCGCGACCAGCAGTTCTCCGCCGATCAGGGATCGGCCGCGGTCAAGCGGATCGAGGATGTGCGGTCGCTGCGCGCGTCGCAGTTCCCCGAGGATGCCGGGCCGCTCGCCCATCCGATCCGCCCCGATGCCTATCAGGAGATCAGCAACTTCTACACCGCCACCATCTACAACAAGGGGGCGGAGGTCGTGCGGATGATCGCGACGATCCTCGGGCAGGCCGCGTTCCGCGCGGGCACCGACCTGTATTTCGCGCGCCACGACGGCACGGCCGCGACGTGCGAGGATTTCGTGGTGGCGATGGAGGACGCGTCGGGCGTCGACCTGTCGCGCTTCCGCCACTGGTACCGGCAGGCGGGGACGCCGCGCGTGTCGGCGACGCTCGACCATGTGCCCGGCGGCGGCCGCGCCACGCTGTCGTTGCGGCAGAGCACCCCGCCGACACCGGGACAGGCGGACAAGCAGCCGATGGTCCTGCCGCTCAAGCTGCGGCTGTTCGGCGCCGAGACCGGCAGACCGTTGAGCGACGAACGCCTGTTCCTGTTCGACGAGGACAGCGCATCGATCACGTTCGAGACGGTGACCGAACGTCCGGTGCTGTCGATCAATCGCGGCTTTTCGGCGCCGGTGATCGTCGAGACCGACCGCACCTCGGCCGACCTCGCGTTCCTCAGCGCGCACGACGACGATCCGTTCGCCCGGTACGAGGCGATGCAGCAGCTGATGCTCGACACGCTGGTCGCCTCGGTCGCCAGCGGGCACGGCGATCACGGCGCGGTGATCGACGCGGTCGCGAACACGCTGGCCGACGACCGGCTCGACCGGGCATTCGTCGCCGAAGCGGTGTTGCTGCCCTCCGACAGCTTCATCGGCGACCAGATGGGCGTGGTCGATCCCGACGCGATCTTCACCGCGCGCGAGGCGCTGCGCGGCGATATCGGCCGCGCGCTGCTGACCGAATGGCGTGCGGCCTACGCCGCGACGCAGGCCGACGCGTTCGAATATACCCCCGATGCCAAGGGCAAGCGGCGGCTGCGCACCGTCGCGCTTGGCTATATCGCCGCATCGGGGGCGAGCGACGCCGACGCCATCGCCTTCGCCCAGTTCGGCGATGCGGACAACATGACCGACCGGCAGGGCGCCCTGATGACGCTGGTCAATTCCGGGTCGGACGATCGCATCGCCGCGCTCGACATCTTCTACAACCGCTATCGCGACAACGCTCTGGTGCTGGACAAATGGTTCACCACCCAGGCGCTGTCGACGCGGCCCGATGCGTTCGAACAGGTCGAGGAACTGGCCGGGCATCGCGACTTCACGCTGACCAATCCCAATCGCGCCCGTGCGCTGATCGGTGCGTTCAGCATGAACCAGAAGGCGTTCCACCGCGCCGACGGTGCCGGATACCGCTTCCTCGGCCACCAGTTGATCGCGCTCGACCGGATCAATCCGCAGACCGCCGCCAAGATGCTGCCCCCGCTCGGCCGCTGGCGCCGTTTCGACCGCGCGCGCGGCGAACGGATGCGGGCCGAGCTGGACCGCATCCTGGCCGTGCCGGGACTGTCGAAGGATATGCTGGAACAGGTGGGGAAGTCGCTGTCCTGATATCCTTCCCGGCACGGGGAGGGGGACCGTCCGCGCAGCGGATGGTGGAGGGGGCTTTCCGCAAACGAGCCGCTGGTTGAAGCCCCCCTCCACCAGCCTTCAACTGATCCCCCTCCCCGTGCCGGGGAGGATATCAATGGCTGAACCACTCCGGGTATCGCTGCGCCTTCTCCGCGACCAACCCCTCATAATAGCGCATCAGGTCGACCGCATGGTCGCGGTCGGTGCGGACGCGCGCCGCCGCCGCGTCGGCCGCCGCCTTCACCACATCATAGTCCCGCGCGAACATCCGCGCGATGGCGTCCGCCGCCGATCGCGGATCGCGTGCGGCATAGGTTTCGGCGAAGTCCGGCTCGGCGATCTCGGCACAGCCGCCCTCGTCGGGCACGATCAGCGGCAGGCCCGACGCCAGCCCCTCCAGCCCGACCAGCCCGAACGGTTCGGCATCCGACCCGTGGATCAGCGCGTCGCAGCTCGCCATGATCCGGGCGAGGCGGACCCGGTCGTAAACCGGCCGGAACAGCTTGATATGCGGGCTGTTCTTCAACCGGTGTTCGAGCCGCCGGGTATGCACCCCGCTGCCGATCTGGATCATGCCGACGGGCAGATGCTCGCCCGCCATCTCGACCGCGTCGAAGATCATCGGCCAGCGCTTTTCGGCATGGTGCCGCCCCAGTCCCAGCAGCAGATGCCCCTCTGGCGGCAGGCCCAGCTGTTCGAGCAGCGACGCGCGCAACGCCGCGTCACGATGCTCGGGCGAGAAGAAGCCGCGCTGGATGCCCAGCGGCATCGACGCATGGACCGTCAGCCCGCGCGCGGCGTGGCGCTTCTCCAGCGCCGGACCGTTGGTGACGAACGCGTCCATCCTGTCGAGATAGCGCGCCATGTAGCGCGTCCACCACATGAACGCCTCCTCGATCCGCTCGCGGCTCGCCATCCGCTCGAACCAGCGCAAGGGGTAGGCGCCAACATTGTCGTTGTGCGCGAAATAGACCTTCACCGCATGGCCCGGCCAGTCGGCGACGATCGTCGCCGGGCGCCACGGGCTCGACGCCTCGACCACATCGGGATGCAGTTCGTCGAGCAGCGCGTGGATCGCCCCGCCGCGCACGAAGATGCCGTAATTGGGGTCCAGCACCAGCGTCGGCGCCTTCACCCAGTGAATGCGTCCGCCACCGGGACGCTCCTCGACCGAATTCGCCTTGGCCGGGGCGATGACGATTAGTTCGTGGCCCAGTTCGGCCATGATCGTCATCTTGTGGTCGATATAGGTGCGCACCCCCCCGCCGGTCGGCGAGTAGAATTCGTTGACGTCGACGACGCGCATCGGCGGCGGCCGCTCAGCCGAGCGGGGCGAAACCGCCCAGCCCGCGCAGATACTGGGCACGGATCGTCGCGGTCGTGACGCCGGCGGGCACGGTGATGATCGCCTGCGCCAGCTTCGGCCGCGCCCGTCCCAGCTTCGCCGGACCGGGAAAGCCCGCACCGTCGCGCATGAAGTTGAACTTGTTGCGCCCGTCGCGATCATGTGTGAACAGCAGCGCATAGCGCCCCGGCGACGGCGCACGGATGCAAAGCTGCACCGCGCCCGATGCCGGCATCTCGGCCCAGATGCGGCGGAAGAACTTGCCCTCCTTGCGCAGGTCGCGATCGTCCTTCAGGAAATCGTCGTCGTTCGCCGGATACAGTTCCAGCTTCAGCCGGCCGGTGCGATCCTTCAGGCCCACCACGTTGACGCGGATCGCCGGCCCCTGATTTGCATTGCACGCACCGGCATCGCTGCCGATCGACTGGGCGGTAGCCGGACTGGCAGCGAGCAACGCCGCGCCGAGCAGCGTCAAGGGCAATTTCATCATTCTTTCCTTGCGAGCGCAGGAAGCCCGAACGCCGCCATCAGCACCACATGGGTGAAAAGGGTGAGCGTCGCGATGAATGCGACGAGATCGGACAGGGCTTCGCCATGCCCGATAAACATAATCGCGAAGTTGGCGAAAAGAAGGTCTTTGTTCGGCAACAGCGGCAGCCGCGCCACCACCAGCCGCCCGGCCGCCAGGAACAGCCACCACGTGATCGAGACGTTGGGCATCGCGAAATAGCTGGCGATGCCGAAGGCCAGCGACCCCAGTACCAGCCGCGCGGCATGCACGCCGAAGATCCAACGCAGCGTCGCGCCCGGCAGCGAAAAGACCCGGCGCGAGAACAGCAGCAGCACGCCGGAAATGCCGACCGCAACCGCAGCCGACCAGGCGAGCATCCGCAGCTGCGGCGCGGTGAACAGCTCGAACGCGAAGGGCAGCGCGACCGCCAGCATCGCGACCGTCACGATGTTGCCGGCGATGCCCGACAGGATCGTCACGTCCTTCACCGCGCCGAACGGGGCGGTCACCATCTTCAGCCGCGCGCGCGCCCAGGCATAGAAGAACACGTCGCCCGAATAGCCGATGACCACGTCGTTCGCGATCCGCTTGCGCACCAGCGCCCCGAACCCGTCGAACGGCAACCGCCACAACGCGCGGAAGATGACGAAGTCGAACAGCGGCGGCGCGAAATAGGCGAGCGCGAAGAACAGGTAGAACCACGGCGAATCCGGCGCGGCCAGCTCGACCCCGGCCCAGCCATGGTCGAACAGCTCCCACGCCAGCCCGACGATCATCAGCCCGGAAAGCAGCGCCCCCACGATGCGCGGCCAGCGCGGGCGGAACCGCTCCAGCGGCTCCAGCCCGGCAAGATCGGGACGCCCGGCAGCGGGTTCGGCATCGGTTACCATGTCATCCCGCTCTAGCGGCTTGTGGGTCCGGCGGCCAGCGTCATGCCGGCGGGGCCATCGCATCGGGGTGCGCCGCCCGCAGCGCCGGCAGCTGCGCCGCGCGCGCATCGATCGCCAGCAGCCGCGGCCACGGCGTCAGGTCGAGGTCGAAGCGGCGGGCATTGTAGAGTTGCGGCACGAGGCAGCAATCGACCACGCCCGGCGCGACACCGCCGAAATACCCGTCCGCCGGTGCCCCCGCCTCCAGTGCGCCCAGCCCTTGCGCGATCCAGTGGCGATACCAGTCGGCTTTGGCATCCGCATCGGCACCGAACTGCGATTCCAGCCGCCGCAGCACGCGCAGATTGTCGATCGGATGGATGTCGGCGACGATCACCAGCGCCAGCGCCAGCGCGCGGGCCCGCGCCAGCGGCTTGGCGGGGAACAGGCGGGGCGCGGGATGCGCCGCGTCGAGCCAGTCGAGGATCGCCAGCGACTGGGTCAGCATCGTGCCCCCGCCAATGTCGAGCGCGGGCACCAGCCCCTGGCGGTTGCGTGCGAGATGTTCGGGCGAGCGCTGTTCGTCCTCGAGCAGCGACACGGGCACGCTGTGCCACGCCACGCCCTTCAGGTTCAGCGCGATGCGGACGCGGTAGGCCGCCGACGAACGGTGATAGTCGTAGAGCGTGTAGCCGCTCACCGTCCGGTCCCGCCGGACGGTACCAGCGACGTGCCGGCGCGCCCCCTGCGGAACGCGCTGAACCACGTCGCCGGATTCAGGCTGGTGGTGCCGTCGAGCGAGAATGTGATGAATTCGGCGCGCCCGCCGATATTCTCCCACGGCACGGGTCCGCCCAGCCCGCGCTCGGCCTCCGAAAAACGGCTGTCGGCGCTGTTGTCTCGATTGTCGCCCATCAGGAAGACGTGGTTGGCGGGGATCACGATCGCGGGGAAATTGTCGCCCTGCGAATAGCGGAAGTCGATCGTGTCGTACTGGCGACCGTTGGGCAGCGTCTCGCGGAACAGCGGCAGGCGGCAGAACGCGCCCTTGTCGGTGCGCACCAAGGCACCCGGATATTGATCGGGATCGCAGCGGGTATTGGCGTCGACCGGGATCATCGCGTCGCCCATCGCGCGGCGGGGGATCGCGACGTCGTTGATGTAGACGACGCCGCCCGCCACCTCCAGCCGGTCGCCCGGCAGGCCGATGACGCGCTTGATGAGGTCGGTGTTGCTGCCCGGCGGCTTGACGATCACCACGTCGCCGCGCTCGGGCATCGAACCCCACAGGCGACCGTGCCACGCCGGCAGCTGCACGCTCCACGTCTCCTGCGGCTGGCGCAGGACGACGTCGCGGAACATCGCCACCGGATCGGGGATGGTCGGCGAGACGAACGACCAGCCATACGCATATTTGCTGACGACCAGCCGGTCGCCGACGCGCAGGCCCGGCAGCATCGATTCGGACGGGATGTAGAACGGCTTGGCGATGAAGCTGTGGAAACCCAGCACCACCAGCAACAGCCAGAACAGCCCGCGCAGCTCACCCTTCCAGTCGAGCCGGGCGCGCCGGGGCGCGGAATGGGTGGCGGCGGGGGTCGGCTGCGACGGCGCGGGTACGTTGTCCTCCAGCGCCAGATGATCGGCCATCAAACGTCCTACTCTGTCTCGGGCACCGCTTCGATGATGACGAACGCCTGTGCCCAAGGGTGGTCGTCGGTCATCGTCAAATGCACCCTTGCGACGTGGCCCGCAGGGATCATCGCGTCAAGTCGTGCTTTCGCGCCGCCGGTCAGCGCCAGTGTCGGCGCACCGGAGCGCGCGTTGACCACGCCGATATCGCGCATGAACACGCCCGCGGCAAAGCCGGTACCGACCGCCTTGGAAAACGCTTCCTTGGCGGCGAAGCGCTTGGCGAGCGTGCCGGCGCGGGTGAAGGGGCGGCGGGCGGCCCTGGCCTGTTCGACCCCGGTGAAGACGCGCTGCAGGAACCGGTCGCCGAAACGGTCGAGCGAGGACTGGATGCGCTCGATATTGCACAGGTCGGAACCGAGACCGACGATCATCCAATCCTCCCCGGCACGGGGAGGGGGACCAGCCGCAGGCTGGTGGAGGGGGGCGTCCTGCTCCACAATGGTTGCGATCGGGGCGAGCCCCCTCCACCACCGCTTCGCGGCGGTCCCCCTCTCCGTGCCGGGTAGGATGTCATCACCGCGCGGTCTCCATCAGGTCCTTCATCCGCGCGACCACCGGGCCCAGCCCGCCGAACACCGCCTCGCCGATCAGGAAGTGGCCGATGTTCAGTTCGCGCAGCTGCGGGATCGCGGCGATGGGCACGACATTGTCGAACGTCAGGCCGTGGCCGGCATGGACCTCGATCCCGTTCTTCGCCGCCAGCGCGGCGGCGTCGGCGATGCGGCGCAGTTCGGCGACCTGTTCGTCGCCCGCCAGTTCGGCGTAGCGGCCGGTGTGCAGCTCGACGACCGGCACGCCCAGCGCGACGGCGGCGGCGATCTGCTGCGCATCGGGTTCGATGAACAGTGACACCCGCACCCGCGCCGCGCCCAGTTCGCGCACCATCGGTGCCAGCGTATTGTGCTGCCCCGCCGCGTCCAGCCCGCCCTCGGTCGTACGCTCCTCGCGCTTTTCGGGGACGATGCAGGCGGCGTGGGGACGATGGCGCAGCGCGATGCCCAGCATCTCGTCGGTTGCCGCCATTTCAAGGTTGAGCGGTACGGTCAGTTCGCTCGACAGCCGGGCGATGTCGTCGTCGGTGATGTGCCGGCGATCCTCGCGCAGATGGGCGGTGATGCCGTCGGCACCATGCGCCGCCGCCAGCAGCGCGGCGCGCACCGGATCGGGATAGCCCGATCCGCGCGCGTTGCGCACCGTCGCGACGTGATCGATATTCACGCCGAGGCGCAATGAGCGGCTCATGCCGCGCGGCTCCCCGGCTTGATCGCCGGGATCGCGGCGAGGTCGGCGGGCAGCGCGTCGGGATGATAGCTCGCCACGTCGAGGCGGATCAGCGGAAAGAAGGGCACGCCGAGGTCGGCCGATCCGTTCGACCGGTCGACCAGCGATGCCGCGGCGACCACTTCGCCGCCGGCCGCACCGATCGCGGCGATCGCCTCGCGCGAGGACAGGCCGGTGGTCACCACATCCTCCATCATCAGCACGCGGGTGCCCGGATCGATGCGGAAGCCGCGGCGCAGTTCGAAGGTCCCGGTCGGCCGTTCGAGGAACATCGCGCTCACGCCCAGCGAGCGGCCCATCTCGTGCCCGACGATCACGCCGCCCATCGCCGGCGAGATCACGACGTCGATTCGTTCGCGCACCTCCGCGGGCAGGCGGCTGGCCAGTTCATCGCACAGCCGCGCCGCGCGGCGCGGGTCCATCAGCACGCGGGCGCATTGCAGGTAGCGCGACGATCGCAGCCCCGACGACAGGATGAAATGTCCCTCCAGCAGCGCTTCGGCCTGCCGGAATTCGTCGAGGATCGCGTCGTCGTTCATGGCTGTCGTCCCGCCGGTTGCCGTCCCGCGCCGCTGTAGGCCGGTGGCGGGTGCGTTCGCAACCATCGCTTGAGGCCGGGCGACATGCCGCGTATAGCCCGGTGGGTTAGGGTTTCCAAACGCCCGCGCGACGCGACCACGCCGATCTAGAAGCGTGCCGCGTGCCACATAACGGGGTGACGATACACGATGCGAAGCATTGGGATGAGGATGTTGGTGATTGCGGCGGCGGCCGCACTGGCGGGTGGTGTCCATGCCGCCGCCCCGAAGGCGGTGACGCCGGGCACGACCGAGGTCGCGACCGCGCCGCAGGCGGGCGCACCGCCCCCCGGATCGGCCGCCGCCAATCCGACCGGACAGGCGGCACCGGCCGCGACGGCGGATGCGCCCGCGCCGGCCGCGGTGCAGGATCCGACACTGAACGCCGACGGATCGCCGCGGATGATCGCGGCGGCCGATATCGGCCAGCCGACCGACCGCAAGATCGACCTGCAGCAGCAGTTCACGCCGAACGGGCGCGAGGCGAAGGCATTCCACAACAACATCTTGATGCCGGTAGTCGTCGCCATCTCGCTGCTGGTGCTGTTCCTGCTCGCCTATGTCGCGATCCGCTTCCGCGAGAAGGCGAACCCGGTCCCGTCGAAGACGTCGCACAACACGACGATCGAGATCATCTGGACCGCCGCCCCGGTGCTGATCCTCGCGCTGATCGCGGTACCCTCGATCGGGCTGCTCGCGCGCCAGTTCAAGCCGGCGCCCGACAATGCGGTGACGCTGAAGGCGATCGGCAACCAGTGGTTCTGGAGTTACGAATATCCCGATTATGGCGGCGTGTCGGTGACCGCCAACATGCTGAAGGAAAAGAACGAGGTCGCCGCCGGCCAGCGGTTCCGCACCGATGCCGACGGTCCCCGCCTGCTCGCGGTCGACAACCGCATCGTGCTGCCGGTCGGCGTGCCGATCCGTCTCATCACCACCGCGACCGACGTGATCCACAGCTGGGCGATCCCGGCGTTCTGGATCAAGCTCGACGCGGTGCCCGGACGGCTGAACGAAACCAGCTTCACCATCGAAAAGCCCGGCCTGTATTTCGGCCAGTGCAGCGAGTTGTGCGGTGCGCGCCATGCGTACATGCCGATCGCGGTCGAAGCGGTGCCGGTGGCGCAGTTCAACCAGTGGATCCGTGCCAAGGGCGGGACGCTGCCTAGCGCTGCGGAAGCCGCAGCACCCAGCAGCGCCGTGATCCCGCAGCCGGGCGCCGACGTCGCCGACGCGACGTCGAACGCCAGCAACGCGGCCGACGTGCCGGTCGTCAACGCGACCGAAGCCGCCTCTCCCTCCACCCAGCGCACCACCGGCAACGGCGGCGGCGTCGGCAATGTGGACCAGTAAGATGACCGATACCGCCCTTTCCGGCCACAATGCGTTCGATGCGCACGGACATGGCCATGACGCGCACCATCACGATGCGGACCACAAGCCGGGCTTCTTCGCCCGGTGGTTCATGTCGACCAACCACAAGGACATCGGCACGCTCTACCTGATCTTCGCGATCGTCGCGGGGATCATCGGCGGGGCGATTTCGGGGGTCATGCGCCTCGAACTGGCCGAACCGGGCATCCAGTGGCTGCCGTGGCTGTCGGGCCACGAAGGCGACCAGGCGCTGCATTTCTGGAACGTGCTCATCACCGCCCACGGCCTCATCATGGTGTTCTTCATGGTGATGCCGGCGATGATCGGCGGTTTCGGCAACTGGTTCGTGCCGATCATGATCGGGGCGCCCGACATGGCGTTCCCCCGGATGAACAACATCTCGTTCTGGCTGCTGATCCCCGCCTTCCTCCTGCTGCTGGGCAGCACGATGTTCGGCGGCGGCGCGGGTACGGGCTGGACGGTCTACGCCCCGCTGTCGACCTATGGCGAGCCCGGCCCGTCGGTCGACATGGCGATCCTGTCGCTGCACCTTGCCGGTGCATCGTCGATCCTGGGTGCGATCAACTTCATCACCACCATCTTCAACATGCGCGCGCCGGGCATGACGCTGCACAAGATGCCGCTGTTCGTGTGGTCGGTGCTGGTCACCGCGTTCCTGCTGCTCCTTGCGCTCCCCGTCCTCGCGGCGGCGATCACCATGCTGCTGACCGATCGCAAGTTCGGCACGACCTTCTTCGATCCCGCCGGCGGTGGCGACCCGGTCCTGTACCAGCATCTGTTCTGGTTCTTCGGCCACCCCGAAGTGTACATCATGATCCTGCCGGGCTTCGGCATCGTCAGCCACATCGTCGCGACGTTCAGCAAGAAGCCGGTGTTCGGCTATCTCGGCATGGCGTACGCCATGGTCGCGATCGGCGCGGTCGGCTTCGTCGTGTGGGCGCACCACATGTTCACCACCGGCCTGAGCGTGAACACCAAGATGTACTTCACCGCCGCCACGATGCTGATCGCGGTGCCGACCGGCATCAAGATCTTCTCGTGGATCGCGACGATGTGGGGCGGATCGCTTCGCTTCCCCACGCCGATGCTGTGGGCGATCGGGTTCATCTTCATGTTCACCGTCGGCGGCGTGACCGGTGTCGTGCTCGCCAATGGCGGCGTCGACGACGTGCTACACGACACCTATTATGTCGTCGCCCACTTCCACTACGTGTTGTCGCTCGGCGCGGTGTTCGCGCTGTTCGCCGGCTTCTACTACTGGTTTCCGAAGATGTCGGGCCGGATGTACAACGAACTGCTGGGCAAGCTGCACTTCTGGGTGTTCTTCATCGGCGTGAACGTCATGTTCTTCCCGATGCACTTCCTCGGCACGCAGGGCATGCCGCGGCGCTACCCGGACTATCCGGACGCCTATGCGTTCTTCAACCACATCGCCTCGGCCGGCTATGCGATCATGGCGCTGGGCATGGTGTTCTTCTTCGTCAACGTCGTCATCTCGCTAATGGCGGGCCGCAAGGCGGAGGGGAATCCATGGGGCGAAGGTGCGACGACGCTGGAATGGACGCTGTCCTCGCCGCCGCCGTTCCACCAGTTCGAAACGCTGCCGAAGATCGACTGATCGCAGCATCATCGGCGAAACGAACGACGCCCCGGAGCAATCCGGGGCGTTTTTCTTTTGCGGACCGGAGCGGGTTACCGTGCGATGTCGGGCGTTCGTACGGTGAAGGTAGCGTAACGACGCACCGTGCCGCCAAAGTTCGATCCATCGCTGTTGAAACGGGCGCCATCCCGGCGAAGGCCGGGATACCCCGGGGTAGTGCGTAGCGCGAGCCGATGGAGACCCCAGCCTTCGCTGGGGTGACGTTCCGTGCGAATGGATCAAACTCCAGGGCGGCGGCTCCATGCTGACGGATCAAACTCTGAAAGTATTTGGCACGCGGTCGAAACGACTTCGGTACCATCCGAAACCAGGCGTTTCGACTTTCGTTACAAGCTGTTGGCCCAAATTAATTCGCGTCATTAACAGTTCGCCAACCATGCGCGCCCTAACACCGGACCACAGGTCTGGGGGATGCCATGGTCGGCGACGACAAGACCATCGACGGCGATGGTCCGATTGCGATTTCCGAAGCGACGACGAACCCGAAGGTAGCGGACGCGGCATCGCCGGTGCCGGTCAGCCGCCGCGGAGCGGTCGCAGCCGCGGCGCTGCTCGCCGCATGCGATTCGGGCGGATCGACCGGTGCCGGCGGCGGACTGGTATCGGTCCCGGCCCCCACGCCGACCCCCAGCCCGTCACCGACGACCGCCGCGCTGACCGCGCAGGGTGCCAGCCGCTTCCTCGCGCAGGCAACGATGGGCGCCAGCCGCACCACGATCGATTCGGTTCTGGGCAGCGGCATCGCCGGCTGGATCGACGCGCAATTCGCCCGCCCGCGCGACCCGAGCCACTGGGACTGGCTGGTCGCCAAGGGCTATAACGACGCCGCCAACACCGCGAACATCAACGGGCAGAGCGGATACGACCCCAGCGTCTGGCGGCAGGCGATCGCCGGCGGCGATCCGCTGCGCCAGCGGGTCGCGCTGGCGCTGCTCGACTTTCTGGTGGTCGGGATCGGCGGGATGAATCTTTCCTGGCGCGCCTTTGCGATGGCTGGGTATAATGATTTGCTGCTCGACCATGCGTTCGGGAACTATCGCACCCTGCTGGGCGCGATCACGCGCAACGCGGCGATGGGGTCGTTCCTGAGCTTCATCGGCAGCCGCAAGGCCAATCCGTCGAACGGCCAGCTGCCCGACGAGAACTATGCGCGCGAGCTGATGCAGTTATTCACATTGGGCATATATCAGCTCGAGCAGGACGGCACGGTGCGCACTGCCAACGGCGTCCCGCTGGAAACCTATACGCAGGATGACGTGGCCCAGCTGGCGCGGGTGTTCACCGGACTGACCCTCGCCAGCAACGACAACACCACGCCCGAGCGGATGCGCCAGCCGCTGGTCATCACCGCATCGGCCAACGAGACGGGGCCGGCCACCTTCCTCGGCGCGACGGTGTCGGGCGGCGGGTTCGCCGCGATCGATGCCGCGCTCGACATCCTCTTTCGCCACCCCAACGTCGCCCCGTTCGTATCGAGGCAGCTGATCCAGCGGATGGTGACGTCCAACCCCAGCCGCAGCTATGTCGGCCGGGTCGCCGCCGCCTTCGCCGACAATGGCAGCGGCGTGCGCGGCGACATGAAGGCGGTAATCCGCGCGATCCTGCTCGATCCCGAAGCGCGCGACGATGCCGCCGCACTCGCCAGCACCAGCGGCGGGCGGCTGCGCGACCCGGTGCAGCGCTTCACCAACTGGGCGCGCGCGTTCGGCGTCACCTCGCCCGGCGACGCATGGGCGATCGGCGACACGACCAGCACCACGGCGCGGCTGGGCCAGTCGATCGGCCGCGCGCCCAGCGTCTTCGGCTTCGTCCGGCCGGGCTATACCCCGCCGGGCACGCCGATGGCGCAGGCCGGCATGGTCGCGCCCGAGTTCCAGATCACCAGCGAACAGACCAACATCGCGTACATCAATTACATGCAGTCGATGGTCGGCGGCGGCACCGGCGACGTGAAGGCCGATTATGCGCCGATGATGGCGCTGGCAGCGGACAGCGGCAAGCTGGTCGACGAGGTCAACCTGATCCTCGCCGCCGGGCAGTTGCGCGGGTCCACGGTGACCGCGATCCGCACCGCGGTCGACAGCATCCCCACGACCGCGAACAACGCCATGCTCAACCGCACGGGGGTCGCGATCCTGCTGACCCTCGCCTCGCCCGATTATCTGGTGCTGAAATGAACGCTCCGACCATCCTGAACGACGTGTCGCGCCGGGCCTTTCTCCAGCGTTCGGCAGCGTTGGGCATGGCCGGCGTCGCCGCGCCGCTGGTCACCACGCTGGGCGCGATCGGCGAAGCGGCGGCGGCGACCGCCAGCGATTACAAGGCGCTGGTCTGCGTCTTCCTGAACGGCGGCAACGACCATTACAACACGCTGGTCCCGTACGATCCGGCGTCGCACGCGCTTTACGCCGCGGCGCGCGGCAGCCTGGCGCTGAACCGCGACGCGTTGCAGGCGACGGCGCTGGTGCCCGCCGCCGACCCCGGCGGGCGCGCCTATGCGCTTGCCCCGGCGATGGCGCCGCTCAACCCGCTGTTCGACGCGGGGCGGCTGGCGGTGGCGCTGAACGTCGGCACGCTGATCGAGCCGACGACGCGCGCGCAGTTCCTGAACCGGTCGGTCCGCGTGCCGCCCAAGCTGTTCAGCCACAACGACCAGCAGAGCTTTTTCCAGGCGTCGAGCCCGGAAGGCGCGCTGTCCGGCTGGGGCGGGCGGATCGGCGATCTGTACCAGTCGGGCAACGGCGCCGCGACGCTGACCTGCATCAACGCGTCGGGCAATGCCGTCTTCCTGACCGGGCGGCAGGCGATCCAGTACAATGTCGGGACCGGCGGCCCGGTGGCGCTGTTGCGCGGCGGGACGTCGCTCTATGGTTCGGCGACCGCCGCGGCGACGCTCGGCCGGCTGATGACCGAAGCCAATCCGCATATGTTCGCTTCGGAATATGCGCGGGTGAACAAGCGGGCGATGGATACGCAGGCGCAGCTGGCCAATGCGCTGGCCGGGGTGCCCGAATCGTCGATGACGCTGTTCCCGGCCGGCAACCCGCTGTCCGACCAGCTGCGCATGGTCGCGCGGATGATCGCGGTGTCGGGCGATATCGGCGCGAAGCGGCAGGTATTCTTCGTATCGATGGGCGGGTTCGACCTGCACGACAACCTCGCCGCCAGCCAGCCGGTGCTGCTGGCGCGGCTCGCGGCGGCGCTGCGCGCGTTCCACGACACCACGCAGGCGCTGGGCATCGCCGACAGGGTCACGACCTTTACCGGGTCCGATTTCGGGCGGACGCTGGCGTCGAACGGCAACGGCGTCGACCATGGCTGGGGATCGATGCACTTCGTCATGGGCGGCGCGGTGAAGGGCAGGCGCTTCCATGGCAGCGCGCCGGCGATCGGCCACAATACCGCCGACGATGTCGGCCAGGGGCGGCTGATCCCGACCATGGCGGTCGACCAATATGCGTCGACGCTGGCGCGCTGGTTCGGCGTGGGCGACGGCGACCTGACGACGGTGCTGCCCAATATCGGCAATTACGACCGGTCGAGCTGGTCGCAGGGTTTCGTTTGAAGAAGGGGCGGACGGTGCCCTGCCCTTGATCGACGTTCGGCCGGAAGGCGTATCGACGACTCGCCCTCCCCCGGCGGGATGCCGCTGCGAAAGGTCGTTTCTCTTACCGCCGCGCAGGCGGGGGTACGGCAGGGGGATGGGGAGCGCCGAACAGCTCGCGACCGACGGCCCCGCCGTCGGTCGCGTGGGAGCTGTCGGTGTTCGCGCGCAACATCACCAACGAAAAGAACCTGAAGGGCGTGATCGAGAACTATATGGCGGCGGTGTTCAACGATCCGCGGATCGTGGGCGTGTCGCTATCGGGGCGGTTCCGGTAAGGGCCTGCGCGCTTCCCCCCGTTCGTCATGCCGGCGCAGGCGGGGGTCCATAGCCGCCGACCGCCGTTGGCGCGCACCACCGACGCTGCGTCTATGGATTCCCGCCTTCGCAGGAATGACGACGCGCGCAATGCTTTCCCCAGCCGCAACAGTCCGATATAGCGCGGCGATGACCGCGCAGACGATTACCCTGCCCGCCGACTGGCGCGACTTCCTGGCGCTGACCAAGCCCCGGGTGATGACGCTCGTCGTCTTCACCGGGCTGTGTGGCATGCTGGCAGCACCCGTGCCGATCCATCCGGTGCTGGGCTTCACCGCCGTGCTGTGCATCGCGTTGGGCGCAGGTGCCGCGGGCGCGCTGAACCAGTGGTATGAGGCGGACCTCGACGCCAAGATGAAGCGGACGCAGGGCCGCCCGCTGCCCGCCGGGCGGATGGACCGCGAATCGGCGCTGCATTTCGGCGTCGGCCTCGCGATCTTCTCGGTCGTGCTGATGGGGCTGGCGGTGAATATCGCCGCCGCCGCGATCCTTTGCCTCTCGATCCTGTTCTACGTGCTGGTCTATACCGTGTGGCTGAAGCGGCGCACGCCGCAGAACATCGTCATCGGCGGTGCGGCGGGCGCGTTCCCGCCGCTGATCGGCTGGGCGGCGGCGACCGGCGACGTCGCGCTGCTGCCGTTCCTGCTGTTCTGCCTCGTCTTCCTGTGGACGCCGCCGCATTTCTGGGCGCTCGCGCTGTTCGTGAAGACCGATTACGCCAATGCCGGTGTGCCGATGCTGCCGGTGGTGGCGGGCGAGCGGGTGACGCGGACGCAGATCGGGCTGTACACGATCCCGATGGCGGCGGTCGCGGTGGCGCCGTGGCCGCTGGGGCTGACCGGGCCGGTCTATGGCATTGTCGCCTGCCTGCTGACCGCGACGTTCGGGGTGCTGGCGGTGCAGGTGGCGACGCGGACGACGGCGCAGGACGACAAGATGAAGCCCGAAAAGCGGCTGTTCGCCTTTTCGATCCTGTATCTCTTTGCGATGTTCGGCGCGCTGGTCGCCGACCGGTGGATAATGGCATGAGCGAGCATGACGACCGCATCCGCGCGCGGCAGCGCGAGCGCGCGAAGGTGATGGCGTGGCTGCTCGGCGCCTTCGTGGTGCTGATGTTCGCGATCACCATCGTCAAGATCCGCGCAGGGATGGGCGCGTGACCCGTAACCTGCGCACCGCATTGCTGTCCGCCGCCGCGGTGGTCGGCATGACCGGGGTCGGGTTCGCCAGCGTGCCGCTGTACCGCATGTTCTGTCAGGTGACCGGGTTCAACGGCACCACGCAGCGCGGGGACCAGGCGCCGGGCGGGATCGGCGACAAGGTCGTGGTGCGCTTCGATGCCAACACCAATCCGGCGCTGGGATGGGAGTTCAAGCCCGAACGCGCTTCGGAAACCGTCGATATCGGCGCGCGCGACATGGCGTTCTTCACCGCGAAGAACGTGTCCGGCCGCCCGGTCACCGGCACCGCCACGTTCAACGTGACGCCATCCCAGGCGGGCAAGTATTTCACCAAGATCCAGTGCTTCTGCTTCACGCAGCAGACGCTGCAACCGGGCGAGAAGGTGCGGATGCCGGTCATCTTCTTCGTCGACCCCAGGATCCACGACGATCCTGACGCGAAGGACATTCGCGCGATCACGTTGTCCTACACATTTTACCCGGTGGATTCGGGCGCGACGACAAGCTAGGGTCGCGATCATTCACGCGCCGGCACAGGCGCGACAGCGTTAGGGACGGATGATGGCAGGCGCGAAGAACCACGATTTTCACATCCTTCCCCCGAGCATCTGGCCGCTGGCCAGTTCG
Organism: Bacillus sp. 2B10; assembly: GCA_003946805.1. GTDB lineage: Bacteria > Pseudomonadota > Alphaproteobacteria > Sphingomonadales > Sphingomonadaceae > Sphingomonas. The sequence continues at coordinate 57,972 of RPSH01000001.1, read as the reverse complement.
CTGGCCGCGTTCGCGCTGGCGGCGGGCGGCATCATGTGGATGAACGAGGCGGCGCTGGGCGGCCTCGTGTTCGGCGCGGGACTGATCGCGACGCTGTCGTGCATGGGCTTCTGGTGGGCGGACGTCATCCGCGAGGCGAAGGCGGGCGACCATACGCCGGTGGTGCAGTTGCACCTGCGCTACGGCATGATCCTGTTCATCGCGTCGGAAGTGATGTTCTTCGTCGGCTGGTTCTGGTCGTGGTTCGACTTCTCGCTGTTCCCCGCCGCCGTGCAGTACAGCCATGAGGACGGCGTCTCGCTGATCGAGGCGGGCAATACCGCGGTCGCGGCACAGTGGCCGCCGGCGGGGCTGGAAGTGCTCAACGCCTTCGAACTGCCGCTGCTCAACACCTTCATCCTGCTGCTGTCGGGCACCACCGTGACATGGGCGCACCATGCGCTGATCCACAACCAGCGCGGCGGCGCGTTGAAGGGCCTGTGGGGCGCGATCGGCGTGGGCGAGAATGACGGCGTCAAGAAGGGGCTGTGGCTTACCGTCCTGCTCGGCGCGCTGTTCTCGTGCATCCAGGCATATGAATACATCCACGCGCCGATGCCGTTCAAGGGGCTGAACTACGGCGCGGCCTTCTACATGGCGACCGGGTTCCACGGCTTCCACGTGCTGGTCGGCACCATCTTCCTCGCGGTCAACCTGATCCGTGCGTACAAGGGCGACTTCACGCCGAAGCAGCATTTCGGCTTCGAAGCGGCCGCGTGGTACTGGCACTTCGTCGACGTCGTGTGGCTGTTCCTGTTCGTCGTCATCTATGTATGGGGCGGCTGGGGCGCACCGATCCATGGCGGCTGATGCCTGAGCAAATGGGCGCGGGCGGACCCGCGCCCTTCGATTGCGGCGTGCGCGGCCTGTGTCCGCGCTGCGGGGCGAAGACGCTGTTCGGGGGCGTGGTCGCCTTTGCCGACCGCTGCACCGCCTGCGACCTCGATTTCGCCGCGTTCAACGTCGGCGACGGGCCGGCGGCGTTCCTGACGCTGATCCTCGGGGGGATCGTCACGGTGCTCGCCATCTGGCTCGACCTGTCGGTCGGGCCGCCCTTCTGGGTGCATGTCGTGCTGTGGGTGCCGCTGACCATCGGCGGCGTGGTGGGGTCGCTGCGCGTGGCGAAGGGCGTGCTCCTCGCGCTCGAATATGCCCGCGGTGCCCGCGAAGGCCGGATCGACCCGCAACCATGAAGCGCCTGCCGATCGTCCCCACGCTGGTCGTCCTGCTCGCCGTCGCGGCGATGATCGCGCTCGGCCTGTGGCAGTTGCAGCGCCGCGCCGAAAAGGCGGTGCTGATCGCCCGCGCCACCGCCAATCTCGACCAGCCCGCCCGGCCGCTGCCGCGGCGGATCACCGACGAGTTGCTGTTCGCGCGGGTGACCGCCGACTGTGCGCGGGTGGTCGACTGGACGATGGGCGCCGGGCGCACGGCAAAGGGCGTGTCGGGCTATCGCCACATCGCCACCTGCCTGTCGGCGCGCGGGCAGCGGTTTCAGGTCGATATGGGCGTGGCGAGCGATCCGAAGCTGCGGCCGGCATGGGCCGGTGGCGCGGTGGCCGGCACGCTCAGCCACGCGCCGGGCGGGCCGACGCTGCTCGACCGGATGAGCGGCCATGCCCCGCCGCCCGCGCCGATGATCGTGTCGGACACCGCCGCCCCCGGCCTGGCCCCCAGCCGCCGGCCCGATCCCGCCAGTCTGCCCGACAACCACATGGCCTATGCGATCCAGTGGTTCGCCTTCGCCTTGGCGGCGGTCATCATATACTTGCTGGCACTTCGCCGCCGCAGCCGCTAACCGCCACCCCCATGCGGTATGTCAGCACCCGGGGCGACGCGCCCACCCTCGACTTCGCCGGCGCGACGCTGGCCGGATTGGCGCGCGACGGCGGGCTGTACCTGCCCGATGCGTGGCCGACGCTGGCCCGCGACGAGATCGCGGGGCTGGCGGGCCTGAGCTATGCCGAGACGGCGGTGCGGGTGATGCTGCCGTTCGTCGGCACGTCGCTCAGCGAAGCCGAGCTGCGCGCGCTGTGCGAGACCGCCTATGGCCGGTTCAGCCATGCCGCGGTGACGCCGCTGGTGCAGATCGACCATGACCAGTGGCTGCTCGAGCTGTTCCACGGGCCGACGCTGGCGTTCAAGGACGTCGCGCTGCAACTGCTGGGGCTGTTGTTCGAGAAGTTCCTGACCGGCACGACCGAGCGGCTGACGATCGTCGGCGCGACCAGCGGCGACACCGGATCGGCGGCGATCGACGCGGTGGCGGGGCGCGACAATATCGATATCTTCATGCTGCACCCCGCCGGCCGCGTCTCCGACGTGCAGCGGCGGCAGATGACGACGGTGCTGTCGCCCAACGTCCACAACATCGCGATCGAGGGCGATTTCGACACGGCGCAGGCGCTGGTGAAGGCGATGTTCAACGACCCCGGTTTTTCGGGTCGCTTCCGCCTGTCGGCGGTGAACTCGATCAACTGGGCGCGGCTGATGGCGCAGGTGGTCTATTATTTTTATGCCGCGGTGCGGCTGGGCGGCCCGGACAAGGCGATCGCCTTCTCCGTCCCGACCGGCAATTTCGGCGACGTGTTCGCCGGCTATGTCGCGGCGCGGATGGGGCTGCCGATCGCGAAGCTGATCGTCGCGACCAACGTCAACGACATCCTGCACCGCGCGCTGACCAACGGCGACTATTCGAGCGCGAGGGTAACGCCGACCGCGACGCCGTCGATGGATATCCAGGTCAGTTCGAACTTCGAACGGCTGCTCTACGATCTGGGCGGGCGCGACGGCGTGGCGCTGGGCGAACAGATGCGCGGGTTCGAGGGCACGCGGGCGATGCGGTTGACCAATGCCCAGAGCCAGGGCGCGGCGTCGCTGTTCCAGAGCGCACGGGTCGATGGCGACCGCATGGCGCAGGCGATGCGCTGGGCGTGCGACAACGCCGCGCAGACGATCGACCCGCATACCGCGATCGCGCTGGCCGCCGCGCTGGACAGCGGGATCGACGCACCGATGGTGACGCTGGCGACCGCGCATCCGGCGAAATTCCCCGATGCGGTCGAACGCGCGATCGGCACCCGTGCGACGCTGCCGCCAAGGGTCGGCGACCTGTTCGAGCGCGAGGAGCGCTATGTCACGCTGCCCGCGACGTTCGACGCGGTGACCGCCTGGATCGCCGAACGGGCGACGCCGCGCAGCTGATGGACCCGATCGCACTCATCGGCGAGCCGTGGGCCGATTACGGGCTGATCGATTGCGGCCATGGTCGCAAGCTCGAACGCTACGGCCCGTACCGCTTCATCCGCCCGGAACCGCAGGCGATGTGGGCGCCCGCCCTGCCCGACTGGGACGCGCATGGCGAGTTCGTACCCGGTTCGGACGAGGAGGGCGGCGGGCGCTGGCAGTTCTTCAAGCAACCCCCGCGCGACTGGCCGCTGACGTGGCGCGAGGTGCGGTTTTCGGCGAACAACACCCCGTTCCGGCATCTGGGCTTCTTCCCCGACATGGCGCCGGTATGGGACTGGATGCGCGGGCGGCTGGACGGGGCGGGCGATCCCGAGTGCCTGAACCTGTTCGGCTATACCGGCGTAGGGTCGCTGGCACTGGCGGCAGCGGGGGCGCGCGTCGTGCATGTCGATGCGTCGAAGAAGTCGGTCGAACAGGCGCGCGCCAATGCTGCCCTGTCGGAGATGACCGACAAGCCGGTCCGCTGGCTGGTCGAGGATGCCGCCAAGTTCGTCGCGCGCGAGGTGCGGCGCGGGCGGCGCTATGACGGGATCATCCTCGATCCGCCGAAATGGGGGCGCGGGCCCAATGGCGAGGTGTGGAAGCTGGAAGAGCATCTGCCCGCGATGATCGCCGATTGCCGGCAGCTGCTCGACGCCGAGTCGCGGTTCCTGTTCCTGACGGTGTATGCGGTGCGCATGTCGGCGCTGGCGATCGGGGAATTGCTGCGCCAGTCGCTGGGCGATCTGGGCGGGACGGTGGAGTGCGGCGAGCTGGGCGTGCGCGAGGAAACACGTGGGCTGGCCCTGCCGACGGCCATTTTCGCGCGGTGGCGTAACGACTGACGATCCTCCCCGGCGCGGGGAGTATTTAGGTTCGTCCGATCCGCAGCGCCGCGCCCGCGACAATCGGTCCGCCGACGCACAGCAGCAGGCTGGTCGCGGCGAGCAGCTTGAGCGCCCCTGCCCCGCCCGCGATCCCGCCCGCGCCGAAGATCACCAGCGGCAGCGCCAGCGGCAGCATCACCAGCCCGGCGACCGCGCCACCGCCGCGCAGGCCCGCGACCAACGCCGCCGTCGCCACGCCCAGCGCCGCCAGCCCCGGCGTGCCGAGCAGCAGCCCGGCCTCCAGCGCCAGCAGCGTCGTGCCGTCGATCCCGAGCAGCGCCGCCGACAGTGCCGCCGCCAGCATCACCGCCGGTGCGAAGCCCAGCCAATGGCCGATCGTCTTGGCCGCGGCGATGCTCGTCTCGCTCCACCCGCGCACCACCAGCTGATCGACCACGCCGCCGTCCATGTCGGGCGCGACCAGCCGCTCGACCGGCAACAGCGCCGCCAGCAGCGCCGCCGCCCACGCCACCCCGCCGCCGATCCGCGCCAGCAGCGCCGCATCCGGCCCGATCGCAAAGGGGAACAGCGTCGCGACCAGCAGGAAGAACGCGACCGGCAGCAGCAGCCCGCCGCCGCTCCACGCGATGCGCAGTTCGCGCAGCACCAGCGCGATCACAGCGCCAGCACCTGCGCATCGGGCAGCACGACGGGCACATGGCTGGCGACCAGCACCGCCCCGCCGCCGGCGCGATGCACCGCGATCGCCGCTTCCAGCCGGTCCAGCGCGGCGGTGTCGAGGCCGTTGGCCGGTTCGTCGAGCAGCCAGAGCGGCGCACCCGAGGCGATGACCCGTGCGATCGCCGCGCGGCGCTTCTGCCCGGTCGACAGCATCCGCACCGGCACGTCGGCGAGCGGGTCGATCCCCATCGCCGCCATCGCCTGCGGCAACCGGTCGCGCGTGCCGTCGAGTGCCGCCCAGAACGCCAGCGCGCGGCCGAGCGGCAGTTGCGCATCGAGTGCGGTCGCCTCCGCCAGCAGCGCGACCGTCCCGTCGCGCGCGACCTTGCCGGCCGCGGGAGGCAACAGCCCGGCAGCGATGCGGACCAGCGTCGACTTGCCGACGCCGTTCGGGCCCTGCACCCGCAACGCCCCGCCTGGCCCGAGCGCGAACGACAGGCCGGCGAACAGCACCCGCCCCCCGCGCTGCGCCGTCACGTCGCTGAAGGCCAGCGTCAATCGGCGTCTTCCAGCGCGTGCATGTCGTCGTCGGACAGGCCGAAATGATGGCCGACCTCGTGCACCACGACGTGCCGGATCAGATCGCGCAGGTCGACGCCGGTCTCGCACCATTCGGCCAGCAGCGGTTGGCGATACAGGTGGATGCGATCGGGCAGGCGCATGCCGTCGAACGCCGATTTATCGCCGACCGGACTGCCATGGTACAGGCCGGTCAGTTCGTACGGTTCCATCTCCATCGCCGCCAGCGTCTCGTCATCGGCGAATTCCTCGACCAGCAGCACGATGTCGGACAGGTGGCCGGCGAACGGTTCGGGAATACGCGCCAGCGCGGCACGCGCCAACGCTTCCATCTCGGCGGCGCCGGGGGCTCTTCGCGCTTGATCGGACATGGTTCCCGCAATAGGCGCTGGGACCACGCAGATACAAGGGAGGGGATGGATGGAACCGCTGAGCCAAGCCGAACGCGCCGATGCGCTCGACGGGCTGCCCGACTGGGACCATGACGCCGCGCGCGACGCGATCGTCCGCAGCTTCACCTTCGACAATTTCAGTCAGGCGTTCGCGTTCATGACGCAGGTGGCGATGCTGGCGGAGAAGGCCGATCATCACCCCGAATGGTCGAACGTCTACAACCGGGTCGACGTGCTGCTGACGACGCACGACGCGGGCGGGCTGTCGGATCGCGATATCGACATGGCGCAGGCGATCGACGCGCTGGTGGAGTGACTGCCGCCTGACCGTTCATGCTGAGTAGGAGCTGAGCTTGTCGAAGCAGGTACTCAGCATGAACGGCAGGTTTGCAGGGTCGTTCAGCGCCGCCGCATCTGCTGGCGCAGCTTGCCCGGCATCCAGCGCGCGGCGAAGCGCATGCGTTTGGCGGTGGGGCCTACGGGCGTGTGGACCGCGTCGCCATGCACCGCGTCCCATGCCGCCTGCGCCACGACCTCGACGGGGGTGAATTCGAGGCCCGCGGCGCGCACCTGCTGGCGGACATTGTAGTTGGTGCCCGCCAGCGACGCGTCGAGCAGCGGCGTATCGATGAATCCGGGCATCAGCGAGCGCACGCGGATGCCGTCGGCCGCCCATTCGCCGTCGAGTGCCTCGGTCAGGCCGCGTACGCCGAATTTCGTCGCCGAATAGACCGCGGCGCCGGCGGTGCCGTAGATGCCGGCGGCGGAGGCGGTGTTGAGCAGGCAGCCGCCGCTGGCCTTCAGACAGGAATGCGCCGCGTGCGCGCCGTACACCACGCCAGTCAGATTGATGGCGATGGTCCGCTCGATCGCCGCGGGCGCCATTTCGGCAAAGATGCCGCCCGCCGCGATCCCGGCATTGTTGAACACGACGTCGATCGCGCCGTCCCCGGCGAAGGCGGACAGCGCCGCGTCCCAGCCGGCGCGGTCGGTCACGTCGAACACGAACGTCGCCGCGCCGCCCGGCAACAGCGCGGCGGTGTCGGCCAAGCCGGCGGCGTTCACGTCGGCCAGCCCGATCCGCCAGCCGCGTGCCGCGAACAACCGGGCGACCGCCCGCCCGATACCCGACCCGCCGCCGGTGATGAAGATGGATTGCGTCATGCCCGCATCATTGGGCAGAACACCCCGCGATGCCAGCGGGATGTGGTCGCAACGAACGTCACCCCAGCGCAGGCTGGGGTCTCCCGGTGATGGCACATCGCAGAAGCCGCAGGAGACCCCAGCGTGCGCTGGGGTGACGCCAAGGTTCGTGCGGATGTCAGGCTGCCACCGCCTCCAGCACCTCGCCCACCTTCGTCAGCCGTTCGCCCGGATCGTCGATCCGCGCCGGCACGATCCAGCGGCCGTTCTTTTCGGTAAGGCCCTTCGGCGCGTCGCCCCTGTGCTGCGGGGTCAGCGCGATGGCGGCGGGGCCGGCATCGACCTTCGCCACGCCCGCCCCGCGTGCGAGCAGGCGGACGCGCGCCAGTTCGATCAGCAGCCGTGCCGGTTCGGGCAGCGCGCCGAAACGGTCCTCCAGCTCCTCCTCGAACCGGTCCAGCGCGCCTTCGTCCTCGATCCGGGCGAGGCGGCCATAGAGCATCAGGCGCACCTCGGCTTCTGGTATCCATGTCTCGGGCAGGCGGCCGGCGATGCCGAGATGCAGTTCGGGGACGATGCGGTCGACATTCTCGCCGCGCGCCGCGCGGAGCGCCCGGCAGAGCAGATACTGGTAGAGGTCGATGCCGATCAGCTTCATGTGCCCGGCCTGCGCCTCGCCGACCAGATCGCCCGCCCCGCGCAGGTCGAGGTCGCGCGCGCTGATCGCGAAGCCCGCGCCCAGCCGGTCGAACGCCTGCAAGGTGCGCAGGCGCTTCAAGGTCGCATCGGCGATCGACTGGTCGGGATCGGTCAGCAACAGCACCTGCCCCCGCCGCCCGCCACGCCCGACGCGCCCGCGCAGCTGATGGAGCTGCGACAGGCCGAAGCGGTCGGCATGGTGGACGACCATCGTATTGGCGCGCGGTACGTCCAGCCCGGCCTCGATGATGTTGGTCGCCAGCAGCACGTCGCCTTCCCCTTCGGCGAAGCGCACCATCGCCGCGTCGATCTCGGCCGCCGGCATCTTGCCGTGTGCGACGATCAGGTCGAGTTCGGGTGCGAGCTTGCGCAGCCGCGCCTCCAGCGGGGCGATATCCTCGATCCGCGGCACGACGACGAAGCTCTGCCCGCCACGGGTGCGTTCGCGCAGCAGCGCGGTGCGCACCGTCACCTCGTCGAAATCGGCGACGGCGGTGCGGATCGGCTGGCGCAGCGCGGGCGGGGTGGCGAGGACCGACAATTGCTGCAACCCGATCAGCGCGCCTTGCAGCGTGCGCGGGATCGGCGTCGCCGACAGCGTCATGACATGGTCGGCCAGTTCGCGTAAGCGCGCCTTGTCCTTCGCGCCGAAGCGCTGCTCCTCGTCGATCACCACCAGCGCGAGATCGCGATAGTCGACGCCCTTGCCCGCCACCGCCTGCGTGCCGACGACCACGCCGATCGATCCGTCGGCGAGGCCGGCCTTCACGCGCTTCTTTTCCGCCGCATCGGACAGGCGCGACAGGCCGGCGACCTCGATCCCCGTGCCCTCGAACCGGCGGCGGAACGTCTCGACATGCTGGCGGACCAGCACCGTCGTCGGCGCGGCGATCGCGACCTGCCGCCCGGCGAGCGCCACGATCGCGGCGGCGCGCAGCGCGACCTCGGTCTTGCCATAGCCGACGTCGCCGATCACCAGCCGGTCCATCGGCTTGCCCGCCGCCAGGTCGTCGCGCGCGGCGGCGATGGCGCGGGCCTGATCGGGGGTTTCGGTGAAGGGGAAGCCGGCGGCGAAGCGTTCATAGGCGGCGATATCGGCCGCTACGGGCGCGACCCGCAGCTTGTCGCGGTCGGCGGCGATCGCGGCCAGTTCGCGCGCGCTTTCGGCGATCGCGGTATCGATCGCCCCGCGCCGCTTCTGCCAGCTCGCCCCGTCCAGCGCGTCGAGCGTCACCGCATCGGCATCGGCGCCATAACGCCAGATGCGATCGGCCTCCATCACCGGCACCAGCCGCCGCGCGCCTTTGGCATAGTCCAGCACGATCGCATCACCGGCGTCGCCCGGCAGCGTTTCCAGCCCGGCGATGCAGCCGATGCCGAAGTCCTCGTGCACGATCACGTCGCCGATGCGCAGCTCGCCCGCTTCGGCGAACATCGGATTGGCACTGGCCGCCGCCAGTTCGTCGCCCCGCGCCCGCCCGCCCAGCAAGTCACCGCCCGCGACCACGGTGACGCCGTCGGTCACGAACCCGCGGTCGAGCGGCGCGACCAGCAGCATCGCGCTGCCCGGCGCGGCGCGTGTCGCCTCGTCCCACGACGCGATCGTCACCGGTTCGGTCCGGCCCAGCGTCGCCAGCTTCTTGCGCAGGAAACGCAGGTCGCGCGGGCTGCCCGCCAGCACCAGCCGCCCGTCGTCCAGCACGTCGCGCGCGAACCTGCCGAAGGCGCGGGCCGGGGCACGCCCGGTCACGAAGCGCGGCGGTTCGGCGGCGTCGTTCAGGGTGATGCACTCGCGCTCGTTCAGCAGCGCGCCCCATGCCTTGCCGTCGATCAGTGCGGCGGCATGGCGGCGGCGACGGCGCGTGGCGTCCTGTGCGAGATCGATGAACCGCGCGCGCCGTGCGGACGCGTCGCCGTCCATCGCCACGGCGGCACCGGGCACATGGTCGAGCAGCGCGACGCCATCGGTCGCCACCGGTTCGGCGGCGCGGCCGATCGTCACCATCTCCAGATCGGCATCGCCGCGCTGGGTGACCGGGTCGTAGCGGCGGATCGAGGCGATGTGGCCGTCCTCGACCGCGATGCGGATCGGGCCGACCGCATCGGCGGGAAAGAGGTCGACCACCCCGCCGCGCACCGCGACCTCGCCCGGTTCGTCGACCCGGTCGTCGATCAGATAGCCGAGGTCGACGGCGCGTTCGGCAAAGCCCGACAGGTCGATCGCATCGCCGACCCGCAGCACCGGCGGCGCGGCGTCGAAATCGCCCGGCGCGGCGATGCGCAGCGCGGTCGCCTCCGGCGTGGTGATGCACGCGAAGCGGCGCTGCTCCGCATCGGCGATCCGCAGGCGGCGAAGCGCCGCGACGCGCGCGCCGGCATTGCCGGGCGATGCCGGGGCATCGTCGCCGGGCAGCGCGTCGCTGGCGGGTAGATGGACGATCTCCGCTTCGGGCACGAACGCGCGCAACAGGTCGGCGATCGCGGCGGCGCGCACCTCGTCCGATGCGACGAACAGCAGCGATTGCTGCGCGATGGCGCGGGCCAGTCCGGCGGCGACAGGGCCGATGGCGATCCGCCCTCCCCCTGGCGTGGCTCGGTCGGGGGTGGTGGCGTTCGACATGGCGGAGTTCCCGGCAAGGCCCTGATATCGGGGCGATAGACCCACCCAACGAAGCGTCGGGCCCGGACGTTCCTGCCTTGTCGACGAACGGCAAATCTCCTGTCGTGGCGCGCGGCGCGCTGCTATGACCGGCACGACCCGCCGGCCACCGGCGTCATGGAGATGTGCATGTCCTCGATCCTGCTGCGCTATGCCGCCGCATTCAGCCTGCTGACCGCCGCGCCCGCCTGGGCCCAGACCGCGAAGGCGCCGCCGGCACCCGCCGCGATGGCCGCGGACGAGGCCGATCCGGCGCTGTGGGTGGTGAAGGACAAGGACACGACCATCTATCTGTTCGGGACGATCCACGTCCTGAAACCCGGCCTGTCGTGGTTCGACGAGGCGGTCCGGACCGCATTCGACAAGTCGAACGAGGTCGTGCTGGAAATCCCGATGCCGACGCCCGAACAGGCGCAGGCGGCGGTGATGAAGTCGGCGGTCAACGTCACCGGTCCGAAGCTCAGCGAAAAGCTGCCCGAGGCGGAACGCCCGGCCTATGCCAGGGCGGTCGCCGATGCCGGGCTGCCCGCCGGCGCGCTCGAACAGCTCGACCCGTGGTTCGCCGCCTCCACGCTGACGCTGGTGACGTTGCAGAAGCAGGGCTACGACCCGGCGAGCGGTGCCGAGCAGGCGATCTCGCAGGCGGCCAAGGCGGCGGGCAAGCCGGTCACCGGCCTCGAAACGCTGGAGCAGCAGTTCGGCTTCTTCGATTCGCTGTCGGATGCGGCGCAGGTTACGTTCCTGACCGAGACGATCAAGGAACTGCCGACCGCAGGCACGTCGATCGACAAGATGGTCGACCAGTGGCGCCGCGGCGATCCCGATGCGCTGGCGGCGACGATGAACGAGGAGATGACGGTGTCGCCCGAACTCAAGCGTGTGCTGCTGACCGATCGCAACGCACGCTGGGCCAAGTGGATCGAGGACCGGATGAAGCGCCCTGGCACGGTCTTCGTCGCGGTGGGCGCCGGCCATCTGGCCGGCAACGGCAGCGTGCAGGACGCGCTCAAGCGCTACAAGCTGCGCGCGACGCGGGTGAAGTATTGAGGCGTCGAGATCGCAGCCGATCCGTTCATGCTGAGTAGGGGCTGAGCGAAGTCGAAGACCCGTGTCGAAGCACGCGTGGCAGTCCTTCGATACACCGCTTCGACAGGCTCAGCGGCTACTCAGGACGAACGGAAGCAGGACCATCAAGACCACATACGAAACGGCCGGCGGATCGCTCCGCCGGCCGTGAGGCTGTCGAACGATGGCGGCCCGGAAGGGAGCCGCCACCGGCAATCCGATCAGGCGTTGCAGGTCTGCGCGGCCTTGCCCGGCTGGGTCAGGGTGATGGTCTTGGGGCTGCCGGTCAGGCTGTAGCCGCCTTCGCCGGTCAGCGGCTTGCCCTTTTCCTCGGCCTTCAGGCGGACGGGTGCCGCATCCTGCTTGGCGCGGAAATTCGCCTGGGTGTCGCCTTCGAAGAAGTCGACATAGACGAGGCTGTTGTCCTTGCAGCGGAACGTCACGCTCGCCTTGACGGGCGGGGGCAGTTCCACCGGGGCGCGGTTGGCGAGCTGCGATGCCAGCGGATCGGGCGCGCGCGTGTCGAGCTGCTCCGGCTGCTGCTGACCGCAGGCCGAAAGGGCGAAGGCCGCGGCGGTGGCGGCGAGGAGAAGGGGGTGCTTCATAGGGTTAAAGCCGTTCGCAAACGCAACCGGCTTCGTCAAGCAACGTTATGTTGCACGGCGAAGACGCATGACGCGCCGCGACAAGCTCAGCCGGACTTGAACGCAAACCGCATCGAACTGCGCCACGTCCGGCCGGGATCGAGCCGGGCGGATGGAAAGTCCGGCCGGTTCGGGCTGTCGGGAAACGCCTGCGGCTCGAGGCACACCGCATCGCCCTGCCGGTACAGCCGCCCGCCCTTGCCCGGCTCCGCACCGCCCAGAAAATTGCCCGAATAGAGCTGCAGCCCCGGCGCGGTGATCGACAGCGTCATCGTCCGCCCCGATACCGGATCGGCCAGCACGGCCGCCGGGCGCAGCGTTTCGGCCTGTCCGCGCACGATGAAATTATGGTCGTAGCCGCGGCCGATCGCGATCTGCTCGTCCCGCCCGTCACGGACCCGTTCGCCGATCGCATGGGGGACGCGGAAGTCGAACGGCGTGCCCGCCACCGCGCGCCGCTCGCCGGTCGGGATCGAGGTGGCGTCGACCGGGAGGTATGCGTCCGCCTCGATCGTCAGCAAATGGCGAAGCGCGTCGCCGGTTCCGCTGAGGTCGAAGAACGCATGGTTGGTCAGGTTGACGATCGTCAGCCCATCGCTGGTCGCGGCATAGTCGATCGTCAGCGCGTCCGCCGTCAGCGTGTAGGTCGCGCTGGCATGGAGCGTGCCGGGATAGCCGGCATCGCCATCGGGGCTGACCAGCGTCAGCCGCACCCATGCCGACGCGTCGTCGCGACCGACGTCCGCCAAGTCCCACAGCCGCTGGTCGAACCCGTCCGACCCGCCGTGTAGATGGTTGGGGGCGTTGTTCACCTCCAGCACATGGTCGCGCCCGTCGAGGCTGAACCGGCCGCGGGCGATGCGGTTGGCATAGCGGCCGACCGTGACCCCGAACCATGACGGCCGGTCGCGATAGGACTGCACGTCGTCGAAACCGAGCACGATATCGGCGACGTGACCGTCGCGGTCGGGCATGGATAGCGATTGCAGCGTCGCGCCGAACGGCAGGATACGCGCCGAGAGCGCGCCGGCGCGCAGCTCGACCGCCTCCGCCGGGGCACCGTCCAGCGTGCCGAAGGCGATCCGATCCGCTTCTGCCATGACCTCTCCCCAAGAACACTCGTCATCCCCGCGCAGGCGGGGATGACGAAGGGGCTTACCGCGTCTGCGGCCGTCCGGCGAGCGGTACCGTCACCTCGCGCCCGTCATACACGAACGCCGTCGCGCCATTGTCGGCGAAGTCAGGCGCCACCGCCTTGCCGGGCGTGTGGAAACGCACCGACATCGCACGCCTGGCGACCATGCCGGGGAAGCTGCCCTGCCGTGCGCCGATGGTCAGCGTCTTGCGCGCCTCGTTCCACGTCACCGGGATCTGCGTCGACTGCCCCTTGCGATAGCCTTCGCTCAGGCCGTCATCCTCGAACAATGTGTAGGCGCCGTCCTTGCCGGTGAAGACGCGGAGCACGAACGGCCCGTCGGGCTGCTCGGCGGTCGACTGGACCTCGGCACCGGTCGGCACGATCGATCCGGCGCGGACATAGAGCGGCATGGTGGCGAGCGGCGCGGCGGCGGTGATGGTCCGTCCGCCCTTCAGATACGCACCGGTCGCAAAGTCGTACCAGTCGGCTCCGGCGGGCAGGTACACCTGCCGGTTGCGTGCGCCGAACTGCGTGACCGGCGCCACCAGGAACGCCGACCCGAACATATACTGGTCGTCGATGCCCCATGTCTTGCGATCGGCGGCGAAGTCCATCACCAGCCCGCGCATCATCGTCCCGTCGCGGTGCCAGTTCTCCGCCGCGAGCGACAGGATGTAGGGCAGCAGCCGGTAGCGCAGCCGGTCGTAATTCCCGAGCGCCTGGTACAGTGCCGGGTCGCCGGCACCCAGTTCGTAGATTTCGCGGAACGGCGTCTCGCCATGGCTGCGGAACAGCGGGCTGAACGCGCCGAACTGGAACCAGCGCAGGTTCAGTTCCTTCCATTCGGCCAGATGCGCCGGGTCCTTCTTGCTGTAGCGATCCTCGACCGCGAAGCCGCCGATGTCGTGCGTCCAGTTGGGAATGCCCGACATCGACAGGTTGACGCCGGCCGAAATCTGGTCGCGCAGATCGTCCCAGCGCGACGCGACGTCGCCCGACCACAGCGCGGCACTGGCGCGCTGGATGCCGCCATAGCCCGAACGGGTCAGGATGAACGGCCGCACATCGGGCTTGGCGACGCGCAGGCCGTCGGCCACGCCCTCGGCATGGACCAGCGGATAGCTGTTGAAGAACTCCTCCGCCGGCCCCTGCGCCGTCGGCCCCATCCGGTCCTTGCGCTCCTCGATCGACAGGTTCGAATGGATGTCGGGCTCGGTCGCGTCCATCCACCACGCGTCGAAGCCCTTGTCGACCAGCGCCTCCTTCATCTGCCGGAAATAGATGGTGCGCGCTTCGGGGGCGTACGGGTCGTAATCGGTGTTCAGATAGCCCTTGCCGACCCAGTCGCGTTCCTTCGCGATAAGATTGCCCTGATACAGATAGCCCTTGGCAGCCAGTTCCTGCGCGTTCTTGGTGTTCGGATAGAATTTCGGCCAGACCGAAATCATGATCCGCGCATCGTTGGCATGGATTTCGTCGACCATCTGCTGCGGTTTCGGGAAGCGCTTGGGATCAAAGCAGTGGCAGCCCCACTGGTCCTCGGGCCAGTAGAACCAGTCCTGCACGATGTTGTCGATCGGCAGGCGGCGCTTGCGATATTCGCGCACGACGCCTAGCAGTTCGTCCTGCGTATTATAGCGCTGACGGCTCTGCCAGAAGCCATAGGCCCAGCGCGGCATCAGGGCCGCCTTGCCGGTCAGCGCGCGATAGCCGGCGATGACGCCGTCCATGTCCTTACCGCCGACATAGTAGTAATCGAGCGCATGGGCGACGTCCGACGACCACCACAGCGAATGGCGATCGGCTTGCGGCAGCGGATCGTTCTGGAACAGTGCGATATAGCCGGCATTCGGCTCCCATTCGATCCGCACCTCCGCGGCCTTGCCCGCGGTCATCGGCAGGTCGAAATTGTGGAACCACGGGTTCCAGTTCTGCCGCCAGCGGTTCAGCACTTCCTTGCCGTCGACGAACACCTTCACGTAGCTCGACGAATAGAGGCGGAATTTCTGTACGCCGGTGGTGGTCGGCATGACGGTCCCGGTCCACACGACCTTCTGCGTCTGCACCGCGTTGCCCGCGGTGTTCTGACCTGTCGTCGCCGCCACGGTCTGCGCCTTGGCCGCCGCCGGCCAGTTCGCCTGGTCCTTGATGAACTGGTAGTTGATCGTCGCCTCGGTCCGGGTCACCGCCAGCCGGTCGCCCAGATAATATTGTGCCTGCCAGCCGGGCTTGCCGCCGGAAGTCACGCGCATCCCCTCACCCACCAGCCGGTAGGGCTGCGGATTGCCGACGCGGGTGATGCCGTTATTGTCCCACAGCACGCCGTAATTCTTCGTCGACACGACGAAGGGGATGCCGATATCCATATTGTGCTGGGCGAGTTCGACGTCCTCGCCATTATAGTTCATCTGCCGGTTCTGGTGCTGGCCGAGACCGTAGAAGCCTTCGTCGGTGCCGCGGTTGAACTGCTGGCGCACGCTCACGAACTTCTCGCCACCCGCCGTCACCGGCACGAACCCGGCGCGCGGCGATTCCTCCAGCGTCAGCTTGCCGGCCGCGTCGCGGAACCGCACCTGCCCGTCGGCAAGGTCGATCTCCGCCGTGCCGCCCGCCGCCTTCACCCGCACGACGCCGCGCGCCTCGCTGACCGTGAAGTCGCCCGCGGGCTTCGCGGTCACCATCAGGCTGTCGGGCGTATCGAGCGTCGCGTCCGGCACCGCCGTCACCCGGAACCGGTCGGGACCATAGACCAGCACGCGAACGCGCTTGGCAGGGCCGGCATCGGGGGTGACGACGACGCCACCCGGCACCTTCGCCACATCGGCGGCAAGCGCCGGCAGCGAGGCCGACAGGGCGAGCGACAACAGCGTCCAGCGAAGCGTCTTCATCAGCGGTACGTTCCCATGGTCACGCGCAGCAGCATCGGCTGCGCAGTGAAGTTCAATCCGTAATCGGTCTGGTCGCCGTTCATCACCCGGCGGGCGCGGAAGCTGCCGTCATCGGCCAGCGTCCCTTCCTCGACCTTCAGCATCATCGCGGTGTCGCCGCGCGTCTTGTCGACCGCGTCGAAGCTGACGCGGACGTCGGTGCCGGTCACCAGGAACTGGTCGGGCGCGATCTGCAGCACCGCGGCGCCGCCGACCGGCTGGGTGGCGGAAGCGGGCGGCTGCGCCTTCAGCCACGGCGAATCCATGCTGCCGAACTGCCATTCGCCATATTTGGCGGCGACACGCCAGCGGCCCATCACCTTCGACTGTTCGGCGTCCGGCGCGCCCTTGGCCGTGCCCCAGCCGGGATGGGCATAGGCCATCCGCGCCCAGCCGCGCGCCATGGGTTTCAGGAAGCGATATTTGGCCGCGAACGCCTCGATCGTCGCATCGTCCAGCGTCACCGCCCCCAGCGGATGATTGTAATAGCCGGTCGCGTCCATGCCGAACGGTGCCCAGCCGATGCCGCCGCGCCCCAGCGTCGGCCACAGGAAGCGCGCGAAGTCGGCGGCATTGCCGGTTTCGGGTACCATCAGCGCGTTGTCGGCCCGCGCATAATGGTCGAGGAACTTCAGATAGTTCTTGGCATCGCGGGTGTAGAGGTCGGGCGTGACCGCGTCGATGTGCGGCGCCGCCGCCTTCCACACGTCGATCACCTGCCAGTCGGGTCCGCCGCTCGCGCCGCCGGACTTGCCGGGCGCCGCAAAGGGATCGCCGACCGCGGCGTTGACGTACATCGGCAGGTCCTTGACCGCCCGTCCCGCCGCGGCGATCTCGTCGATATAGCGCGCGGTGTACCACGCATTGAACGCGGCTTCCGCGCCATCGCCGTAAGCCTGCGTCCATGTGCCGCGCTTGCCGAGCTTCGCCGGGACCGGCCCAGCGAACAGCCGGTTCGCCTCCGCCGAATGGTCGCGCCCCTGCTGGTACACCCCGACCTCGTTCTCGGGCTGGACCATGATGACCGTGTTGTCGGGATCCTTGTCTTTCAGGTAGCGCATCAACGCCACGAACGCCTTGCGGTCCGCCGCCAGCGTCTGTGCGCCATGGGGCGACATCGCGTAATGCGTCTTGCCTTCCCTGGTCCGCATCCGCGGGAACCGGGCATTGTCGGTCTTGACCCATGCCGGCACATAGCCGGGCGACGTGTTCTTCCACGTGCCGAACCACAGCAGCACGATCTTCACGCCGCGTTCGCGCGCCTGCGGCAGCAGCGCGTCGAGATAACCGAAATCGAACCGGCCCTCGACCGGCTCGATCTGTTCCCACGCGACCGGAATTTCCAGCGTGTTGGCGTGGAGCCGTTCGACCATCGGCCAGACCTGCGGCAGCATTTCGGGATAGTTGCTCGAATTATTCGCCTGCACGCCCAGCATCAGGAACGGCGCGCCATCGACCAGCAGCGCGTGGCGGCCATCCTTCGCAACCAGCTTCGGCAGCGTGCCCTGCGCCATCGCGGCGACCGGTGCCGCGACCATCGCCCATGCCGCGCCTGCCATCGCCCATCTGCGCCACATCGCCATATCGCCCTCCTCTGGTCCGCTGGTTGCGATGCACGGTTGGCCCGGCACCGACAGCGTTGTCACCGCTCTCTATCGCGAGTTCCTATGTCATACAAATGGTTCTTAGCGCTACCAATTCCGGAATTTACCGCGTTCCGTCGGATGGAGATGGCGCCCCGAACGGCGCGGGCTAAAATTTGATCCATCTGTATGGGACGTCACCCCAGCGTAGGCTCGGGTCTCCATCGGCTCTTGCTGCGCGCTACCACCGGGAGATCCCAGCCTTCGCCGGGATGACGCCCGTTTCAACAGGGATGGACCAAGCTCCAGGGATCCGGTCGGTGAGTTGCCGCTGTCCGTCACCCGGTCTTGCCCCCGCCCCCAAACGTCGTCCCGGCGCAGGCCGGGAGAGACCCCGGCCGGCGGCGGGACGACGTGGGGGCGGCGGCCTTCTCCTGCTTCCTTTGCTCCGGACTGCTGCCTGCGCGGGGATAGGAGCACCTGCCCCTTCCATCGAACTACCGCGCGAGCAGCACCCGCGCCTGTCCGGCGATCTGCGCCAGCATCGCCGCACCCGCCACCGGCGCCTGCCGCGCACGGTGGACCAGCGCCGCGAACTGCGCCACGCGGTCACGGTTCGCCTCCAGCCACTTCTCGACAGCCGCCTGCGGGTCCTTGCCGGCGTTGCGGTTCAGGAAGTCGAAGCGCAACTGCTGGAAATCGCGCGCGAGGCCGGCGATCAGCAGCCGCTCCCACGGATCGCCCGTCTGGATACGCGCCGCCACCGCCTGCGCCCAGTCGAGGCCCAGCGCGAAGCCGAGATGGGTGAACGCCTGCGTCAGCCGCGTCTCGTCGAGCTTCAGGCGACGGCCGAGATCGGCGAGGCCGACCGCGCCGTCCATCTCGAACAGGCGCACGACCTGTCCCGCCAGATCCTGCGGCGCACCGGCATCCTGCAACACGCCGGCGATCCGGTCGCGTTGCTGGGCCGCTTCGGCGCGCAGCAGCGAACTGGTCTGCCCGGCAAGGCTCGCCACCCCCTTTTGCAGGTGCGCGACGGCATGGGCCGAGGTGGTGCCGGCCGGGAAGGCGCGCAGCAGGTCGGCGATCTGCGAACGTACGCCGACCGCGACCTCATCAAGCAGCGCGATGCGGGCGCGTTCGGAAATGTCGGCCACCTCGATCCGGTCGTACAGCGCGTCGATGTCGAACAGCCGTTCGGCCGCGACGAACATCGCCGCGATATCGGCCAGCGATTCGCCCTCTTCCTCGGCCAGTTCGAAGACGTGCAGCACGCCCAGCCGGTTGACGATGCGGTTGGCGAGCTTCGTCGCGACGATCTCGCCACGCAGGCGATGGTCGAGGATCGCCTGCCTGTGGCTCTCCTGCATCTCGCGCGGAAAGGCGGCGAGCAGGTCGCCCGTCATGTCGGGGTCGGCCGCCAGGGGTGCGTGTTCGATCGCTTCCTGCAGCGCCAGCTTCACGCTGGCCAGCAGCACCGCCAGTTCGGGACGGGTCAGGCCGCGACCGTCCTGTGCGCGGCGGACATAGTCGTCGTTGCCGCTCAGCCCCTCGACCACGCGGTCGAGCTTGCCCGCCGCCTCCAGCATTTCGATGACGCGGACATAGCTCGGCACCGCGACGGGGCCGTCATTCTCCATCACCGACAGCGCCAGCGTCTGGAGACGGTTATCCTCCAGCACCAGATGCGCGACATCTTCGGTCATCCGCGCGAGCAGCGCGTTGCGATCCTCGATCGCGAGCCGCCCTTCGATCACCTCGCGGTTGAGCGCGATCTTGATGTTCACCTCGTTGTCCGAACAATCGACACCGGCCGAATTGTCGATGAAGTCTGTGTTGATGCGGCCACCCTGCGCGCTGAACGCGATGCGCGCCGCCTGCGTCACGCCCAGGTTCGCCCCCTCGCCGATCGCCCGGGCGCGCAGGCTCTGCGCATCGACGCGGATGCGGTCGTTGGCGGGATCGCCG
Organism: Bacillus sp. 2B10; assembly: GCA_003946805.1. Classification (GTDB taxonomy): domain Bacteria; phylum Pseudomonadota; class Alphaproteobacteria; order Sphingomonadales; family Sphingomonadaceae; genus Sphingomonas. Next base: position 38,400 of record RPSH01000001.1, on the reverse strand, counting down.
ACGTCGAGATGGCTTTCGGCGCGGTCCTTCACATAGGTGCCGATCCCGCCGAACCAGATCAGGTCGACCGAGCTGCGCAGGATCGCCGACATGAGCGCGCTCGGCTCCATCTCGGTCTCGACCACGCCCAGCATCTGCCGGACCGGTTCGGACAGCGGGATCGTCTTGGCGGTGCGCGGGAACACGCCGCCACCGTCCGAAATCAGCGTCGGGTCGTAATCGGCCCAGCTCGAGCGCGGCAGCTGGAACAGCCGGTCGCGCTCGGTCCAGCTTGCCGCCGCGTCGGGCGCGGGGTCGAGGAAGATGTGGCGATGGTCGAACGCCGCCTTCAGCCGGATCGCCTTCGACAGCAGCATGCCGTTGCCGAACACGTCGCCCGACATGTCGCCGCACCCGACCACGTCGATCGACTGCGTCTGCACGTCGACGCCCATTTCGAGGAAATGGCGCTGCACCGAAATCCACGCGCCCTTGGCGGTGATGCCCATCGCCTTGTGGTCGTAGCCAACGCTGCCGCCGCTGGCGAACGCATCGCCCAGCCAGAAGCCGCGTTCGAGCGCGAGGGCATTGGCGACGTCGCTGAACGTCGCGGTGCCCTTGTCCGCCGCGACCACGAAATAGGGGTCCTCGCCGTCATGGATCGCGACGCTGGCCGGATGGACGACCTTGCCGTCGACGATGTTGTCGGTGATCGACAGCAGCGACCGGATGAAGATGCGGTAGCTTTCGGTCCCTTCGGCCAGCCACGCGTCGCGGTTCGACGGCGCGGGCAGCTGCTTGGGGTAGAAGCCGCCCTTGGCGCCGGTCGGCACGATCACCGCATTCTTGACGCGCTGCGCCTTCATCAGCCCCAGGATCTCGGTGCGGAAGTCGTCGCGCCGGTCGGACCAGCGCAGGCCGCCGCGCGCCACCGGACCGGCGCGCAGGTGAATGCCCTCCACGCGGGGCGAATAGACGAACACCTCGCGCCACGGCAGCGGCTTGGGAAGTCCCGGCACCTTGGCGCTGTCGAGCTTGAAGGCCAGCGCCTCGTCGGCGGCGGGCGCGAAGGCGTTGGTGCGCAGCGTGGCGGCGACCACGCCGCGATAGCTGCGCAGGATCCGGTCGTCGTCGATCGCCGACACCGCATCCAGCCCCGCCTCGATCGCGGCATCGGCGGCGGCGACACCCGCGTTGCGATCCTTGCGCGACGGATCGTGCGCGGCGTTGAACCGCTCGATCAGCGCAGTGGCGACGCCCGGCGCACGGCGCAGCGCATCGACCGCGGTGACCAGGCCATAGCTGAGCCCGGTCTGGCGCAGATAGCGGAACCACGCGCGCAACAGCACGACCGCGGCGGGTGCGATCCCCGCCTCGACGGTCAGACGGTTGAACGCATCGTTCTCGGCGCGGTTCTCCAGCACCGCCTCGATCGCGCGCTCGACGGTCGCGATGTCGAACTTCGGCGTTCCGCCCGATGCGACCGCGACCTCGAAATCGTGGATGAAGCTCTTTTCGTCGTCCTCCAGCCGGGTCGGCAGTTCCTCGACCACGCGAAAGCCGAAATGCTCGAACACCGGCACCGCGTCGGACAGCGCCAGCGCGCCGCCGCGACGATAGACCTTGATCCGCAGCCGGTCGCCGCCCTCGGCCACGATCCGGACCGATCGCGACGCGGCGTCGGTCAGCCCGGCGACGCGCACGATGTCGCGCGCGGCTTCCTCGGGCTGGTTCGAATTGCGGTAATTGGCCGGGAAGGCGTTGGCGAAGCGCAGCGCCATCCGCGTCGCACCCTCGGGCACCAGTTCGCTCAGCGCGCCTTCGACCGCCGAACGCCAGCCGCGCACCATCCGTTCGATCCGCTTGTCGAGATCGGCGGCGTCGGGCATCCGCCCGTCCTGTCGCAGGTCGAGCACGTAGCGGATCAGCGCCGCCTCGCCATCCTCCATCGCGATCGACCAGTTCAGCACCGACGCGTTGGCCGCCTGCGCCAGCATGTCGCCGATCGCGAGGCGCCGCTGCGTGGTCACGTCGTCGCGGCCCAGCCACACGAACGCGAACAGGTGCCGCCCCAGCGCCGACTTGATGAGCACCAGCCGCGAACGCGGCCGGTCGGCGACCGACATGGCGGTCAGCGCGAGCTGTTCGAGCGATTCGGGATGGAAGGCGGTGGTCAGGTCGTGCGGCAGCGTCGAGATCGCGTGGTTCAGCGCCTTGCCGGCATGGCCCGACGGATCGAACCCGAATTTCGCGCGCAGCTCGGCCAGGTTGCGGCGGAGCACCGGCACCTCGGCCGGGTCGGCCTGCAACGCCGCGCTGGTCCACAGCCCGCCATGGATCGACATGCCGGTCACGATATCGCCTTCGCGGACCGGCACCAGCACCAGGTCGACCGGTGCGCGACGGTGGACGGTCGAGATGCAGTTGGACTTGAGCAGCAGCGGCTGGACATTGCCCGCGTCGAACCATTCGATCGCCCGCTGGCGCGACACATCGGCCAGCAGCGGCACGTCGAGCCGCGCGCGCGACAGCCCCAGCCGTTCCGACACCGTCCCGTCGCGCGACCAGCGCTCATGCGCCAGCTGCGTCAGGTTCCCGTTCACGAACCAGCCGAGCAGCGCCGCATCCTCGGCCGTGGCGGCATCGGCGGTCAGCCGCGCGGCATCGGCCTGCATCGCCGCCTGCATCGCCCGCCAGTCGGTGACGGCGGCGCGGACATGTTCCAGATTGCGTTCGACCTCGGCGACCAGTGCGTGACGGACGCGCGCCTCGGCGCGCTCCATCTCGATATAGATCATCGATTCGCGGCGGCCTTCGCCGGCAAGGCCGGTCAGCGTGCCCGCCGCGTCGCGGGCGACCGCGATCACCGGATGCAGGATGCGATCGATCGCGATGTCGTGCGCGACGATGGTGCTGGCGATCGAATCGACCAGGAACGGCATGTCGTCGTTGACCACCGCCAGCCGCATCCGGCGCTGCTCGCCGCGGGTCAGCGTTTCCAGCGCGACGCTGACCGTGCCGGGGGAACGGTGCGCAGCGGTCGCCGCCACGAACTGCGCGGCATCGGCACGTGCCGCCGCATCCAGACCTTCGATTTCGCCGGGCAGCGCACTGTCGACCAGCAGCGTTTCCAGGGGGCGGGCGAGCTTGCTTTGCGGAGTCATACCGGGGCTATGCGACGCCTTGTCGGCCGGCTCAACCCCTGTGGCAGTTGCGAACAAAATGTCGCAGTGCGGTAATTATATTACGATCCGCGGCAACGCTGCCGGCTCAATGCCCGAGCCGGCGCCGCGCCTGCTCGACCATCGCCGGGTCGCCGTCGACCCGTCCGACGATCTGCACTTGTCCGGCGTCGACCGCCCTGGCGAGCAGCAGCACATAGTCGTCGTCGCCCGCCGCGATCGGCACGACCACCGGCGCGACCGCCGCCGCCGGACGGCCCGCGGTACGCTCGATCCATTCGACCAGTTCGCCCTCGTCCACCCCGGCGCGGTGCGCGCGCGCCAGCAGCCGGGCATGGCCCTCATGCAGCCCCCCGAAGGTCAGCCGGACCAGCGCATCGACCGGCGTGCGCGGATCGACCGCAATGCCGGCCCCGACCAGCATCGCCGCATAGCCCGCCGGTTCGCTTTCGCTCGCGGTCAGGAAATCATAGGCCTCGGACAGCGCGGCGTACGTTGCCGCCGACGTCTCGCCGGTGCCGCGCGCCGCCTCGACCAGGCCACGCACCGCCACCAGCCGATCCACCAGCGCCCGTGGCGCCACCGGTTCGGCCAGCGCGGCGCTGGGACCATCGGCCCACGCCGCCGCCGGTTCGCTCCGCCGCGGGGCTCCGCGACGCGACTCGGTCAGCTCGGCGGCAAGCTGCGACTGGGTGGCAGTGTCGACCACTTCCTTCCAGTTGATGACGCCGTAGAGATAGTCGATCGCCTCGCCATCCGACGAGAACGGCATCAGGATGCCGCGATAGAGCATCGGAAAGCCGCGATGCCCGACGAACTCGGCCTCGAACCCGATCGGCGCGCGATTGGCGATGATCTGCAGATAATGGTCGGTCAGCCGCGACAGCAGCGAGCGCGGCGGCACCTGGCGCAGGCGGACGATCGACGAATCGGTCCCGCTCTCCTCGCGCAGCGCATGGCCGAGGAAGCGGATCGTCGCATCCTCATGCCCCTGCGTGCAGTCGAGCAGCACGCTGTTCGGTCCAAAGTCGGCGATCCCCGCCGGGTCGAGCGCGTCGATCAGGGGGCATAGCCGCCCACCCAGCAGCGACACCCAATAGTTGTACGCGCGGACATGCATGCGCCGCTCGTCGGTACCGACCGCCACGACATCGCCGCCGACGCCTTCGCGATCGTCGCTGCCGCCCTGCTCGTTCGATCCGCGCACGATGTCCATAGCTTACGTCCCCATGGGCACTCCGCCCCATGACGCCGGGTTGTGCACACGCCACGGTAAACGTCCGGTAAAGCGCCAGGGCACCGCCGCGTACGCAAAGACGCTTGCCACCCACGCGCACCACTGGTAAGCGCCCGCCTCCAGACGGCAAGTCCGCCTGCGCCGCTTTAGCTCAGTTGGTAGAGCATCGCATTCGTAATGCGGGGGTCACAGGTTCGAGTCCTGTAAGCGGCACCACTCCCGGTCAAAGATGGGCACCGCGCCCTCTTTGACGGGAAGTCCGACCGAGACCCCATTTTCCAAGCTCGACATGGGGCCCGAGATCACGATCTCGTGATCCGACACGCTGACGTTCGAGACGAACATTTTGAGGTAGGACGAACGGAGCGTGCTGTCGTCGCTTCGCATTTTCTTGCGAAGCATGTCGCCGAAACGGTCAATCGTTTGCTCGTCGATCCTGCGCTTGCCCTTCGCCAGTTGCGCTTCCAGCACATCGATCCGGCTTGATACCGCCGCCAGTGCCGCCCGGTTGGTCGCCATGCGGTCGACAAACGCCGGGTCTCTCGCGCTCATCGTCCCTTCTTCGATCAGGATCAGCAGATTACTGATCGCAGTGTTGAGCCGCGTCCGCTCCGATCGACTGCGGGTAAGGTCTGCCTCACGTTCCGCCTGCCGGCTTTGGGAGATATCGAGAACGCCCGCGAGCAATGTGCGCAACCGGTCTCGCGCCAGCAGCTTTGCCTCGATCGCATCCAGAACCATGCCATCGAGCTTTTCGCGCCGGATGCTCGGACAGGTGCAGGTCCCGCCACGGTTCACTTTGTCGTTGCAGACATAGTAGGTATAGCGACCACCTTTCCCCGTGCGGATCGTCATGCCGCTCGAACAGCCGGGCATGCCGCAGCGGGCGACTCCGGTGAGTAGCGTGGTGCCGGCAGCGACATGCGGTGCCATTCGCTTGGGATTGCGCGTCGCCCGCATGGCTGCCACGCGATCGAACTGGTCCCGGGCAATGATCGGGGGACAGGTGACCGCGATAGCATCTTCCACGTCCGGGGTGATCCCATCGTCGTCGGCGGTACGATCGTGATAGACGCCGGTGTACACCTCGCGCGCCAAAATGCCGGCAACATTGCTGTTGGCGAACCTCGCGCCGCGGAGGGTTCGCCCCGCTTCGTTCAACTGCTTAACGATCCAACGCCCGCCACGCCCGACGTCGGCCCAGTCGAAGATCTGGCGTACGATCGCCGCTTCGGCTTCGACGATCGCCAGCTTTCGCCGTTCCTTCTCACCGTCCTGCCGGGCGACATAGGTTTGGTAGCCAAACGGCACCGGGCCGCCATTGTAGAAGCCCTGCCGTGCATTCTCCCTGCGGCTCTTCCGGGTGAGGATCGCCGCATCGCGCGCCTGCTCCTCGTTCATCATTGCCGTGATCGTCCGGCCGATCCGCTGGCCACGGCCCTGGCCGAAGTCCTCGGTGATCGACCGAACCTCGACGCCTGCGTCGTCCAGTTTGCCCACGACGTCGAAGAACAGTCGCATGTTTCTGGCCATACGGCTGAACATGAACATCAGGACCAGATCGACCGGATGATCGGGCGCGGTGGCCCTCTGCACCAGCCGCTGAAACTCGGGTCGCTTATCGGTCTGACCGCTGAAGCCGGCGTCGGCAAACTCCTCGACGATCATAATGTCATGCTTGGCCGCATAGGCGAGAATGGCACTGCGCTGGGCATCGATGCTCTGAGGCGCACCGCCCTCCTTGTCGACCGACAAGCGCATATACGCGAAAGCCCTGGTCCGGCTGCGGTTGGCTTTTGCCAATTTTCCTGTCCCTATCTGTGTTCGAACAGTGAATCGAACTCACCGGCGAGCGCGTCGAGCACGAGCATGCATTCCCGCCGGGTGACGGCGGGTTGTCCAGACGAAGGCGGCATGTCGAGGCAGCATCGAAGCTGCGCTTCGACGTTCGCTACCTCTCGTTGTTCGTGATCGCTTTCGCTTGCCATCCGCGAGCGATGGCGAGTCGCAGGATTTCAAGCGTCAACTTAGCCAGCCTAAAAGCTGGTCGTGAAAACGCATAGGTCCGCACGGTTAATACGTTTAGGCAAGAAAGACCCACATTCAGACGCTCACGCGTATACTCTTGTCGACCCATTCCGGCCATTCTTCAAGGTGTGGTCGGTGACGTACCGGGGAAAAGGTAAGTGATCAGGCGCGCCTCGTCGCCACCACGCTCAGCCACGCGTCGCCTGCGCCCGACACCGATGCTCTCGTCCTGATGTCGGCGTCTTCCAGTGCCCCAGCAAGGAGCAGCGCCTCCAGCGAAGGCTCGTCGACGAGGTGAAAGGTGCGTCCGTCCCAGCCGACATTGACCCCCGCACCCACCTTGAACGAGGCGTAGATTGAGCCTCCCCGAGCCAATGCGCGCGCAAGGCGGCCCCACGCGTCCATGAGTTCGTCAGGCGCGAGGTGCAGTAGCGACGCGCTGGCCCACACGCCGTCGAACCTGTCCGTCCACGCTACATCGACGAAGGACATGTGCGCCGTCGGCTGTCCGGTCAGCTCGGTGCTGAACCGGCACATGCCCGGCGAAGCGTCGAACGCCTCGACGCGGAAGCCCGCGCGGATGAACGCGAGCGTGTCCCGGCCGGACCCCGAGCCGGCGTCGAGTATGAGCCCACCGGGCGGCAGTCGGCGGAGGAACCTGTCATGGTCCTCGGACATGTCGAGGCCGACCGTAGAGGTGGCGTAGGCTTCGGCGTTCCTGTCGTAGAAGGCGAGGGTCGCAGCTTCGGCGGTCACGTCGCGGGGACCCGGTATCTGTAGGTCACGGGCTGCAGGTCGCCTTGGGCAGGCGACCACGGGTCGATGATCTTCAGCGAACCGCCGTGCGCCGCCACTGCCTGGCCGTCCCGCGCAAGCTTCACAAGTGAGACGATGGCAAGGGCCGTCGGCTGAGGGCCTTGCGCGAGCGAAACCTCATTCGCCGTCAGGAAGACGCGCCCGCCGAGCCCCGCCGTTCCCTTTACCTCGACCAGCAGGCGCTCGGGGCCGCGTGTGCAGAGGAGGTCATGGCTCTCGGCGGACGAAACGTCCACGACGATCCAGCCTTCCTCAACATAGCGCTCGGCAGTTACCGCCATCGCGCGAAGCTCCACGGCCCTGCGGACGGCGACATCGCTCACACGACCCTGGGTCCGCGTGGCGCGCCCTAGCGCAGGGGCGGAATGGCTCGAGGCGGGCAAGCCAGGCATGAGCGAGCGCGCCGTCGCCCTCGAGTTGTCGTCACCGTCGGCCAGCATCTCCAGCAGTCCATCCTGCAGGGTCTCCCGCCCGCTCGCCGAACGCCAGGCACCGCTTAGCCCGGGGCTCACCGCGATGCGGTCAGTCCGGGTCAGGACCGACGAGATCGTCTCCGGCTTGCGTCCGGGTCCGAAGTCCGCCGGCTCCAATCGGCCGCCCTCGGCCAAAAAGTCCCACGCCCCGTCGTTGGTGAGGTGCCACAGCGGCCGCCACAGCCGGTCCGGTACCGGCAGCCCGGCCTCGACTAGCACTGCCGCGAGCGCCTCGATTACCATGCCTGGGTCGAGGTCGTCGGGATCCAGCGATCCGTTGCCGAGGCCGTCCGCCACCACCCACAGGCAGGCGGGCTTCAGGTGCCGGGCCTCCCGGTGGCGGTGCGTCCGAACCGAGCGCAGAAGATCATCCCAGACGTCGGCGCCTGCTATTTGTGGCACGAGATACAGACCTTCGCCTGCCCGTAGATCTCGTCGAGGTCGATCATGTCGTTGTCGGTCCGGAGCGGGTTCGGCACCATCCGCGCCCGCTGCCGCTCCACGCGCTTCTGGTGGTCGCGCTCGATCGCCGCGATCCGCTCCGGCCGCTCGAGTTCCTCCAGCGACTCCCCGGCGCTCCAGGTGAACGGCGAGCCGTGCTCGAGCGCGTTCTTCTCATAGGCCTTGGCAAGGTCGAACCTGTCCTTGTGCCGCTCGCGCAGCCGGACCCACTCGATCTTCTGCTGGTAGAAGCAGAAGTAGCAACCCGATCGCGACCGCCACGAATAGTATTTAGGAAGACCGACGCCGGCGGACTCGAGGATCTCGTTGACCGCCGCCTTGTCGATGCCCTCCTCGCGGAAGGGCAGCCGGACCGAGAGGTTTGGATGCGTCGACGAGTAGCCCTCGCGGTAGTCCTCGTCGGACCGGATGGCTACGTAGCTCACGACCTTGTCGCCCGCGTCGAGCGCCGGCCAAAGCCACTTCTCGAAGGGCCGGATTTTGAGCTGGCGCGTGCACCACCGCGTCTTCGGGCTCGGCAGGAACGTGTTGTATTCCTCGAGCCAGAAGTCGAAGCCGCGCTCCGGGTTGAGGTAGGCGATGGGCCGGCCGAGAAAGCCCTCGAGCTTACCCAGGAACTCGTAGACCTCGGGCAGCTCCTTGCCCGTGTCGGTGAAGAAGTATTCCATCTCCAGCTCGGGATGGGCCTGGCTCATGTGTACCGCGAGCGCCGCGCTGTCGCGGCCACCTGAGATGCCGAGGACGTGACGCTCCCTCATGCGCCCGGCACCCTGCGACGGCCGTCGTCGATCGGCAGCACCTCGGCCTCCTTCCCGGCCACGCCGGACATCGTCTCGGCAAGCGCGGCGAGCATGACCGGGCGGGACACGCCGGCGCCCTGCAACTTCGCGCGGAGCTCCTCCGCCAGTTCCTGCGCACGGACGCGCTCGCGGTCGCTCACCGACACCTCCTGCGTCGTGAGCGCCGGCCGTCCGGGCTCGCTCACGAACACGGCGATGCGCACCCGCCTGCCGCGACGTCCCTTCACGTGGGCGAGCCCCTCGGCGCGCAGGAACTCCTGCGCCAGCGCCGCCAGCTCGACCTTGGCGGCGTCGACGTCGCGGTCCACCCAGTCTCTCGTCGGCTTGTTCGCCGCGAGGCTCGCGACGCCCTCAACCGCCTCGACACCGCCGTCGAACGTCGACAGCCGCGTGGCGAAGGCGTCGAGGCGGTAGTTGCCGGTGAGCGCGATCACCGTCGCCGCGCGCTCGTGAAGCTCCTCGAGCTGGTCGTCGGAGGCGCGCAGCTCGTCGAGCATCGCAGTCCGGACCTCGTCGATCATGGCGCCGTAGGCGTCCATTAGCTCGCGGAGACCGGCCGCGACCGTGCCTGCGACGTCCACCGCCTTGTCCTCGCCGTCGCCAATAAGCAGCTGCGGAAGGTCGTCGAGCAGCAGCTTGTTCGGGTCCGAAGCCTTCTTGCCGAGGTCGCGGACGCGCCGCGCGGTGGGCGAGAGCCGCGTGGTGCGAAGCGTCCAGGGCGCGACGCCGAGAACCAACCCGACGAGGGCGCGCGAGACAGCGAGCGGGTCGCCCGCGGGCACCACCGAGCCGGTCGCCGCCGAGACGACGCGCGCCACGGCGGTGACGTTCTCGACCTGCTGTTCGCTGAACTCGCTCCACCGCAGCCGGATGGCGTCGGGGTTCTGCATCATGCGGTCGACAAGGAAGTCTGAAGCGGCAGGCGAGAACACCTCGTCGAGGTAGATCGTAACCCGGTCAAGCCGTGACATAACGTAGGCCAGAGATAGCACCGGCAGCAGTCCCTCGCGCATGCCGATGGGCCTATCGCGCCAGAGGTCGTGTAGCTTGCCGAGAGACGCGCCCGGCCCGGCCGCCTTGAGCATGTCGTCGGCCCGCTGCCAGGCAAAGCGCAGGTTGCAGGGATCCTCGCCCGCAGGTGCCGCAAAGCGGAAGCCGTCGCCATCGGCGCGGTGCAGGCCGGCCTTATCAAGGATCGAGGCGTAGAGGCCGCCCTCCGCCGGGAAGTCCCTGATCCCGAGACGGGGCTCTGTAGGGCGACCCACCATCGCGTGCATGAGCGCGCGCGACGCCGCCACCGCGTTCGAGGACGGCTTGGTGCGGTTGAGCAGCTCGTTCGAGATGCGTGGGCTCTCAGGATATAGCTTGCGCGCGATCTCTGAGGCAATGGCCGCCAGCCGCGCGGCGCCGCCGGCAGGCCCCGTCAGATCGAAACCCTCCTCGCCGAGCACCGGCACGCGCCAGCTGGTCGCGTCGAGGCTGGCGCGCAGACGGTCCTCGAGCTCGGCCGCACAGCGGGCCGTAGCGCCCGACAGCTCCCGGCGGGCGACGGGATCACCCCGGAGCTCGGGGCGGGTCGCGGCGATCCGGTCGTAGGCCACCAGCTCGATCGCGAGCTCGCGCAACGTGTAGCCGTCGGAGGCGAGGCCGAGCGCGATCGGCCGGTCGCCGACGCCCTCGCAGAGGCGCTTGAACGTCGCGGCCAGCCGCTTCTTGTCCTCGGCCGCCGCGTTGATCAGCAGCAGGAAGAGCCCGGTCGCGCCCTTCGACGGCGAATAGCGCTCGATGCGCTCGGCCGCCTCGTCGGTCGTGGCGACGTCGACGTCGAACCACCGCAGAGCGCCGGTCACGTGGTAGTGCCGCTTGGCGAGGACCGGCGCGAGCACGCCTATCGTCCGAAGGTGGGAGAGGTCGACGTCCCCGGACTCGGCACGGGCACGGGTAAGCGCCTCATCGAGATCGAAGTCGGACCCCGCGTAGATCGACACCGACCCCAGATGCCGGCGGTCGATAAGGATGGACAGTGACTTCAGCACCTCGACGTGGCGCTCGACCTGATGGGGTTCGAGGTCCGGGTTGGCCGCACCGATGACGTCCAGGCTCGGGACCAGGCCCGACCGCTCGCGCAGCATGTCAACGAGCGCCACCGTCTTCACGATGCGGATCTGCGCGGGATCGGACCCGCGTGCCTCGCAACGCTCAACCGCGTCGACCGCCGTCGACCAGCGGTGGCCATCCGGGGAGGCGAGGATCGACGGCTCAAGGTTGGACCGGAGGTAGCTCCACAGCCAGTCGGTGTCGTAGAGGGTGCCGGCGTCGGCGGGCGTCTGCGCCAGGAAGTCCTGGAAGCCGAACGGCTCGGCCGAGTTGAGGAAGCCGAAGATGCTGCGCTGGTTCTGCCCGAAGCGGCGGCGGGACAGCGGACCAAGCAGGGTGGCGACGACCGGGTTCAGTGGCCAGCACCTCTCCAGCCGCTCGCGCAAGCCATCGGCGGATCCGCGGCGGCCGGCGGTCACCGCCTCGGCGACGACCGACGCCATCAGCGTACCCGGCGCGCCGGCGACATCGGCGACGATCGCACGCGAGATCAGTTCGAGCTGCTCCTCGCCCGCCAGGTTCACCGGCACGTCGACGAAGCGGCCCTGGACCTTCAGCCACTCGTCGCGCGCCTCGCGTGCCAGCCGGTGCGCATAGTCGTCGAACGCCTGATGCAGGATGCCGATGACAAGCAGGCGCCCATCCGACCGCGACGCGGCCTCGGCGAGCTCCTGGAAGAGGTGCACGTCGCCACCCTCCATCGCGACGTGCTCGAGCGTCTTGCCCATCTCGTCAACGATCAGCAGCACGCGATGGCCACCGCGCACCATCTTCAACAGGTCGGCGACCACACCGCCCGCGGTCGGCTTGACGCCGGCCGCCGTGAGGGCCTCCCGGATGGCGCCACCGACGTCGCGCCGCGCGCCGACGACCGGGATCACGCAGAACTCGGGGGCACCACCCAGCAGCCCGTAAAGCTCGGAGGTCAGATCGGCGCCAAGCGCGCCGGCAGCGGCGGCACGCGCCTCCGGGCCCGGACCGAGCAGCGCGGCGAGCACCGCGGCGAGGCTGGACTTGCCGCAACCATACGGGCCGGTCCAGGTGAACGCGCCCTGGCCGTGCTCGCCGAGGTGCCTGAGCGTCGTGCGCAGCACGGCGGCGGCGGTTGGGGTCATAATGAAGCCCTCGACCGCGTCGATTGGGCTGTCGATGTCCACGCGCGTCGCGCGCTGGAAGCGCCGTGCGACCGCGACCCTATCGATCAACATCATTCCGCGACCTCCAGCTGCACGATGGCGTCGTTACGCAACCCGAGGGGATCGACCGCCTCCGGGTCCCTGCAGGCGATCTGCCGCAGTCCCGAGGACTCGTCCCACCAGACCTGCCCGCTGGTCGCCGCGTCGATGCGCTCGAGCCGCTCGGCGACCGAGTCCTCGTCGAGCAGGAAGACGCGCCCGGGCGATCCGGGCTCGGACGCCACGGTCTCGATCGAGAGGTGCCTGCGGCTCGGGTATCGCTGGCGCCAGAATTCCATCAGCGCGTGCGCGAAAACGTCGTCGCCGAGCGTCGGCTTCGGTCCGCGGCGGAACTGCGCAGCCGACCCGACGTCGACCCAGGAGATCAGCCCAAGCTCGGCGAACGGGGACTCGAGCGCATCCTCGCCCGCGCGCGCGCCCCGCTTGCGCACGTAGGTGCGCATGAAGCACTCGACGTCGCGCGTCAGCGTCACGTCAGCCGGACGCTTCGCGCCGGGGATGGCGTCAATGCGCGCGAGGATGCGGTTGCGCAGCGTCTCGCGGTTGAAGATTGCCTCGTTGAACTCACTGAAGGCGTAATACCACACCGTGGCGCGGCCGGGCGCCCTCGCCAGATTCCAGTGCAGCAGCCACAGCGACGCGGGCTGCTCGAGATACGGATCGCAGCCATCGTCCTCGAACATCGACCGGCCAACCGAAGTCGTCACATAGTCAGGGTTTCGCGTGTCGCCGACCGGCTTAAGAACGCCGCAAGCAAGCGCCCAGTGACGCATCGCGAGCACCATGTTCCGCCCGACACCAAATTTCGAAATAGCATCACCGGATGCAAAGATGGACTTGGTCTCGACCTCATTGGCACCCTCCAATTGCCGGACGGCGTCAAACGACTTCTTGAACCAACCGTATTTTGGCGGGAACGTCTCGTGGCCTGCGAACTGCAGCTGCAGGCCATTCTGATCCAACAGGCTCTTCACGACCAAACCTCAGCACTGGACGATTTATCCAGTCCCTAATAGAATGGACGGCTAAATCCGTCAATCGAAACGTGCTGGTTGTGTTCCCCAGTCCAGCCGGAGTGTCAACGTGCAGAACAACGGCATCTATCTCGACAGTCAGGCGACCGCAGGTCTCGCGCCGGGCGTTCTCAAAGCCATGATCGCCCACTTTTCAGATACTTACGGAAACCCGCACTCCAGCGAGCACTCTTTCGGATGGCGCGCGGGCAACGCCGTGGACCGCGCCCGGGAACAAGTCGCCGCCGCGACCGGCTTCGACGCAGACGAGGTCGTGTTCACCTCGGGCGCGACGGAGGCGAACAACATCGTCATCCTCGGGTTCCACCGCGACGCGACTCTGCCGCTGTCGATGACCGCGACCGAGCACAAGAGCGTCATCGCGCCGATGCGCGAGCGGGCCCGCCGCGGTTCGCCTGTAACGACGCTGCCCGTCGACGGGCTAGGCGTCGTCGACCTGGACGCGCTCTCCGACGCGCTAGGCGCAGGCGTCCGGCTCGTGTCGGTGATGGCGGTGAACAACGAGATCGGCACCGCGCAGCCGATCGCCGCGATCGCTGACCTGTGCCACGCCGCCGGCGCGCTACTGCACGTCGACGCCGCGCAGGCATTGGCGTTCGACGCCGTGGCGGCACTGGCGGCCCATGCGGACATCGTCAGCGTCTCGAGCCACAAGGCGGGCGGACCCGCAGGCATCGGCGCGCTGCTGGTCGCCCGCCACGCCCGGCCCGCGCTGTCGCCGATCGCCTTCGGCGGCGGGCAAGAGGACGGCCTGCGGCCCGGGACGCTGCCTATGCCGCTCTGCGTCGGATTCGGGGCGGCGTGCGCGGTGCTGCCCGACGCCGCGGAGGTCGACGACTGGCGCCGCCGGTCAGATCGCCTTGCGGAGTCGCTGGCTGCCGTGATCCCCGGCTCGGTCCGCAACGGCGGCGGCCCCGGCTCCCATCCCGGGAACGTTAGCCTCACGCTGCCGGAGGGCGACGCCGACGCAGTGATCGCGCGGCTGCAGCCCGGTGTGGCGGCGTCGACCGGCTCGGCCTGCACCTCGGGCATCCCCGAGCCGAGCCACGTGCTGCGCGCGATCGGGCTGGACGCGGCCGCCGCCGAGAGGACGATCCGGCTGTCGGTCGGGCGCTACACGACGACCGGCGAGATCGAGCAAGCCATCGCGGCGATCGCCAATGCGGTCAGGACCCGCGCGGCCGCCTGACGCCCGCGCTCAGGCGGCGTCGCGCTCGAGCTGCTCGACGGCCTCGGACAGATTCCAGATCGGCTCGGCGGCCCCCTCCTTCAGCATGTCCATCACGTGCGGGAAGCCAGCGGACGCTAGCCCGTTGGCAAGGTTGATCATCCTGCGCGGCTCGACCACGATCCCGACCTCGTCGGACTTGGCGATGGCGATCAGCATCAGCGTGTGCACGCGCCACGGGTCGCTCGAGAAGATGCTGCCGTCGATGATCTTGTAGGTGTCGCGCCGGTCTATCTCGACGGGATCAAGGTTCCGGCGGGCGGCCAAGCAGACGGCAAGGAACCACAGGTCTACCATCCTCGGGAAAGGGCTGTGGTCGATCACCGCGCGGCCCCCGGTCTGGCAGTAGCGCGCGAACTCGTCTTTGAACTCGACGGGTACGAGGATGTCGACGCTGGCGAACGGGTTGAAATACTTGTCTGACATCGCTTCCCTCCTCAGGCTACCAGCACCGGCGTCTCGTCGTCCACCCGCTCGCACAGCTCGCAGTGCGAGCGGTGATCGCAGTCACAGCGCAGCACTTGCCGCGTCGGCGACCTCGGATCGTTCACCAGCATCCGAGGGTAGTGGGCGGGGTTGGTGAGGGTGACCACCTCGCCCGCCATCTCGTCGAGGATCGCCTCGCAACCCTCGATCTCGGAGTGGGTGAGGAAGAGGATCAGCTGCGCGCTCAGCGTCGAAGCCTTGCGTAGCACGGACCGCTTCACGAAGCCGCTCATCATTCCTAGCGGCGTATCGATCACGTTCGGCGCCTCGACCTCGCTGACCTTCGTCAGCGCGAGGATGAAGGCCAGCGTCAGAGCGCGCCGGGAGGCGCCGTTCAGGTCGCGGTCGGGGTCGAGCTTCCGGTCGCTCGGACCGTAGACCAGGATGTCGAACTCCTTGCTGACCTCGGCGCGCCGGATTAGCGCACCCTGATCCGGATCGGCGCCGATCATGCCGAGGAATATCTCGTTGGTCAGGTCACTGACCTTGATCAGCTCCTCGTCGG
This sequence comes from Bacillus sp. 2B10, assembly GCA_003946805.1. GTDB lineage: Bacteria > Pseudomonadota > Alphaproteobacteria > Sphingomonadales > Sphingomonadaceae > Sphingomonas. The sequence continues at coordinate 22,877 of RPSH01000001.1, read as the reverse complement.
TGATGCGGTCGAAGGCGCGGCGCAGGACACCAGTGATGTCCTTGGCGACGTCGAGCTCCGCGATGATTCTGGCACCCTTCGACTGTTCGCGCAGCAGTGCGTCGCGACGCTCGACCAAACCGGTGCGCTCGGCGACCAGTCCCGACAGCTGCGTGTCGATCTGGCCTTCCCGATACTTGACCCGGTCCTTCTGGTTCTCGAACTCGCGGCGAGCCTTCCGCAGGTTCGCGACGTCGGTGTCCGGCATCTCGTCGAGCTGCAGCTCGAGCGCGCGCAGCTTGCGGCCATTCTCGTCGCGCAGGTCCTGCAGGCCATCGCGCTTCTCGACCACGGCAGTGAACGCCTCGCCAAAGGCGCGGGCCTCTCCGTCCGCCGGCGACTGCAGCGCCTTCGCGCCGAAGTAGAGCGCGGTTACCATCTTCTGGATGTCGTCGGCGCGGCGGCTCTTCTCGATCAGCTCGTTGACGCGCGCGCGTCGCGCCGCTCCGTCCTCGTGGACCTCCGACAGGCTCTCGCCGCAGATGCACGAGCCGATGTCGAGCCGGTCCTCCAGCACCGGGATCGTCGCGCTCGGGATCTCCTTGCGGTCGTAGAGGGTGTCGAGCTTGGCGTAGGCCGGCGCAAGCGTCGCGCCGAGTACGCCGCGCGCGACGTCGATGCCGCGAAAAAGCGCGGCGTGCTCCTTGACGGCAGCATCGAGCTGCACATCGATCTTCCCGATCTCCTTGCGGGTGGACTCGATGTCTTGGCCGAGCTTCTCGCGATCACCCTTGGCGAGCGCCGCCGCGATGCGGCGGTCGATTTCCGCGATCTGCCCGTCGAGGTTCGCGTGCGAGCTGCGCGCGTCGACCAGCTCGGCAGCCAGCCGCTCGCGGTCGACCTCGATCTCGTCGAGCCGGTTGGCGATCGTGCCGAGCTCGTCGCTGCCGCCGAGCTTCTTCGCAGACTTGTTGATCTCGACCGCCGCCTTCTCGACGTGCCGCATCGCATCCTTGATCACGCCGAGGCCTAGCAGCGAGCGGATCGCGCGCTGCACGCGGTCGCGCTTGGTGGTGAGCGCAACGTCTGCCTCGATGAAGCTGAGCGCCCGGTCGCCGTCGGTGAAGAACACGTCGCGCAGCTCGATCGGCAGCTCGTCTGCGATGATCGCCTCGGGCTGCGTCAGCGGGGTGTCGCCCGTGTCGGTGATCACCAGCAGCCGCACCGAGGGCTGCGCGCGGGTGAACCCGTCGCCGTCGATCTCCTCGGTCGTGGAGCGGATCAGGCGGTAGCGCTTGCGCGTTTCCTTGAACCCGGTCGGCGACCGGCGGACCGACGTCACCTCGAACTCGATGGTCACCATGATCGGCACGCGGCTGCCGTCGGCCTCGATGTCCCAGTCGATCGGGTGGAGGCGCATGTCGGCGCCGCCGCTCGGCAGCGCGACGTCGCCATAGAGGCCCCATTGGAGCGCGTTCAGCATCGTCGTCTTACCGCTCTCGTTCGCGGCGCGCACGACGGTGAGGGGCTTCTGTTCCGACACCGAGAAGTCGACCGTCAGGTCGCGCAGCAGCCGGAAATTCGAGAAGTGGGCCTTCAACAGCTTCACGCCTTGTCTCCCCCGCTGACGGCCCGGCGCTCGGCGAGATACCGGCCGACCGCGTTGCACTTCTCGTTGATCTTCTGCTGGATGTTGGTGCCGGCAACGCGGTGCTGGCGCTCGTTCTCCAGGACGTCGCTAATCGCGGCCACGACTTCCTCGCGGTAGCCATCGCACCGCTCGGGCAGCGACTGCGCCTCCTCCAGGATGATCGAAATGATCTTGCGATCGTTCATTGGCATAGTTGCAGTCCCCCCATCATCCGAATGCTGCCGAGACCAGCTTCGCGGTCAGCGCCAGCGGCCCGTCGTTCGACCCTGCGTTGCGCGCCAATCCCCCGAACTCCTGTACGCGCTTCAGCTCTGATCTTACGAGAGACTTCGCGTCATCGTCCAGGCCGCCCGCATCCATTCCGGGCGGAAGCGCAAGGAAATCCGTAATGTCCGACGACGTCTTGCCGATCAACGAGCAGGTTCGCAGCAATCGACCTCGGCGCTGCACCCACTGCCGCTCGACGGTAGTCGAAGCGAGCACGAACGCGCGCCTGATCTGCGGGATGTTGACGCCCTCGTCGAGCACCCGCTTTGCCGTCAGCACCTGGATGTCGCCGGCCTGGAACGCCGCGATCACCGCCCTCGTCTTGGCGCGGTCGCCGGTCTCGGTCGCGGTCAGCTGGTGGAAGGCGATGCCCCTGCGGCGAAGCAGCGCATTCACCTCTTCGAGCTGCCGCGGGCTCTTGTCGGTCGCGTAGACTAGCGTGTGCCGCAGAGCGCGCGTATCGAGTCCGCCCAGCGCACGGTCGAGCGCGACGATCTTGCCGCCGCTCGTCTCGAGCAGCTCGCGCCGGTCGCGGAACAGCTTGGCGAGGTAGTCGTCGGGCTTGCCGCCGTCGGTGCGCCAGGCGTTCTGCTTGATGCGCGCCGTCAGGTCATACCAGCGGTCCATCTCCTCCTCGTCGAGGTAGGTCGGCACGAGGTGGTAGTCGTATTCGACCAGGCACTTGCCGATCGCCTGCTCCAGCGTGAACTTGTAGACCACGTCGCCGAAGAATCGGACCAGCCCGGCGGTGCCGACGTCGTCATACTGCCGGACGGGCGTCGCCGACAGCGCGAGCCGGTGCTCGAAGTGCTCGGGCGGCTCGTTGATGAAACCCTCCCGGCCGAGATTGTGCGCCTCGTCGGCTATCAGCAGCAGCCGCACCCCGAGCTTGCGCGTCGCGTCGGCGAACTCGGGCGTGCACAGCGTGTCGTGGCTGACCACCACGGCCTCGGCTTTCGACAGCCCATGCTTCAGCCTCCGCGCCGTCTTCGACAGCGCGCTTGCCCGCGCGGCCGCTCCGGACAGCAGCGTCAGGTTGACCGGCGTGATCCCGAACGGCTCGATCTCGTCGCACCACTGGTCGACCAGGGGACGGTAGGGCGCGGCGACGACGATGAGCGTGGGACCGACCGCCTCGACGAGACGTTGCCCCGCGATCATCGACGTGATCGTCTTGCCCGAGCCGGTCGCCATCTCAAGGATGCCGCGGTGCCCTGCATCGACCCACGCCCGGACGGCGGCACCCTGGTGGGCGAACGGACCGTCCTCGTAGCGCAGGCCGGCCGGGATCGCGAAGCCGCGCGGCTGACGCGACACCACCTCGACGGCGGCGGCCTTCGCACGGTCGAACAGCGCGCCGAAATCCGGCTCCCTGGGTTCGCCCGGGCGCAGCGCTGCCATAATGCCCGCGCGCACCGCCTCGGAGGCGCCCAGCACGACGCAGTGGTCGTCGACGTTCTTCCAAAGACGGTCGAACCGCCGCTGCAGCTTGTCGACGACGAAGTGCTGCGTGGTGTCGGCCCAGTCCTTGGACACCGAGATTTGCTCGTAGTTCGAGGTCATGCCGGCCGCGGTCATGTTCCCCGAACCATGGACCGCGAGCTGATCGGCACCGTCCGTGAACACCCACACCTTGGGGTGGAAGAGGCCGTCGCGCATCACCGCCACGCGCATCTGCAGGCGTCCGACCTTCAGCAAGTGCGCAAGGCAGTCGAGCGTGTGGCGCGCGAGCGCATCCTCGGTCACGACCACCTTCGACAGGGCGGCGTCGGCGACGGCGGCGGCCTCGGCCGTGCCCGCCTCGATCGCGGCTTGGTCGGCGGCCGAGATGAAAGGGCTGGCGATCAATCGGAGCACGCCGTCGGTCTCGTTCAGGAACGTCGCCAGCCCTGGCGCCAGCTCGGCCAGCGACGCGGACGAGAAGAACCCCATCATGCACAACGCGCCCGTGCTCGAGCGGAACGCCGGGATCAGCACCTCGCCGGGCAGGTCGTCATCGGGCAGGATCAGCAGCGGGCGGATATCGCTAAGGTGCTGCAGCCCGCGGCCCGACGCCGGGCCGGATGTGGATGCGCTTGTCATCACGCGTCGCTCACGACCTTGGACATGAGCGTGTCGAGGAACTTGCCCCACCATGTATTGAGCTCCTCGAACTGCTCGGGATCGTCGTCCATCGCGGTCGCACGGGCGTAGGCGATCACCATCAGGGTGAACGCGTCGGTCGCCCGGCGCGCCAGCGCCTTCATCTCGTCCGACGCCTCGACCTCGCCCTCGGACACGGCCAGCAGCCTGGCCCAGATTTCGCGATAGAACTTATGTCGCTTGTTGACCCGCACCACGACCTTGCTGCCGCCGAGATACATGATGTCGATGAAGTCCTTGCCGGACCCCTCCACGGTCTCCACCGTGAACGGGCGGGCGCTGACGCGCTCGACATACTCGTCCACCGCCTTCGGATCGCTGTGACCGACGTCCTTGGCGAGTTCACGGTAGATTTGGAGAATTGCCGCTTCGGACAGTGGCTGCGCCCGCGCCTTGGGCAGGCCCTTGTCGACCGCGCCTGCGCGGTTAACTACAGATTCGTGTTCACCGCCAGTCGAGTTGTCCTTGTTGTCCTGCTCGCGCCACTGGTCCTGGATCGCTTTCCTAGCCGTGCCGACATACGGCTTGAGCATCTGCCGAATGCGGTTGCGCAGTTCGTATTGCGGCACCACGCCGTGCTTGACGTTGCGGACGCCGAAATATTCATCAAGCTCGGGGTCGAACGCAACCTCGATGCCGATGAACCGATCCGACTCCTTGATGCCGCCGGGGAACATCCGGGGGACGATCGTGTAGGAAATCTCGCGCTTCAGCCGCACGAAGCTGATCATCCCCTGCGATTCATTGATGTTGAGCGACCGGGCTAGCGCGTCGCCCCCCCTGCCGCGCTCGCGCAGGACCTCGGGCGGCGCGACCGTGACGGTCAGCCACGCCGACGCATCGGCCTCCTTGATGTAAATCTCCTCCTCCTCCGCTACCACGAGGCGGGGGGCGTAGTGGCCACGCGGCTTCTGCTTGGCGGCCTTGGCCTCCTTCGCCAGTAGTTCGTCAGCGAAGGACTCCGACATCAGGAATAGTGGATCTGCGGCCAGCAGGTCGAACCCGTTGACCGTCAGTGTCAGACCCCCGTTAATGAATTCACGAAAAATCCGTGCGAGTTCCTTTCGCGCGTCGCGCACCAGCGCGTCGAAGCTGTCATGAACGCGCCCGGCCTCAAGGCGGTCGACGTCGCTCCAGATCACGACGGTGCCGGTCCCGGAGGGCGGCTTGGCAACCCAGCTCGCCGGCACCGGCTTGGCGACCGGCGGCGCGATAGTAACCGCATCCGGGTCTCCGCGCCTCTCGGCATCCTCCATGTCGCCTAGATCCATGCTGACGTGCTGCCAGCTGCCCTTCGCGCTCTCCCTGCTCCAGACGTCGATGCAGCGGCCGAAGTTCAGCGCGGCGAGCTTCGCGCCCACGCCATACTTGCCGATCGTCGTCTTCTGCATCCAACGGGTGCTGAAGCCGATCACCAGATATTTGGCGAGCACCTCGCGCGACATGCCGATGCCGTCGTCGACGATGGTGATGTAATCGACGTAACTCTTGCCGCCGCGGCCTACGGCCTCGTGCAGCGTCACCTGGATGTTGGTCGCCTTCGCCTCGATCGAATTGTCGATCACCTCCGCCAAGGCGGCCGCGAGTGTGAAGCCGGAATCGCGCAACGCCAACAATGCCTGGACCGTCTGAATCACGGGCTCGGGCTTCAGCGGCGCGGGCTGCGGCTTTGGCTTGAGAACCGGTTTGGCCATCGTCAACATCCCAGTGTGGACGCCGGCAGCGCGGCCGCCGGCGTCCGTTTTTAATCAAGCGATCACGTCCCGGTCAGGGGCGGATCTCGTCGGTCAGGCGCAGGGCGATCGCACGCACACCGGCGCGCAACTCCTTCACCCGCCAAGGCTGCAAGCCCAGTTCCTCGGCCACCTCGTCGACCGGGTCCTGGAAGCGCTCGGCGACCGTGCGGCCGTCGGCACCTAGCCTCCGCTCGACCTCATCGAGCAGCATGTTCAAGGAATCGGCGATGAGCAAGCGGCGCTCGGGAGAAGGCAGCTGCGCCGCCTTGCTGATGGTGTCACCCGCCATCACGCGGTCGAACGCGGAGTCGACACCGTCCGGGTCCGCGGAAAGCTCTTTGCGGTGCTCGACGTCGCGCCGCACGCGGCGGAGTAGCGTGCAGCGGGCGTTGCGGATCGCGTTGCGCGCGAGGAACGGGTCGGACCGGCGCTCGCTGAGCGCGAGCCCTATGGCGTGCTCGCCGATGTCAGCCTGACGCTGTTCGCGGCGACGGCGCATATAGCTGTAGAGGGACAGGAGGGCGCGCTCGCGCGCGCGAGAAAAAGTAAGCATCAATGTTGCTCCCATTAAGGGCACCAGCGGCACCCGGAGAGTTGTGACCGCCAACATGGCGATCACGGGGAAAACGACCCGCAAACGGATTGTCTCCCCTAAGGTGTATGGCGCACGTTTTCAGGATGGGGAAGGAAAGTTCCGACGCCTTGGGGCTGAACGACCGCAGGACGCGCACGATGCAGTTCCTGACCGCCCGGCTGGCCTGCAGAGCCTGGCCAAGGACCTGCTGGCGCCGGAAGTGGTCTCAACCCTAGGTTGCTGATCGCACTCACCAACCCTGCAGCGATCGAATCCCGTCCAGCCGATCGGCTTCTGATGAACGAAAGGCAGCTTATGTAAGGTTTGCGGCCCAAAGCGGACGAGTCACAATCCATCAAGTATCTTCCGTAGCGTGCCCTCGGACTAAACCACCACGATAAGATGCGTTGCCCGACCGCATGCCATCCGGTCGATGGCGTAGAGCGCTTGCGCGTCTTTCACGCCCTGACCCAGGAACCATTGCGGCGCTGGCACAGCGAACGGGACATTCGGATGAGGCAATCCACATCGATCGGCCGTCACGCTCATGCATGGTGCATTCGACCGAACAAACCAACGGTGGTTTAGGGTGGCTGACCGTCTGAACCATCGGCGCCCGTCCGCTTCTTCGACAACAAGCGCGAATGCCGCAGGATGAACACCGGCAAGCCGCAAGGCAGCCGCCATCGCGCTGACGCCGAACGCGGCGGCAACTTGATAGACGAGATCGAATGACATCGGGACACCAGCAACCAATGGTTCCAGCATAAAGCGGGGCATTAGCAGGTCCGCAGCATACCCGTCCGCCTCGCGTTCGCAGCCCGCCGCTCCGTCTTGTTGGTCGGCGGCGCCATGGCAGATCAGCCGTTGGCCGCGATGATGGTGCCAATGACCGAGTTCATGCGCGACGGAGAACCGCTGCCGGACGCGGCTGGCGCGGTCGTCGACCGTGATGATCGCCCGGTCGCCCAGACCGACGATCCGCGCATCGCCAACGGCAAGGCGACGATAGCGCACCGCCGTGGCAACGGCACAGGCGATGACCTCGACGTCGATCTCGCCGGGTTCGGTGATGCCGAGGTCATGAAGTAAGCGCTCGGCAGGTCGTTCAAACCTTGCCGTCACGCAGGGTGATCGCCGGTGTCATGGTCAAGTTCGGCGAGATCGTCGATCAGGTCGTCGATATCATGGTCGTCGTTGCCACGGGCAGCGAGCGTCATGCGCAGGTCGGCATCGCCCGAAATCGCTTGCTGCAATTGCGCTCGCAGACGCGCCCGATCGATCGGGACAACCCGAGCGTCGGTGCGGGCATCGAGTTTGGCCCGGATCGCGCGCAGGTTCGCTTTCTTTACCGCCAACTGCGCCCGGGTGATCTCCGCCTGCAGGTCGGCCAGATCAGGTTCGACATCCTCACCGTCGAGGAAGTCGTCCAACAGTCGCAGCTGCATCAGTTCGTCCGCTTCGGTGATCATGGTATGCTCCTGTCCTTGGCGGCGGCCGCCAGCTTGCGCTGCAATTGCTTGCGCAACGATGCGAGGGCCTTGGCGTCGAGCCCCAGCCGGTTCTGCAAGGCTATGCCCTTCTCACCGTCGAGCACCGCATCCAGCAGCGTGACCAGTTGCGGGTCGTTCCCAATCGACTGTTGGATCGCGGCCAGGGTCCGCCGGTAATGCAGCGCATCATGCCCGACCTGCTCCGGGCTGGGCGCCAACGAGGCCATCGCCAGCGTATCGTCGTCGAGGTCGAGCGGGACCGGGTGCAGGCCGTCGCGTTCGGCTTCCCGTTCCTGCGAGGTCAGGCTGCGCATGATCCCAATCAGGAAGTTCACGATGTCGTAGCCGCGCCGACATTGGCGACGACCGTCGAGCGCTCGGACGAACGCCTCCTGCCGCAGGTCACCGGAAAGTATGTAATGTCCCTGCGCCAGATAGCGCGACCGCCGCAGCAGACGCTGATGGTCGGTTGTCGTCAGTGCCTCCAGCATCGCGTTGACCTCGGCAGTCGAATAGACATCGGCGGGCGGCTGAACCGGTGTTGCTGTCGGCGTGACGGCTGAGATGACGGCCTCCCTTACTCTATAAAGCGGACGGCTCAGCATTCTCGGACAGAAGCATGAAATATTTATTGGCCGCTGTCCGAATTTGTGAGGTCGTCCGCTTTATAGGTAGAGAGGTTCTGTCACCGGGATGTTGAGCCGTCATGATCGGTCGAGGCGATGATCGACCGACCGTGTCAGCCGGTTTGGATCAGGCTGCCAGCGGCCGGGTCCGGACGGCGGCGCGATCGGTGAAGATTGCGTCGCGAGCGACCAGCTTGGCGAGCCGCGCCTCGGCGCGGGCGATGCCCTCGTCACGGTCGGCCGGCTGGTGGGCCAGTTGGATCAGTTCGCCCGGCGCCAGCCGGTATGCTTTGCGGATACCCGCCTGCGGCAGAATGATTGCTCGCGATCCGCCCCGGCTCAAATACAGGCGGCAGTCGGTCTGCAGGTGGCAAATGCCGTCGCGAACGGCGCACAGCGTGATGCCGGTCAGCTGATAGCCGTCTTCGCCATCGGCGAAATCCAGATAGATCAGATCGTTGCCGCTGCTGTGCGCGATGGCACCGATACGCAGCCGCCCTTCGGCTCCGCCCATTTCGCCGGCGAGGATCGCCGCGCCGGGCTTCATCGCGCGGCTGCCGACCAGCATCTGGGCGACGGCCTCGGTGTGGCGGCGGATGATCGCGGTCTTGTCGGTCGTCATTATCGTCTTCTCCATTTTCATCCCCGGATCGGGGAGCATCCTCCTTCCTTGGTCTCTTGCCCCCGGCAGGCGGGCGGGACCGCTGCGGATCCCGCCCTCAGGGAGTCAGCCGTCGCGGTAGCGTGGCACCCAGATGTCGTAGAAACCCTCCCATTCCTGCTGGAATCGCGCCTGCGCGGTTTTGGCGACAAGATCGGGGTGCACCTCGCCCCAGCCCGAGGAGCGATGGACGCGCGCCATGCAGACGACATGGGCGTGAGGCCGGCGAGCGGACAGTTCGTCACCTGGCATATGCACGACAATCATGCTGGTCAGTCGGCGTTGCAGCGCCAGCTTTTTCAGTGTGTACATTCCGACCAGCGAAAGGATGTCGGCAGGTTGCCAGCTATGCGGAAATCTCATGGTCAGCACGACCGCCAGCAATTTCTGATGCGCTTTCGCTCTGGCGTCATACCCGTGGAAGATTTCTTCCAGCGCGCCAGCCGGGACCGCGACACCGGGCGCGGTGACGATGCGGTGCATCGTGCAGGTGATCGGCCACAGGCCATCTGCCAGCCAATCCGTATCAGCCGGCTTGCTCGGTTGCAGCTTGGCGCGGGCCAGATCGGCGACGCTGTTCCGCTTTCCCTTCGCACTCTTGCGCAGCAGGGCGAAGCCGAAATCCGGCGTCGAGCCGAGCGGGTCGTCGTACACCATGTCGTCGGCATCCGACGGGCTGATCCAGGGCAGCGGCTTGCTCATCAGCGATCCGCCCAGACGGCGGCAAGGAAAGCATCGGCCCTCGCCAGCCCCGGCATCAGATCACAACCTCCGTCAGCGGCGGACAGCCGTGCCGGCATCATCGGGCGCAGGCGCCCGGGGGAAAGGCGGAAGACCGCCGCACTCTCGTCCGGCTCCGCCGGGTCAGGCACCAGCCAACCCTCGTTGCTGCGCGACAGCCACAGCCTTTTCGCGTGATGCCAGACGGTACCGTGGCGCTGCCACTCGCCGACCGCACAATAAACGGTTCGATGTCCGGCGCTCGACGCTTTCACTACCAGCGCATCGCACCGGGCGATGCGGGTGCCGCGCTCGACGGTGTCGAGATCCCCGCGTGACGGCTCGATCGACGGCACCAGCAGCAACTCGGCGGCGGCGATGTGCAGGTAATTCCGAAAGGGCGGCGGGATGATCGGCACCGACCGGTCGATCTGCCAACCGCCGCGCTCGGCGATGGCGAGCGCGGCGGATAGCGCGCGCGCCTTTGCGAGCTCGCGCTCTCGATTTACGATGTACATGGAAGACCTTGATTTTGCCCGGGAACGGCGGGCTGCTCGCCGGCCCCGCACCATCATTTCGCCTCTACGGCACAGCCGCAGGCACTTCCCAAATCATCCCCGGCCGGGCCGGCCGGTCTACCTTCGCCTTCGCGATGAAGGCGCATCGTCATTCGACCGAATGCAGGAAAAGGTTGGTCAAACCTTCGTGATCATCAGGATTACGAGCCGCAGATCATCGATCCGCGCAGCCGGATCGTCACGTTGCGACGGGTGATGATCAGCACCGCGTCGGTAGTGACCGTTTCGTAACCCATCGCCCGAATCCGGGCGGTATCCACGACTCGCATGGTCAGGTCATCGGCCCGCCAAGCGTCATGGGTGAACGGGAAAAGGGGCTTTGCATCGCGTCGTGGTTTTAGGATGACGATGCGACCGCCGACTTTGGTCATCGCCGTGTTACCGGCAGCGACGAATTGGATCGGTCCGCCCCGACGCGGCGACCAGTAGCAACCGGTCCCGTCGAGTTTGGCCGACCGCCAGTCGGCCATCGTCGTTGCCTCCAGCACGACCGGTCGAGGTGCGGCAGCCACTGTGACGGTGGGTATCAATGCCGCGACTATGCGCAGCGTCAGCCGATACCTCATGCGTCCACCTCAATGATGCTGCGCTCGCCCATGATCCGGTGCGAGCGGGCGACCTGCGCGCCCAGTGCCCGCTGCACCAGCCAGAAAAGGGTGGCGGTCGCCGCCTGCGGCCATTCCCCCGCTAGCCAGCGGTCGATACGGAACTGGGCTGCAACAAGGCCGATGGCGAAAGCGATGCCAGCCCACCACATCGCCAGCCGTGCGGCGAGATAGACGCCGTCGACGATCCATAGCCGGAAGCGCGACGCCGCCGGATTCCAGATCGCCCAACCGAACAACACCAGCGGTGCTGCTGCGCCGCCGCCGTAGGCGATCGCCGGGTCGAGGTTCGCCGCCACCAGACGATAGGCGAGGAACGCGACCCCGCCCAGCAGCAGCGCTGCGCCCGCCGCGCGGAAGAACCCGATCCGCCCGAGCACATCGCCGAGGATCATGCCGATGAGGTAGGGCATGTGCCGCTCCGCTTAAAAATGAGGTGCCGACCGCGCCGAGCCGGGCAGTCACCGCCCGGTCGACCAGCGCGCGGGCTTCACGGTCCGCCGCGCTGCTTGGCGACAGCGTCAGGTGCATCCCGGTCGAGTCCACCTCGAGCGACATCGTCTCGCCGTCCTTGCCCTGCGGTGCGATCAGTACCCGTTGGCGCGGGCCATAGATCGACGGGCCGTAGCGAGCGATCACCTCAGCGCGAATTTGCTCGTGACTGCGGCCAGCTTGCGGCGCCCGATATTGGACCAGACCAACCCGGCCACCGTCCGGCGTCGGGGTGATATTGAGCGAGACGCTCTCTTCGCCCTTGTCGGCGCTATAGCTATACACGCCGGATCTTGCGGAGTTCGGCGGCATCTGATCGCGCCGTCGGGCAACCGCGTCCGCTACGACCTCTGCCCAGCTGTCGCCAGGATTGGCACGCACTGTCCAACCCGTCCGCTGCAGCAGCGCCACTGCGTCGGCCGTCTTCATGCCGGGGCGGATGCCGGCAATGTCGAGCGTCTTGGCCGGCTTGGGTGCCGTCTTCACCGGCTGTGCCACGCTCGGTACGCTGACCGTACCGCCTATCACCAGCAACATCATTGTCGGGATCGCCATCGTTCTGATCATCGTCATCTTCCTCGTTCGTTGGATGCGCGACATCGTTCGCCGGGAAGCCGTGCCGACGTCGCAAATTTTAGTGGTCTTCGACTTGGTCGCCGACTGGCGGCGTCAGCCCGCAGGCGGGGCGCGTGCGGCGAGGTGGCAGGTCATCGCAGCACCAGCGTCACGTATCCCGCCGTGTCGGTCGCACCTGCGACATGGCCGGCATCGAAAGCGCGGGCGATGCCGAAGCGCAGCGACGACATCGGCGACAGTGCCGCCGACCAGCCGAGCTCCACATCCAGTTCACGCGCTTTTGGCACCAGATCGACCCTCGCCATTTGGGTTGCCAGCGCCCCCGACATCAGGTCGTAGGTCACCGGTACCAGCATAGTGGCGCGCGCGCGTTCAACACGAAGGGGTGAGGACAGACCGAGCGTCGCCATACCACCGAGCAGACCGCGCGAGCCTTCGACCGCGAAGGCAGTGCTAAACACTGGCTCGTCGAAGCGCATCAGGGCAGATCCGCCTGAAACGCGGGTGGTAGCAGCCGTCGACCGCACCGAAAGCGCCACCCCGGCAATGGTGCGTCGCATCGTCAGCGTCGCGATTGTCGTCGTGGCACCCGCCAGCCCGAGGTCTAGGCCGCCGCTCATTCCCAGCGCCCGGCCATGCTCGGCAAGGTTGGTCAGCTCCATGCCGATCCCAAGTGGCGTCGTCACCGCGATAGTGCGCTGCCCGGTACGACGATCACGCGAGATGCCTGACGCGAACGACGCCGACCAGCCCCCGCTGGCCCAACTCGATGACATGCCGACCGGTGTCGCACCGATCCCGCGCAACGGTGCTCCGGCAAGGGAGGCACTTTGGCCGATCGCCACGTTCGCGCCCAGCGTGACCGTCTGCCCCGGTACCGGATAAAAAGAGGCAAAAGCCGGACGGTTTGATCGCGCGCCCTGCCAGTAACCGGTAGTCGTGGCCGGCGATACGAAGCCGAACCTTGCGTCGGTGGTACTGGGCATCAGCCAAGGCGGATCGACCGGCGTCAGCATCGCACCGGCCAAAAGGCCAGAACTCTGCGCACGGATGCCGGATGTACCCGTCATTTGGAAGTTGCGGCCATAACGGTCGAGGACTGTCATACCAGCAACCTTCTCGCCCAACGCCGCCGCACCGGCGGCACCGCCGAACGGACCCGATACGCTGAGCGACGAATAACGCGCCAGTACGGACTGTGCGGCAGCGAAGGAGCTGGCCGGTGCCTGTGCCTGCATCGCCTTCTCGACATTGAGCAGGCCAGCGCCGAATTTTTCGTCGACACCTGCCGCACCAAGATCGGTAGCAGTGTCGAGCAGGATGCGGCTGATTTCCTTGCCGCCCAGTTGCGGCCAATATTGCTTGAGCAGCGCCGCCGCACCGGCGATCGCAGGAGCGGCGAAGCTGTTGCCAGTCACCGTGGTAGCTTCGCCGTCCTTGCCAACGGCCGCCACATCCGCCGCGACCACGGCGAGCATACGGTCCGCGAGCGGCCCCGGCGTGCCGTTACCCGAGGGCGGCTGTAGGTTTTTGTCGACGCGAATGCCGAACAGGAACCAGTCTTTGTTGGCCAGATCGCTGCCGACCATGGTCTCCGCAATCTGTCCGCTGAAACTGTTATCGTCGACGAAGTTGGAAACGGACTGGACCACCAGCTTGTTCTGCGTCCGCACCAGATCCATCGCCGCCCGCTGGTCGATCGCGGCCTGACCTGTGGAAGAGCCGTTAAGGCTCATCGAGATGACGAACGCGCCCTTGTTCACCGCGTAGGTAACTGCCGGACCAATCAGGGCGGAATTCGGTCCGCCGCCCTGTGGCACGGGCCCCGACGTCTCCGTGACGTTCGTCATGTCGGGGCCGGCGATCTTGAGCGCCAGCAGCGTCGCGTCAGGCGCCACACCCTGCATGCCGCGACCGTCACGAGCGGCGAGCGCGATGGCTGCGGTCTCCGTACCATGGCCATCGACGTCCTTCAGATCGAACCGCACCGTCTCGGCCGGGCAGGTCCGGCAGCGGGCAATCTTCTGATCGAAGCTGGTGCTGTCCGGCGAAATCCGGCCAGCAAATTCCGATCCGGTTGTATCGATGCCGGTATCGACGATGGCAATCGTCACGCCCTTGCCGGTGATGCCTTTGTCATAGGCATAGGTGGCCTTCATCGCCGCAACGCCGGCCGATGCCTTGTACTCTACACTGTCCGCTGCCGTCGGCGGCGGTGTGGGCGCTGGCGTAGGTGTGGGAGCCGGCGCCCCGGTCGGGGGCGCGTTGCTGCCGGGCGAATTGACGCCACCGCCCCCACCGCATGCAGCCAGCAGCATCGTTGCGGTTACCACCGCCGTATTTCTGATAATGGTCGACCGCTTGTCCCGGCCCTTTTTCATCGCACCCACGACCGAACCCCCGTTCGCGTCGGTGCCGACAGGCTTTCCCAGCCGGCGGCACCGCCCCACATTGACGAGGCGGTGCCGGCCCGTGAGCCGGAGATTGACAACCTGCGGTAAGACAGGCGCGAGCGTCTTTAGGCCCCGAAGAGCCCTGGACATGCACGCCCGCTCCCCGGCCGAAACTGGTTCGGGCCGGGCATACGGCTACTTACCGACGAGGTTGTCACGCCTCGGTCCGCCTGCTGGCGAACAGGCCGACTCTATCCCGAGCAGGTTAACAATCTCAAGCGACGATCGTAGCGCCAGACGTGATCGCAAACAAAATGGTCGGCCAAGATCACCGTTCGTGTTCAGCCTTTTGCGAGGCAACCCGTGTCCTGTCCTCATCGCCCCCCATCAGTCGAGCGGGTATAGGCCTGGTGTATCGGACTCGCAGCGCATCAAAGGGCCGATCGTCCGTGCAGCGGATGGCTTTACTGTGTAGCGCAGCCACCATTCGATTGGCCGGAGCATGTTGGCGAGCAGTCGGACGCGGTTGTGGCGCGGACCGATCAAAAAAGAAGGGCATCGCAAGGCTTTCGGCAACAGGATCACCGCCCGGTCGGGTGGGATCATGCTGCCCGTGCTTTCTCTCGCGAAGCAGGTTCGCGTTGCTGCCGCGCCTTTTCGGGCGTCTTACCGCCCGTGATCGTCACGGCCTTGGCCGGACACCGTCCCGTCACTTGTATCGGCGCGTCCCTTCGGCCAAGCCGGCGGGCGTGCCCCATACTGGGCAGTATCCTCCGCTTGCTCCCACAATCCTCGCCTGGTCCCTGGGTCACGGTGACCCGGGGCTTGTCCGGACGTTAAGGTCGCCGCGATGCCTGTGGTATCGGTCAGGCGATCGGCTGGTGCGCCTCGCACTTCGAGATGAACCGGGCCTCCTCGCCGAACGTCATCCCGCCGAAGGTCTGGCAGAACGCCCGCGGCGTCTCGCGGTCGATCATCCACACCGACTGCGCGCAGGACGCGCAAGCCGGCCAGCCCTGCCGGGGATCGGATACCGGCGCGTCGGTGAGGAAGCGCTTGATCATGGGTTCTGTCATGTCGTTTACGTCCGGGCTCGTTGCTGAGCCGACCGTTTTGGCCGAGGCCCACTGCTGCGGTCGTCAACTCACCCAAGCTAATCGATGCATTCGCAATCTCGCGGGCGAACAGGTCAGCCAGTGCTTCCTGCACGCGTGGATCGGCCATGTGCTGGGCCAATACCTTTCTTTCGGTGATGGGCAGAACCGCTATGTCGGCCACGAACAGTCCGTTGGCGTCGCGCCGTATCGCCTTGGCCTTGCGCTTCAGTGAAGCCAGAGCCTTGTCGACCATAGCCAGCGCGATCGTCTGCGCAGCCTGTTCGGCCTTCGCCAACTCGGCATATGCCGTTGCAGCACTACGAATAGCAGCCGCGGGGTCAGAGTCGCCGGCGGCCGTCACTGTATTGTTATTCTCGGTTGCCGTGTCGGAAATAAGCTCTTCCATCACCGGCATTCGCTGCCGGGCTTGTGTGACGTCGGTATGGATCTGCTGGATAGTCTCGTCCGCGTGCATAGCGATGGCGTCCAGGCGTTTGATGGTGCCAGCACGATCATCGATACGGGTAATCCCACTTATCGACACTGGGATATCCGTCGCCGCTAAGTGGCGACGAGCTTGCACTTCGCGCCGCGCCGACTCTAGGTGGAGATCAGCATTCGCCGTTGAACGACCAACGATGTCATAGGCGCGATCGAGCGCCTCTCTGACCTTGCCGAGACGTTCTGTGGGCGTGATGATCTCCACGGCGTCGTGGCCAAGTGCGATGGACGCCGCGGCAAGATGGCGCATCACCTTCCGGCGTGCCGCATCCAGTCGGTCCGCGACATCGAGCAGCGTCTGCCGCACCCATCGCGTATGGGCCTGCAATGCCACCAAGCGTGCGTGACAATCCTCAAGCGCGGCCAACCGCCGCGCCAACGCGGTTTCCTGCTGCCCGACCTTGCCGCGTTCCGGCGGCGCCATACCGCGCTCGCGGTTGGACAATGGCGTGTAGCGCTTGGCAATACCGGCTTCCCGCAACGTCTGGTTGATTGCGACCACCACGGCGCAACGGCGCTGCATGATCCCGGCCGGCGTATTGATCTCGGTCCGCTTGGCGGTGGCGAAATCCCATTCATAGGGCGCGATCCGCTGGCACGGCCGCATCGAGTAGACCAAGTGCAAGTGGAAATTGCGCTGGTCGCCTGCCGCATCGGGCAAGTGGATCCCGATGGTATAGGCCAGCCCCAACGTTTCCAGCCGGTGACAGATGCGCTCGGCTGCCCGCCGCCGTTGCACGGCAGTCAGTTCGGCCGGCAACGCGATGACCTCGACGATGTAGACGGTGGCATTGGCACGGTCGTGCTTTTCCAGCGCCTCCGACGCGCGATAATGGGCAACGAGTTCGTTGCGGTCGGCGGCGATGTTCGACCACCAGCCCAGTTCCCCATCCTCCAGCGCATCTTCGCGAACCGAATAGAGTGCGGCGCGCTCCGCCTCACCGGCACGCCATCGCCGTCCCTTCTTCGACCCGAAGCCGCGCGGGGTGAAGGAATAGTGGATCGCGTGGCGACCATCGGGACCACGGGCGTCGGTCAGTCCCGTCGTCCCCTTCAGCATCTGCTCGACGCCACGCGTAAACAACCGGCGCGGCGTGCGTGATCCCGTCCGTGGGCGGTCGGCGTCAGCGACCCTGATCCGCAGGCGTCGCTTCAGGAACGCGTCTGCCTCCTGGTCCGTGATCGCCTTGCGTCGACGTCGCACGCCTTCCGCGATCCGCTCGTCACGCTCGGCCGCGCGCTTCCGGCGACTCGACAGGTTCCGCGCGCTACGTGCATCGGCAAGCGCGGCGGAAACATCCGCCGATCGCGCCTTCAACACCGCATAGTCGATCGTCACCCGCCTTGCCCTTCGTGTCGGATGAGGGGGTGGGCGCGTCGTTTGTCTGCCTCTGGCAGAACAAACCTTTATCGCGCACCACCCCCTCTACCTCCCACCTTCTGACACCGTTCTGCCTTTGGGTGCCTCCACCGACCCTGGGCAAAAGTCGGATGGTGGCTTGGTCGTTTTACCGGGGGTGGGTTGAGGCGCGCAGCGCGTCGGCTCGGCATCGCTTGCGGGCATGGACCCAGTCACCACCACCCCTTCTGATCGGTTGCAGGCGATCGCCGACGACCTTGCGGCGACCGAGCAAAGGATCGCCGACACGCTCGCCATCGTCGCCGAAAGCGCCGCTGAGCTTCGGCGTCAGTACCGCGCGGCGGACAAGCGGCGTGGCGGCCCCGGCTCGGCTGACGCTCGCAAATATGCGCTCGGCTCCACCCTCGTCATGGTGGGGCTGGACGGCATCAGCGACACCGCGCTCCTCGGGCTGTTCGCACATCCAGAGCGTATGGCGCGCTGGATGACCACCGCCATTGCGGCAGGCGCGGGACCGATGATCGGTGACATCATCAGCTCGATCTTCGCTGATCCCACTCGGCTGGCCTGGTGCGATCAGTGGGGGCGTATCCTGCAGTGGCGCCGCCGCAAGGCTCTCTACGACCAGGAGGTCGAGCGCTTCCTCAAGACCGGGCCAATCGATCCGAAGGCATCGTGGCGGACCCAGCCGATCAGCATTGGCCAAGCTGGGCTCGTCGCCACCCTTTGCGAGCTTCTCGCCGTGCCGGGCCCCGATCTCAAGAACCGCGGCGAGGCCTTCGAATGGCTCCGCCTGCACAATGGCAACCCGACTTACTGGTGCGAGCCTTCGCTCCCACCCAACCTGGAGGACGACAATGGATGACATGACCACGATCGACGCGGGTATCGCCGCGTACAAGCGGCTCACCGAGGAGTATGACGAGGCGGTCGCGCGTTTCGATGCCGAATTCAACGCGGGCGGCACCGGCTATGAGGCCTTCGCGAACATGGCCGCACTCAGCGAAAAGCTCGCCCAGGCAGCCGTCGCATTGAAGGGCCGTATCGACGCGGCGCAGCGTGCCCTGTGAAGCCGACCTATCGCAATCACCTCGAGGCTAACGGCCGCAAGACCGATGCGCCGAGCCTGCTCGGCGGCGTGCTGGCAAGCGACGGCGATCTCGTCGGCTTGGTCCGCGACATGCACGCACGGATCTATTCCGGTGGCGTCGCCCAGGACCGGTTCGACCGCCTCCTTTTCAGCCCGTCGACCACCGACATTCGCACGCTGCCGCCTGCAATCCTCGATGCCAAGGAAGCATTGGTCCCGCTGGACCTCATCCCGACGACCCAGGACGATCTCGAGCACTTTCTGAAGCGCATGATGGTAGCGACGGGGCTAGAGTTCGAACCCCATGAACTGGTCGGAGATTGGTTCGGAGATGGGTCGCCCGGACGCGCCTTCGACGACCACGTCAAGCGGCTTTGGCAGCTGAGTGCCGAGAAGCCCGGTCTTTACACTGCGCTGGTCGGCGGGCGTTTCGGGTCTGTCGTCCGTCATCTCCAGCAGAGCCACGCGGTGACCGACGCGACGAAGCGCCTGCGCGACCTGCTGGTTGGGCAAGCGCTGATCTGGTGCGCCCATGACGTCCAACTGGTCAGTGCACGGCTGACCAAGACGCCGGACTATGGCTTTCTGCTTCCGGGCAACCGCTCACTCGAGGGTTCGCTCAACGACCTGCGCGATCGCCGGGTCGCGCTCGACACGGTGATCGACCTGTTCTTCGGTTCGGGCGAATGGCGCAATCACGAGATTGAGCCAGCCTGGTCGGGCGTCAACATGTCGCTCACCCAGCACACCGATCCCATCATCCGACGCACCGCCAAGCATGTCGGACGGGCTGATCAGAATGTTGAAACCAGACTGTCGCCGACCGATGTCGCCGCCATGATGCAGCGGATCGCGGCGCAGCTTCGCGCCGATCCGTTCCTGGCCCGTACGGCAACGCCCCGAACCGGCAATGTCGAGGCCAAGGCCTATGCCATCGAGTGGTATGGCTTGCCGCGATTGGCCGCCATGAGCGTCGCCATCCGCCGCCTGATCCAGGCCGAGCAGCAGCTGCCCGCCATGATCGATGCAGTGATCGCCGGAAAGGCGTCACCTGCGATGACGATCCTGCGGCCGTTGCCCACCTATTGCCGCGCCAAGCTGCGCCGCTTGTCTGTCGCGCGACAGGTTGGACTGCTCGCCTTCTATCGCCGCACCGTTTTGGCCGATGGCAATCGCAACTCTACGAATCCGTGGAAGGCCATCGAGGCGTCCCGAGACTTTCTGCGCAAGCGAGGACTGCGCGGTTCGGGCGATCATCACGGTCCGGCAGGCGACTCGCGCCGGGCCTTCTACCTTCTCGACGTCATACCCGAGCATAGGGTTGCGATTGGCTGACAGGCTTTGCAGGTTCCGATTGGCAAGAAGATCCAGTTCCGGCCATATCGTGGCCAGTTTTCAGCGCTTCAGCTTCTGCCATACGTTTATGTTGGCAACGGAGGAGGTGCTAAGCGCTGGCTCCAGCCCGCTGCCCGGCTGCCGTTCGCGAAAAGGATATTAAACGCACACCCCGCCTCCGATAAGGGCTGATCCAGCCACCGCGTGGCACTGGAAGAAAACCAGAGGTGCAATGACGACCGATCCGGCCTGGCTGAAGTCGATGGCGAATGGCGCGCTGAGCGAGGCGCGCGTGCGCGCACTGCTGCTCGAGCGGTTCACTGTGCTCCACCCGTTCAGTCGACACTAACGGCGCGGACTTCCTGGTCGAGCTCAGGGGCGGCGGCCGGTTCAGCGACGAGCTCGCGCCGCGGTTGGGCATCGTCCAGGCGAAGTTTGCGCAGGACGACGCAACCTCGCACGACATCGCGCCTGCCTACGCGACGGATGACGGCACACCTATCGAAGAGTTCTTCGTGCTGGTCACCGTCGGCAACGAGGACTCGATTACGTACCACCTGCTGACGGGATCGGACGTGAGCGCCCTGCCGCGCGTCCGGCGGAAGGGGAAGGAGATGCACGTCCTCTCCGCCAAGGACCGAAAGCCATTCCGCGAGCGGAAGGTGTCCGGCATCCTGGACCGCATCGAGCGCAGCCTGCAGAGCCGCACCGAGGCCCAGAACGAGCGCTTCCTGCGGTCTGTCAACTTTCCGGACTTCGAGCTCAGGCGCGGGGCCTTGGCGGCGACCTGGCTTCTGCCGATCCCCAATGAGCACGGCTACATACCAGACATAGTCTACCGGCTCCGGGTCGAGCTGCGGAGCCAGTTGTACGCCTTTGACAGCATCGTCGACGCGATCAGCAGGCTGATCAAGGCCACCAACGCCACCGACTGCGTGACGGCACTCGACGACTTACTGGCCGACCGATCGGTGAAGGCGCAAGCGCCTGGAGCACGGATTCGCTTCGAGCTGTCGCGGGTTGAGGAGGAGCGGGCCCAGCTGGCGCAAGCCGTCCGCACGCACAGCGCGCGCACGAAGGCGCTGAGAAAAGCTAGGCTGATGGACACGTTCCTGGAAGTCGCAGCCGCGATACTGCAGGCCCACCTCGACTTCATCGACGCGCATGACGAGCCGGAATTGGTGCGCATCGACGGGACGACGCAGCGGCTCTCTGACAAGCATGCTCTCACGCGGGTCACCCACGATCCGGTGACGGGGGTGCCGACAGGAGCCACAACGACGCTGGTTCCCGCCGGCACGGTGATAGTGGCCGCTCCCCACACGTTAGAGCGAAGCCGTGAACTCTGTCGGTTCGGCTTTGAAGGCGGGGCCACTACTTGGCGGGAGCTCGACAGGCTGCTGCATGAGCTGATGGCCGATCACTACCGACTGCTATTTCCGGCGGAGGTCGTGGGCACTCCCGTCCTTCCCGTCATCATGGCCGAATGAGCAACCGCGGGTCAGGTCGCGATTGTCTACCGGCATCATTGCCGCCTCAAGACCTATCCCTATCTTGGCAGGATTGCCATTAGGCTTGGAGGCCAGTCATGATTACCGCGATGATGCAATCTATCCACGATATGCCGGACGATCGTAAGGACGGCCGCCTTCTGTACGTCAGCGACGGCGTTCGTCATTATCTTGCGCGCTGGTCGCCTGGACGCGAGCCGTCCGGCGGTCGGTTCTGGTGCTATGATGGCGGACCGTGCGATCTTTACCTATCTCCTATGCATTACTGGGCGGATGTCATCGAAGGCGTTGAGCTTGTTTCTAACGATGTCCATCAGTAGCGCGGCAATGGAAGCAAAATGACGGAAGAACGGCAACGCTGACCCATATGCAGACCCTCAGAGTGATGTCGTCGCTTCCGACAACCGGACGTTCGTTCATTGTAGGCTGACGGCTTATATGTGCCCTGTGCAGGCGCAAATAGTCGGTGATCGCACGTCTGCTTGGTACCAGCCTCTGATGCTCCGTCGCGGAAGGACGCACGTCGGGTATCTCTCGCGCGGGCTCAGTAGCGCAATGCAGCATCCGCCGGTGCAGGCCATCAGCGGCGAAACCGATGGTCGGGACGCTCTTGGCTGCAACGAAATACATGATAATCAAGTGACTTTCGCGGCTGGGGCTGCCGCAGCAGGGGGCATAAATGAGCGTAACCATCCACCAAATTCACATCGAGAATTTTCGCTCCATTCAGCGCCTAACTATACCTGCGGACAGACTCTCCGTCTTTGTGGGCAAGAACGATAGCGGTAAGTCGAACATCCTCCGAGCCCTTAATCTATTCTTCAACGACGTGACGAACCCTGGCAAGCCTTTTAACTTTGAGGACGACTACAACCTATTTGTGCCTGAGCGAGCCAAGACGGCGAAGGAGGTAGTCGTTCGTCTCGAGCTCAATATACCCGCCTCGTACCACTCAACAAATGGCGAGATCGTCGCTTGGGAGAAGCGCTGGCGAAGTGGCGGACTGCACCTAGACCGTTACTGGGGTTATCGCCTATCGACAAACCGCCGCGGGCGGGAAATTCGGACGCATGTCGACATACCGGAAAGGTCAAATGCGCACGGCCTGCTCAGGCAAATCGAATTTGAATATGTGCCCGCTATTAAGGATTCGAGCTACTTCGATGACCTCCGCGGACGAATCTACAGCATCATCGCCGAAGTCGCGACGCGGACCTTCCGGACCTCCAGCACCGCGTTTGAGGACTCTATCGGAGAGCATTTGGCCGATCTAACCACGGGTATCGGCAACAGTCTCGGCTTCGAAACCCGCCTTGCGCTGCCGCGTGATCTCAGCCACATCTTCCAACGGCTCGATTTCCTGAGAGCCCAACCGGAAATTAGGTTGAGCGATTTCAGCCAGTTGTGATTCACCGAGGGTTGCGAAGACCACGGGGATCATATGGGCTGGACCGAAACCGCTCGCCGCGAGCATGACAGAAGAAGGCTGC